>NZ_JBTOPV010000022.1:0-73287 GCF_055284355.1 Pseudomonas sp. HP_01 | reverse complement strand
GTGCGGTGTGACGACCGACGCCTTCCCGGCTGAAGCCGGTCCCACTGTTTGACCGCGTATCCATAGTGGGACCGGCTTTAGCCGGGAAGAGGCCGGTATGTTCGCCATCAGCATTGCGGTGTGACGACCGACGCCTTCCTGGCTAAAGCCAGTCCCACTATTTGACCGCGTATCCATAGTGGGACCGGCTTTAGCCGGGAAGAGGCGCGTGTGTTCGAAATCAGATTTAGGGTGTAACGACCGACGCCTTCCCGGCTAAAGCCGGTCCCACATGGGTACGCGGTGCACTCAGCGATGACAGGTTGCGCTCCTGAGCGCTTTGTCCCACGCTCTGCCGACCTTGCACGCGGAACGACCCCATGGACAGCAACATCAGCTGGCGCGAACAGCTACGCATTATCGTTTTTCAAAGTGACACCAAACCCGGCCGACGCTTCGACAAGATCCTGCTGGTGCTCATCCTCTGCAGCCTGCTCGTGGCGATCATCGACAGCATTGAAGCCGTGCACCGCAACTACGCCGCGCCATTGGCCTGGGTCGAGTGGACCTTCACCTTCATCTTTGCGGTCGAGTACCTGGTGCGCCTGTACTGTTCGCCCAAACCCCTCAAGTACGCGTTCAGCTTCTACGGCCTGATCGACCTGCTGGCGATCGTGCCGGGCATCCTGGCGATCTATTACAGCGACGCGCAGTACCTGCTGATTGTCCGCGTGGTGCGGATGCTGCGGATCTTCCGTGTGCTCAAGCTCAGTCCCTACCTGAAACAGGCCAACTACCTGCTCGCCGCGCTGCGGGGCAGCAAACAGAAGATCATCGTGTTTCTGGCCACCGTGTCGACGCTGGTGACGGTGTTCGGCACCCTGATGTACGTCGTCGAAGGCCCGGAGCACGGCTTCACCAGCATTCCCAAAGGCATCTACTGGGCGATCGTCACCCTGACCACGGTGGGCTTTGGCGACATCGTGCCAAGAACGCCGATCGGGCAGATCCTGTCGTCGCTGGTGATGATCACCGGCTACTCGATCATCGCCGTGCCCACCGGGATTTTCACCGCTGAACTGGCCAACGCGATGCGCGGCGATCAGCTGCAGCACGACTGCCCGGTCTGCGCCAAGAACGCCCATGAACCCAACGCGGCGTTCTGTTCGCGGTGCGGCAATGCGCTGTTTCCCAAGCTCGGCGCGGTCGCCGCACCGGCCGATGCGCAAGGCGGCATAAGCACATGAGTTTTTGATCTATTGGGCCGCTGGCGACTTTGGTTATAGTCGCCAGCCACTGGCCCTCTCGTCTGGTTATAACAAAGGCTCTTCCAAGAGCGACCCGATAAACGCTTCATGCTCAACGCCACAAGGAATTCACAGTGAAAAAGATCTTCGCCGCTTCCCTGCTCGCCGCAGGACTGGCGCTGGGCAGCGCTGCACAGGCCGCCGCGCCATCGCTGCTCAACGTGTCGTATGACGTGATGCGCGACTTCTACAAGGACTACAACGCCGCGTTCCAGAAGCACTGGAACGCCGAGCACCGGGAAACCCCGACGATTCAGATGTCCTACGGCGGATCGAGCAAACAGGCCCGTTCAGTGATCGATGGCCTGCCCGCCGATGTCATCACCATGAACATGGCCACCGACATCAATGCGCTGGCGGACAACGGCAAACTGGTGCCGGATAACTGGGTCACCCGCCTGCCGAACAACAGCGCACCGTTTACTTCGGCCACGGTGTTCATCGTGCGCAAGGGCAATCCCAAGGCGCTGAAGGACTGGCCGGACCTGGTCCAGGATGGCGTTGAAGTGGTGGTGCCGAACCCGAAAACCTCGGGCAACGGGCGTTACACCTACCTCTCGGCCTGGGGCTACACGCTGAAGAACGGCGGGGATGAAGCGGCGGCGAAGAAATTCGTCGGCGAGCTGTTCAGCCACGTGCCCGTGCTCGACACCGGCGGCCGTGGCGCGACCACCACGTTCATGACCAACCACATCGGCGACGTGCTGGTGACCTTCGAAAACGAAGCGGAAATGATCGCCCGGGAGTTTGGTCGCGATCAGTTCGAAGTGGTTTACCCGAGCGTCTCCGCTGAAGCTGAACCTCCAGTCACCGTCGTGGATAAGGTGGTCGACAAGAAAGGCACCCGCGCGGTGGCCGAGGAATACCTGAAGTACCTGTGGTCGCCCGAAGGCCAGGAAATCGCGGCCAACAACTACCTGCGGCCTCGGGACCCGGCGGTGCTGGCCAAGTACACCGACCGTTTCCCGAAAGTGGACTTCCTGTCAGTGGAAAAAACCTTCGGCGACTGGCGCACGGTGCAGAAAACTCACTTCAATGATGGTGGGGTGTTTGATCAGATCTATCCGGCGAAATAAGGCCCCCGGCTTAGTACGCCAAGATCAATAGCGTCTGCCTAGGGGCAGACGTTTCGCCTTCGGCGAGTTACTTGGAAAAGCCCCAAGTAACCAAGGGCTTTTGCTCCTGGTTGGGCCCCTCGTCCCTCGGGGTTCCTTCACTCCGGTCTTGCTCCGTGGGCCCGCGCCGAACGGACATCCATGTCCTGACGGCGCTCTCGCCGCATCCCTGCGGCTCGGCCCACTGCGCAAAACCTGCGTTCAGCCTGCACCCAAGTCGCGATATGTGTCGTCTGGAAGTCATGTGTTTGAAGATTAAGATCAAGATCAAGATCTAGAGCAGATCAACCGCTTCCCGGCTGAAGCCGGTCCTACGGGTACGCGGTGTTTCAATGATCTTTGATCGTTCCCACGCTCCGCGTGGGAATGCATCCCGCGACGCTCCGCGTCACCTCGCCACGCCAGAAAGCGCAGCGTACGCGGAGCGTCCGGGGGCGGTGTTACCACGCGGAGCGTGGGAACGATCAAGATTGATGGTGAGCAAACCGGCCTCTTCCCGGCTAAAGCCGGTCCCACTAACAGCAGCGCGTGCACCCAGTGGGACCGGCTTCAGCCGGGAAGCTTTTGATCTGCTTTTGATCTTCGAACGCGACAGCCCAGACGACACACATCGCGACTTGGGTGCAGGCCGAACGCAGACGACGCGGAGTGGGCCGAGCGGCATGGATGCCGCGAGAGCGCCGCTAGGACATGGATGTCCGTTCGGCGCGGGCCCACGGAGCGTCGTCGGAGTGAGGGTATTCCGACGGAGGAGGAACCCAACCAGGAGCAAGCACCCTTGGTTACTTGGGGTGCTTTTCCAAGTAACTCGCCGAAGGCGAAACGGTCTGCCCTTAGGCAGACGCCCTTGATCTTGATCTTGATCTTGATCCCGGCGTACTACGCCCCACCGCCTACCTCAGTTCCCGAACTGCTTGCTCAACCCCGGCGGTACGCCGCTGCTGTCTGTCTCCTGCCAAGGACCACTTGGCGAAGTCGACCAGGTCCAGCCGTTGTTCCAGCGGTAATAGGTGCGCTGGCGATAGAACGTGTTCGGCACATTATCCAGCACATGCACGCCCAGGCGCGCATCCCAATGGCTGTTGCCACCCGGCGGCGGAGCGAAGTGCGAAGAGGTTTTCGGGCCCGGTGCAGGGATCGGCATAGACGGCGGTGTCTCTGGCGCCGTGCGCGGAGTGCCGGGCTGCGGGGTCGGCGACGGGCCGGGAACGGTCGGGATCGGTTCGGAGCTCTGCGGCCCTGGATGCTGCACCGCACAGGCTGCGGTCAATCCCACCACCAGACTCAACAAGGCAAAACGGGCGACGCGATACATAAGGACTCTCTACTCGCTGCGTTAACGGGATTACTGATCGGGGCTGTCGATGGTCAGGGATTGCAGCGCCGTCACATTGCTCGGCAACGGCTGGCTGCGGCCGATCCATTCCCCCGCCGTCGGCTGACCGGCGCGGGACACCCGGGCCACGAGTTGGACTTCGGCAAAGTTCGACAGTTTCAGCTGCGGCATCATCGCGTCGGCGTCAGTCAGCTCGACCTCCACCGGCAAGTCAGCCACGGTCACGCGCTTGACCGCCAGCGGCGCCGGCGGACCCGACACCGCGCGGGCAAACACAAACACTGTGTCGCCCGGCTGGACCTTGGCTTTCAACGCCTCCGACAGCGTGACACGCACCTTCATGCGCGCGCCCTGCACCGCCACCGGCGGGGTGTTTTCCAGCGTGCCGCCGCTTTGCACCACCTTGTCTCTGGCGCGTTTGATACCGCCTTCCAGCGCCCCACGGGAAGGATCGTCTTGCGGCAACACGGCCAACAGACGCGTCCAGTAACTCACCGCCTGATCAAACTGCTGGCTTTCGAAGGCGTTGATGCCCATCAGGCCCAGACTGGTGACTTCCTTGGGGTTGAGCTTCAGCGCTTCTTCGGCAATCCCCTGAATCTGCGGGGTCCAGGCCTTGTTAGCGGCGAAGTACAACGCCTGGGCCCACTGCCCCAGCAGTTCGGGCTGACGACCGGCCAGCTTGGCCGCACGCTCGAACATCCGCGCGGCATCGGCCGGGCGATCCTGGGCCATGTAGGTCCGCGCTAGGAAGTACGCACTCTCGGCGGAATCCGGTTGCGCCTTCACCGCACGCTCCAGCCGCTCGGTCATCTGCGCCAGCGAGCCCGGCGGTTGGGAGAACTCCCGGGTCAGCTCAACCTTGTCAGACGCGCCGAAATGCAGATACAGGCCCAACGCCAACACCGGGACCAGAATCGCGGCGAGCAATGGCAGCGGCTTGCCCAGACGCGTCACCCGCTCGGCGCCCACCCCTTCGGTGTCGGCGAGCAGTTCGCGCGCGGCCTCGGCCCGACCGCCGTCCAGTTGCGCCGACGAGAGCACGCCCTCCTCCTGCTGCGCTTGCAACTCGGCGATGCGCTCCTGATACAAGGCGACGTTAAGGGCGGTGCGATCTTCCTCAGTCTGCGCGCGACGGCCGCGCACCACCGGGATCAGCAGGAAACTCAGGGCCACCAGCAACAGCAGGCCGGCGGCCATCCAGAAATCAATCATTCGCGGTTTTTATCCAGCAAGTGGGCGAGGCGCTGACGCTCCTCGTCTGAGAGCACATCGGCGTCTTCGCGGCTTGTGCGACGACGGCGCACGACGATCACACCAATCAACACCGCGCCGCCCAGCAGCAAGCCGGCCGGACCGAACCAGAGCAGCCAGGTGTGGGCGTTGAGCTCGGGCTTGTAGCGCACGAACTCGCCGTAGCGATCAACCATGAAATCGATGATCTGCTGATTGCTCTGGCCTTCGCCGAGCATGCGGTAGATCTCTTTGCGCAGGTCGGCCGCGATGGGTGCGTTGGAATCAGCGATGTCCTGGTTCTGGCATTTCGGACAGCGCAGCTCACGGGTCAGCTCGGTGTAGCGGGCCCGCTCGGCGTCGTCCTTGAAGGTGTAGGCATCAATCGCAGCCTGGGCCACACCTGCAAAACCCAGCGCCAATACCGCAGCGGCAGCCAATCGCCGTGCCCCTCGTAGGAGCGCGCTTGCCCGCGAAGAGGCCCGACCAGCCGCCACATCATCGCGCCTGATCATTCTCTGCCCTCATCCACCAGCGCCTGATACTGGCCCGCCAGCTTCTCGCGCCAGACTGTCTGGTCGATCACACCCACATGCTTGTAGCGAATGACGCCCTTGGCATCGATCAAGAAGGTCTCCGGCGCGCCATAGACACCCAGATTCAAACCCAGGCTACCGGCCTCATCATTGATGTTCAGCTGATAGGGATCGTGAAATTCTTTGAGCCACTTCTGCGCCTCAACGTTCACGTCCTTGTAATTGACGCCGTAAATCACCACGCCCTGCTCCGCCAGTTTGGTCAGCACAGGATGCTCGACCCGGCAGGCCACGCACCAGGTGCCCCAGACGTTGACCAGTGCCGGTTTGCCCAGCAGGTCGGCGCGAGTCAGCGGCTTGCCGTCCTGCACGGCGGGCAAGTTGAATTCAGGAAATGGTTTGCCAATCAGTGCCGACGGCAGTTCCGACGGGTCCAGATACAAACCTCGGTACAACAACCCCGCCATGCCGAGAAACAGCACCAGCGGGATCAGCAACATCCAGCGCTTCATACCGCCGCCCCCGTCATGCCCAGTGCGTCGCGCACTTTCGCGCGGACCTTGACGCGATAACGTTTGTCCAGCGCCGCCAGCAGCCCGCCCAGTGCGGTGATCAGGCCGCCGAACCAGATCCAGCGCACGAACGGCTTGACGTGGACACGCACCGCCCACGCGCCGTTTTCCAGCGGTTCGCCCAGCGCCACATAGAGATCGCGGGTGAAACCGGCGTCGATACCGGCCTCGGTCATCATCGAGCGCTGTACGGTGTACAGGCGTTTTTCCGGGTGCAAAACGGTGATTTCCTTGCCGTCTTCCAGCACGCGAAGGGTGCCGCGATCGGAGGTGAAATTCGGACCCTGATAATGCTGGGCACCCTCGAACACGAACATGTATCCGCCCAGTTCCACCGATTCTCCGGGGGCCATGCGCAGGTCACGTTCGTCGCTGTTCTGGCTGGACAACACCACACCCAGCGCCAGCACCGCGATACCGAGGTGCGCCACTTGCATGCCCCAGTAACTGCGGGTCAACGAGCGCATGCCCTTGAGCAAGCCTTTGTGCCGGGTCTTGTCGAACAGGTCGCGCACACCGGCCAGCAACACCCAGGCCGCAAGCAAACAGGTGGCAAGCACGGCCCAGTGGAAGTCGGCCATGGCGAAACCGGCGATACCTGCCAGCACCGCGCTGCCGACCAATACCGGCGCGAGCATGCTCAACAGCCACTTGACCGGCGTGTCCTTCCAGCGCACCAGCACGCCCACCGCCATGACGGCCATGAGCAAGCCCATCAGTGGCACGAACAGCGCGTTGAAGTACGGCGGGCCGACGGACATCTTCGCCCCGCTCAACGCATCCAGCACCAGCGGGTAGAGCGTGCCGAGCAGAATCATCGACGCCGCCACCACCAGCACCAGGTTATTGCCGAGCAGCAAGGTTTCCCGCGACCACAGGCCAAAGCCGACGTGGCTTTTCACCACCGGTGCGCGGAGGGCGAACAGGGTCAGCGAGCCGCCCACCACCATCAGCAGGAAGATCAAAATGAATACGCCACGGGCCGGGTCGGAAGCGAAGGCATGCACCGACGTCAGCACGCCGGAACGCACAAGGAAGGTGCCGAGCAGGCTCAACGAAAACGCCGCGATGGCCAGCAGCACGGTCCAGCTCTTGAACACGCCGCGCTTTTCGGTGACCGCCAGCGAGTGAATCAGCGCCGTGCCCACCAGCCAGGGCATGAACGAGGCATTTTCCACCGGGTCCCAGAACCACCAGCCGCCCCAGCCGAGTTCGTAATAGGCCCACCATGAACCCAGGGTGATGCCGACGCCGAGGAAGGCCCAGGCAACGATGGTCCACGGCCGCGACCAGCGCGCCCATGCCGCATCAAGCCGACCGCCGAGCAGCGCAGCGATGGCGAAAGCAAACGCCACCGAGAACCCGACGTACCCCATGTACAGCATCGGCGGGTGGACGATCAGCCCAATGTCCTGCAGCAATGGATTAAGGTCACGCCCGTCCTGGGGAACCTGCGGCAGGATGCGGCTGAACGGGTTGGAGGTGAGGATCAGAAACAGCAGAAAGCCGACGCTGATCATGCCCATCACCGCCAGCACGCGGGCGAGCATGACCTGGGGCAACTGCCGGGAAAAGATCGACACGGCGAAGGTCCAGCCGCCGAGGATCAGCGCCCAGAGCAGCAACGAGCCTTCGTGTGCGCCCCACACCGCGCTGAATTTGTAGTACCACGGCAGCGCGCTGTTGGAGTTCTCGGCGACGTAGGCCACGGAAAAGTCGTCGACCATGAACGAGTGGGTCAGGCAGCCAAAGGCAAACACCAGGAAAGCAAACTGCCCCCAGGCGGCGGGCTGCGCCAGGCTCATCCACAGACGGTCGCCGCGCCAGGCGCCCATCAGCGGCACGATGGCCTGCACGATGGCGAAGCAGAGGGCCAAAATCATGGCCAGATGGCCGAGTTCGGGAATCATGATTTACCCCTGTTTTTCCGGGAGAGCGGCGGGCGTGGCAGCGGGCGCGGGCTGGCCGCTGTCTTTCAGCGCTTTGGCGACTTCCGGCGGCATGTATTTCTCATCGTGTTTGGCCAGCACTTCGTCGGCGACGACCACGCCGTCACTATTGAGCTTGCCGAGGGCGACAATGCCCTGCCCTTCGCGGAACAGGTCCGGAAGGATGCCGCGATAAGTGATGGGCACCGACTTGTTGAAATCGGTGACGGCAAAGGTGACATCCAGCGAATCCGACGAGCGCTGCAGCGAACCCTGTACCACCATGCCGCCGGCGCGAATCCGCGTGTCACGGGGGGCTTCGCCGCTGGCGATCTGGGTCGGGGTGTAGAACAGATTGATGTTTTCCTTCAGCGCGCTGAGTGCAAGGCTGACCGCAATGCCGACCCCGGCGAGGATCGCCACGATGATCAACAGGCGCTTTTTTCGCAGCGGATTCACGTATTGCTCTCCCGGCGCAGACGGCGCGCCTCTTGTTGCAGGTAACGCCGACGCGCGAAAACCGGTGCCAGGACGTTGATCGCCAGCACGATGAAACAGATGCCATAAGCCGACCAGACGTAGAGCCCGTGCTTGCCCATGGCGAGAAAGTCGCTAAAAGATTCGAAGCTCATCGTTCGGCTCCGTGGCGAGGCGACGCTGTGTGGCCAAAGCGCTTCATTAATATATCTTTGACCCAACCGGCCCGGGCCTCGCGCTTGAGCACGTCCAGGCGCATGCGCATCAGCAGCACCGCCCCGAAGAAGCAGTAAAACCCCAGCACGGTGAACAGCAGCGGCAGCCACATTTCAGCGGGCATGGCCGGCTTTTCCGTCAGACTGAAGGTCGCGCCCTGGTGCAGGGTGCTCCACCACTCCACCGAGTATTTGATGATCGGGATGTTGATCACCCCGACAATGGCCAGCACAGCGCAGGCCTTGGCGGCGCTGTCGCGGTTGGTGATCGCGTTGCCCAAAGCGATCAGGCCGAAATACAGAAACAGCAGGATCAGCATCGAGGTCAGCCGCGCGTCCCAGACCCACCACGAACCCCACGTCGGCTTGCCCCAGATCGCGCCGGTGACCAAGGCCAGGGCGGTCATCCACGCACCAATGGGCGCCGCGCATTGCAGGGCGACGTCGGCCATTTTCATCTTCCAGACCAGCCCGACCACGCCGCACACGGCCATCATCACGTAACAGGACTGGGCCAGCATCGCCGCCGGCACGTGGATATAAATGATGCGAAAACTGTTGCCTTGCTGGTAGTCCGGCGGCGCGAACGCCAGGCCCCAGATCACGCCGATGGCGATCAGCAACGCCGCAGCGATGCTCAGCCACGGCAGCAGACGGCCGCTGATGCCGTAAAACCATTTGGGCGAACCGAGTTTGTGGAACCAGGCCCAACTCAGGCCGCGTTTAGCCTTGGCGCTTGTGTTCATCACGCTGCCTTTTCATTACGGTGCTTTTCATCACGGTGCTAGTTATCACAGTGCGTCTCAACCAGAGGCGCTGTCAGGGCAAGGCGCTTCTTATGGCTGAAGCGTCCGGGACCTGTCGACGGAAAAACTGTCCGCGCGGTCAGGGTGCGATTATTCGCCAACGCTGATCTTCAAACCAGCGGCAATTGCAAAGGGCGTCAGGGTTACCGCCAGTGCGGCAAGGCTGCCAAGCCAAAGCAGATAACCGGTCGCGGGCATGCCCTCAAGGGCAGCCTGCAAGGCGCCGCTGCCGAGAATCAGCACCGGGATGTACAGCGGCAGAATCAACAACGCCAGCAGCAGACCGCCGCGCTTGAGCCCTACGGTCAACGCGGCGCCCACCGCGCCGAGCAGGCTCAGCACCGGTGTGCCCAGCAGCAGCGACAGCAGCAGCACCGGCAAACACGCGGTGGGCAGGCCGAGCATCAGCGCCAGCAGCGGGGACAACAGGACCAGTGCCAGCCCGGAAAAGACCCAGTGCGCCAGGACCTTCGCCAACACAAGCAGCGCCAGCGGTTGCGACGACAACACCCATTGTTCGAGGGAGCCGTCTTCGAAATCGCTGCGGAACAGGCCGTCCAGCGACAGCAGCACGGACAACAGCGCGGCCACCCACACCAACCCTGGCGACAGGCGCTGCAGCAGTTGCGTGTCAGGGCCGACGGCCAGGGGAAACAGGGCGATGACGATGGCGAAGAACACCAGCGGGTTGAGCAGTTCGGCCGGGCGCCGAAACAGCAGGCGCGCTTCGCGGGCGATCAACAGGGTGAACACGTGACTCATGCCGCCCACTGCCCCAGGTCCAGATCGCGATAACCCGAAGGCGTGCGGCTCAGCGTGTGGTGCGTGGTCAGGACCACGGCGCCGCCCTTTTCACAATGAGCCGCCAGATGCGCCTCAAGTTGGGCGACGCCCTGCTTGTCCAGCGCCGTGAAGGGTTCGTCGAGCATCCACAGACCGGGCCCGGGCAAATACAGGCGGGCCAGTGCCACGCGACGCCGTTGACCGGCCGACAACGTATGGCACGGCACGTCTTCAAAGCCGCGCAGGCCGACCGCTTCGAGGGCGCGCCAGATGTCGGCGGTCTCCACGGGGGTGTGCAGCGCGCAGAGCCAGGCGAGGTTTTCCTGGGGGGTGAGCAACTCTTTAATGCCGGCTGCGTGGCCGATCCACAGCAGGTGGCGGGTCAATTCGCTGCGCTGGCTGGGGAGAGGTGTGCCGTCCAGAAGCACGTTGCCGGCGGTGGGCTGCATCAGCCCGCACAACAGGCGCAGCAGGCTGGTTTTGCCGCTGCCGTTGGGGCCGCTGATCTGCACCATGTCGCCGGGGCTCAGCCGCAATTCGAGATCTTCGAACAGCAGGCGCCCGTCACGCTCGCAAGTCAGCGCCACGGCTTCAAGAACGGGGATCGACATGGGGACCTTCTTTTCAGTTGCAGCGGCACGGCAGTTCAAGTCGGGATCATGACGGCCGTTATACTGATGCAGCTTAACGGTGGACCGCCGACGCAGTCGGTGCCGGATTATACATACCCGGACCCGCCACCCAGAGCGCAAATTTACCGAGTCGGGATCTGATGACAGGCGATATACCCAATCTTGCTCCAGTAACAGTGGCCACGGCCCTGCTGCGCGCCGGCGTGCCGGCGGGCGAAGTGCTCAAGCTGATGGAGCCGCGTGAAGGGCTGCTGACCTCGGGTCAAGTGGCCAGCGCTGAAGTGGTGAGCCTCAAACAGTTGGGGCAGGACTTTCAACTGCTGCTCAAACTGACCATGGACAACGGTCGGCAAACCACCCTCCCCGTCAGCAGTTCGTTGCCGCTGACACCGGGCACCAGCGTCAACGTCGCCCAAGGCTCGGCCGACACCCTGACCATCAGCGTGCAGGACCTGCAGAAAGCCGCCACCAACAGCCTGACCAGCATCGACACGCGGCAATTGCCCGCTGGCACACTGGTGCAAGGCAAAGTGCTGACCACGCAGGTGGCGGCGCAGAACGTCGCGCAGTTGGCGGGGCAATCCCCCGTGCAATCGTCGGGCGGGGCGCAGCTGACCAATTACCGCTCCATCGTCATCCTGCTCAACACGGCCCTGGCCGGCACCAGCCTGACCGTCGACAGTCCACAGCCGTTGCGGGTCGGCAGTCTGCTCAGCGCCCAGGTGCAGAACAGTCAGGCGCTGAATTTCGTCGCCCTGCCCAATCGTCTGGACGAACTGGCCCTGGCGCAGCAGTTATCGACCCAGCAAAGCCGTCAGGGCTCGCTGCAGGGCCTGATCGCCGCCCTGCAAAACATGCCGCCGCCGGCGGCCAATGGCGATAACCTTTCGCCGTCGCTGCGGGCCAGCATCGAGCAACTGCTGGCCGACCTGCCGGACATCCCGCAGATGAGCACGGCCAAGGGCGTCGCCCAGGCGCTGAACGCCAGCGGGCTGTTCATGGAGTCACGCTTGCTCGCCGGGCTGAACCCGACGCTGGTGCCGGACATGAAGGCCAACTTGCTGCGGCTGGTCACACAACTCCTGCCGGGGCTGCCGGGCAACGTCAGTTATGACGCCGCTGCCGCCGGCAATACCCTGGCGCGGGCCATGCCCAGCGTCTTGCGCAGCGCCTTCGGCACCTTGGGGCTGGTGGCGCCGCCGAGCGATCCGATCAACTTCCCGTTACCACCGCGCACCCTTGGCCATCCGCAAAGCAAAGACGATCTGGAGATGCTGCTGAAGCTGGCGGCGGGCGCGATTTCGCGCCTGCAGAGCCATCAGTTGGGCGGGCTGGAGCAGACCCGCACCCACGCCGACGGCACACAGGTGACCACTTGGCAGCTGGAGATCCCGATGCGCAACGCCCACGACATCGTGCCGTTGCAGGTCAAGGTTCAGCGCGAGGACACGCCCGAGCGCGACGAGCATGCCGATGCGCCGGCGCAGGAAGCCAGGGAGCGAGAAAAACTCTGGCGGCTGGAGCTGGCGTTTGATCTCGAGCCTCTTGGTCCGTTGCACGTGCAGGCGCAACTGATTGCCGGGAGCATCGCCAGCCAGTTATGGGCTGAACGCGAAGGCAGCGCCGAGTTGATTTCCAGCGAACTGGGCAATCTGCGTGAGCGCCTGGTGGCGTGTGGTTTGAACGTCAAGGAGCTGGAATGCAATCGTGGCGTGCCGCCCCAGGGCCCGCGCGCCGTGCTCGAACAACGCTGGATCGACGAGAACGCCTGATGAGCAAATCCGAGCAGACACCGCGTCAGGCCATTGCCCTCAGCTACGACGGCCATCAGGCCCCGACGCTGACGGCCAAGGGCGATGACAGCCTGGCGGAAGCCATTCTGGCGATCGCCCGTGAGTACAAAGTCCCGATCTACGAAAACGCAGAACTGGTGAAAATGCTCGCCCGCCTCGAACTGGGCGATAGCATTCCCCAAGAGCTGTACCTGACCATCGCCGAAATCATCGCGTTTGCCTGGCATCTCAAGGGCAAGTTTCCGGTGGGGTTCGACCCGGATGCCGGGCCGGTGGAGCGGGATATCACACCGCGTTGATTCAGCCTCTACCGCTCATGGAAACAACGCCAATGACCCTGTGGACGCGAATCTAGTGTAGGAGCGCGCTTGCCCGCGAAGCCGTAGGCACGGGCGATAAATATGCGTCGGATGTACTGGCCTCTTCGCGGGCAAGGTGGAGCGCCACCCCGGTCTCTCCTACACGGGTCAGCGGCACATCATGAATGCTTGTGTCGCGCGCACTGACCTCTTCCCGGCTAAAGCCGGTCCCACTGACACACCGCGTAACTGAGTAGGACCGGCTTCAGCCGGGAAGGCGTCGGGTATCAAGACGCAGGGCTAATGCCACACACCAGATGCGGCATTCCAAAATGCAGGAGCGCGCTTGCCCGCGAAGGCGGCGGAACGGACGATCGATATGCGTCGGCTGTACTGGCCTCTTCGCGGGCAAGCTGGAGCGCTACCCTGGTCGCTCCTGCACGGATCAGCGGCGCATCATGAATGCTTGTGTCGCAAGCACTGGCCCCTTCCCGGCTAAAGCCGGTCCCACTGACACACCGCGTAACTGGGTAAGACCGGCTTCAGCCGGGAAGGCGTCGGGTATCAAGACGCAGGGCTAATGCCACACACCAGATGCGGCATTCCAAAATGTAGGAGCGCGCTTGCCCGCGAAGGCGGCGGAACGGACGATCGATATGCGTCGGCTGTACTGGCCTCTTCGCGGGCAAGGTGGAGCGCTACCCCGGTCGCTCCTGCACGGATCAGCGGCGCATCATGAATGCTTGTGTCGCAAGCACTGGCCCCTTCCCGGCTAAAGCCGGTCCCACTGACACAGCGCGAACCAGTGCAGGAGCACGCTTTCTACCGATTACCGCCATGCATCTTGGTCATCAGCTGCGCTTCGGCCTGGGTCAGGCCGCAGGATTGGGTGAGTTCGTCGATGCTGGCGCCCATGCCGACCAGGCGCGCGGCCTGGGCGAAGGACAGGGTCGAGGGATCGCGCTGCTCAAGGGCAGTGATCTTGTCCGGCAGCAGTGCGACCATGGAACGCAACTCGTGCAGTTCCTCGCCCATTCTCACCGTACCGCCCTGGTAATTTTCCAGGCGCCGGGCCAGCTCGCGGATGCGCTGATCACGCAGCGAATCCGCCTCCAGCTGCTGCGTGGCCTGGATGCGCAAGCGCTTGGTGTGGGCCATGAACATCGCGACGCTCGCGACCCACAACACCGCCAGAAAAATGACCGCCACATCAAGAATCAATCAGATGTTCTCCAGCTCGGACCACTCTTCCTCGGACATCATCTTGTCCAGCTCCACGAGGATCAGCAGTTCCCCGTTCTTGTTGCACACGCCCTGGATGAATTTGGCGGACTCGTCGTTGCCCACGTTCGGCGCGGTTTCGACTTCCGACTGACGCAGGTAAACCACTTCAGCCACGCTATCGACCAGGATCCCGACCACTTGCTTGTCGGCCTCGATGATCACGATACGCGTGTTGTCGCTGACTTCAACCGGCGGCAGACCAAAGCGCTGACGGGTGTCGATGACGGTGACGACGTTACCGCGCAGGTTGATGATCCCCAGTACGTAGCTTGGCGCGCCCGGGACCGGAGCGATCTCGGTGTAGCGCAGCACTTCCTGAACCTGCATCACGTTGATGCCGTACGACTCGTTGTCCAGGCGGAAGGTGACCCATTGCAGAATCGGATCTTCGGAACCCTGTGCTGACGACTTCTTCATACCCCTAACCCCTTGCGTGTTGTGCCGTGCGGTCGACGATTCGTACGCCGGCCTGTGTTTATGTGATGTTCTTTATGACTGATGCTAGTTGAGCTTGTGCATCTGCTTGACCGCACCACTGGCGATCAGCTCGGCCAGCTCGGAAACGTCCAGCAGCGCACACATGTGCTCGATCACCGTCCCGGCAAGCCAGGGCCGCTGACCACGATGGGTGCGCCATTTGATTTCATTGGGGTCCAAGCGTAACGAGCGGCTGACCTGATGCACCGCCAGCCCCCATTCGTAGCCCTGAACCGAGATCACGTATTGCAGGCCCTGACGAAAATCGTCGCGGTACCGGTCCGGCATGATCCAGCGCGCGGTGTCCAGCACCTTCAGGTTGCCCGCCTGGCTGGGCAGGATCCCGAGAAACCAGTCCGGTTGACCGAACAGCGGCGTTAAATCATGGCCCGCCAGCGGGTAAATCGAGCCGAGGCACACCAGCGGCACCGCCAGGGTCAGACCCGCGACGTCGAACAGCAGGCATTCAAACGGCTCGGCAGCCCAGGCCGGACGCCCGTCGCTGGTGGGCGGAGGCGTCGGTGTGCGCTGGGCAGACAGATGCACATCAACCACCGGCTCGACCAGGGCCACTGGTGGCTCTTCCACCACCCGAGCCTCAACAAGCGGTTCCGGCTCAGGGACAAGCACCGGCGGCAGAATCACCGGTGGCATCACCGGGCGTTCCATCACCCGCGCCGCAGCCGGCTCAGGCTGGGGCGACCAGGCGAGCGAGACAGGCGCAGGCCGGCTCATGGGAGCGGGTTGCGGCGCGGGCACAGCAGCAGGCAACGCAGCAGCGACAGCCGCCGCTACTGCGCAACGCATGCGTGCGTCATGGGCCTGCTCTTCGAGCACGGCCGCTTGAAATTCATCGACGGACTCGACGACCTGCAACTCCTCGGTCGCGTCAAACAGCAACGCGTCCAGGTAGTTCTGCAGCGCCAGTTGTGGTCGTGAAGCAATGTCCAGAGGGCGGTTCATACGGGAGCCCGAAAAGTAGTGATGCGATTACCGCCTGATACAGATATCGGCTGCATAGCCGATGGACTTGAGCGTGCAGGCGCGCCGCTCGACAAATAATGATCAGCGGCCACTCAGGCCACCTGCCCGACAAGCTGTTCGGTGAGCATGTGTTTGAGCAACGCACGGTAGGCCAGCACGCCACGGCTCTTGTTGTCGAACTGCGAAGGCGTCACGCCGGCGCGGCTGGCATCGCGCAATCGCGTGTCAACCGGAATGAACGCATTCCAGACGTGCTCCGGGTAACTGTCGCGGAGCAGCTTGAGGGTGCTCATCGATGCCTGGGTGCGGCGGTCGAACAGTGTCGGGACGATGGTGTACGGCAGCGGCACCTTGCGCGAACGGTTGATCATCGCCAGCGTATTGACCATGCGCTCCAGGCCCTTCACCGCAAGGAATTCAGTCTGCACCGGGATCGCCAGTTGCTGGCTCGCCGCCAGGGCGTTGACCATCAACACGCCAAGCAACGGCGGGCTGTCGATGATCGCGTAATCGAAGTCCTGCCACAGCTGCGCCAGACTCTTGGCAATCACCAGCCCCAGGCCGCTCTGCCCTGGCGACTGGCGCTCAAGGGTGGCCAGTGCGGTGCTCGACGGCAGCAGGGAAATGCGTTTATCGCTGGTCGGCAGCAGCAGTTGGCCCGGCAAGCCTTCGGGCACCACGCCCTTGTTGAGGAACAGGTCGAAGCTGCTGTGTTCCAGCGTATCGGGGTCTTGCCCGAAATAGCTGGTCATCGAGCCATGGGGATCGAGATCCACCACGACCACACGCTTGCCCGCCTCTGCCAGCAAGCCGGCTAAAGCGATAGAGGTGGTGGTCTTGCCGACCCCGCCTTTCTGATTGGCTACTGCCCAGACTCTCATGTACTCGTTTTCCCCCCGACCAAAGCGACGACCGGGTTTAAGGGGCAGATGACGAAGATTTGACGCCTTGCGGCGGCTTGGACGGGACCGGTGCAGTTTGTGTGCCAGCACGGCGCAGCGCAGCATCCGGTTTTGCGTTGGCCGTGGCGCCCGAGCCCGTGAGGCTGCGGCGCACGTCCAGGTTGCGCGAGATCACCAGCACCACGCGACGGTTGCGCGCGCGGCCATCGGCGGTGGCGTTGGAGGTCAGCGGCTGGAATTCGCCGTAACCCACCGAAGCCAGCCGCGCCGGGTTGATCCCGTCCATGGCCAGCATGCGCACGATGCTCGATGAACGCGCCGACGACAGCTCCCAGTTGGTCGGGAACTGCCCGGTGTTGATCGGCTGGTTATCAGTGAAGCCTTCGACGTGTACCGGGTTGTCGAACGGCTTGATGATCTTCGCGACCTTGTCGATCAGGTCGAACGCCTGATTGCTTGGCATCGCGTCACCGCTGCCGAACAGCAGGCTGGAATTGAGCTCGATCTCGATCCACAGCTCATTGCCGCGCACGGTCATCTGCTTGGAAGCGATGAGGTCGCCGAACGCAGCGTTGACGTCATCGGCAATCGATTTCAGCGGGTCGTCGGCGGCCTGCCCCAGCGCGGCGTCGGTCTGCTCGCTGTCCTGAACCAGCGGGTCGGCAGGTCGAACGGTCTGCGGTTTCTGCTCGCCAATGGGGATCGGCTTGACGCTGCGCTCAGGCTCGTTGAAGACCCCGACCAGCGCCTCGGAGAGCACCTTGTATTTGCCTTCGTTCAGCGACGAGATGGAATACATGACCACGAAAAAAGCGAACAGCAAGGTGATGAAGTCCGCGTAGGACACCAGCCAGCGTTCGTGATTTTCGTGCTCTTCCTGGCGACGTCGGCGGGCCATCAGTCCATCACTCCATGAAGCCTTGCAGCTTCAGCTCGATCGACCGCGGGTTCTCGCCTTCGGCAATCGACAGCAAGCCTTCGAGGAGCATTTCCCGGTAGCGCGACTGGCGGATCGCCACGGCCTTGAGCTTGTTCGCCACCGGCAGAAGAATCATGTTGGCAGAGGCCACGCCATAAATGGTCGCTACGAACGCCACGGCAATGCCGCTGCCCAGCTGATTGGGGTCGGCGAGGTTACCCATCACGTGGATCAGGCCCATGACCGCGCCGATGATGCCGACCGTCGGCGCATAGCCGCCCATGCTTTCGTAGACTTTTGCCGCCTGAATGTCGCGGCTCTCCTGGGTGATGAAATCCACCTCCAGAATGCCGCGAATGGCCGCAGGCTCGGCGCCGTCGACCAGCAGTTGCAGGCCTTTGCGCGAATAGGCATCGGGCTCGGAGTCAGCCACGGCTTCGAGGCCAAGCAGGCCCTCTTTGCGCGCGGTGAGGCTCCAGGACACGACGCGATCAATACCGCCCGCCAGATCAATGCGTGGCGGAAACAGAATCCAGATGAAGATCTGCATCGCCCGCTTGAACGCGCTCATCGGCGTCTGCAGCAGGCAGGCCGCCAATGTACCGCCCAGCACGATCAGCGCCGCCGGGCCGTTGAGCAATGCGCCCAGATGGCCGCCTTCAAGGAAGTTGCCACCGATGATCGCGACGAACGCCAGAATGATCCCTATAAGCGTCAAGACATCCATCAGCTGCAGGCCTCAACCAGGTGGCGCCCGATGTCGTCGAGGCTGTAGACGGCGTCGGCCAGTTCGGCTTTAACGATCGCCATGGGCATGCCGTAGATCACGCAGCTGGCTTCGTCCTGCGCCCAGATCTGGCTGCCGCTCTGTTTGAGCAGACGCGCGCCTTCACGGCCGTCAGCGCCCATCCCGGTGAGGACGACGGCGAGGACTTTGTCGCTGTAGGACTTTGCCGCCGAGCCGAACGTGATGTCGACGCATGGCTTGTAGTTCAAACGCTCGTCGCCCGGCAGGATTTTCACCGCGCCGCGACCGTCGACCATCATCTGCTTGCCGCCAGGCGCCAGCAGCGCCAGACCGGGACGCAGCATGTCGCCGTCTTCGGCTTCCTTGACGGTAATTCGGCAAAGCTTGTCGAGGCGCTCGGCGAAGGCTTTGGTGAACGCGGCCGGCATGTGCTGGATCAGCACGATGGGCGCCGGGAAGTTGGCCGGGAGTTGGGTCAGCACCCGCTGCAAGGCCACCGGGCCACCGGTAGACGTGCCGATCGCGACCAGTTTGTAGGCCTTGCGCTTGGGCACACCCGATGACGTTGGCGCGTGCTGATGGGACGCCGACGCGGTGGCGCGGGCAGGCGCAGGGGCTGGCGCCGAACGTGACACGCTCGGAGCGGCAGACGTGCTGCGCGGTGCAGTCGGTGCGGCAGACGGTGCCGGTGCCGACGTTGCAGCAGACGTGCTGGCGTAACCGCCGAAACGACGGTTGCTGCGGGAGATGCTGTGTACTTTCTCGCACAGCATCTGTTTGACCTTCTCGGGGTTACGCGAGATGTCTTCGAAATTTTTCGGCAGGAAATCCACCGCACCGGCGTCCAGCGCATCGAGGGTGACTCGGGCGCCTTCGTGGGTCAGGGAGGAGAACATCAATACCGGAGTCGGGCAGCGCTGCATGATGTGACGGACTGCGGTAATGCCATCCATCATCGGCATTTCGTAGTCCATGGTGATCACGTCAGGCTTGAGGGCCAGGGCTTGTTCAATGGCTTCCTTGCCATTGGTGGCGGTACCGACCACCTGGATCGTCGGATCTGAAGAGAGAATTTCCGAGACACGACGTCGGAAAAAACCCGAATCGTCCACGACGAGAACCTTGACTGCCATAAACACTCCAAAGAGCGCGCGCCACCCTGCGGGTCGGCGCGCCCTGAATCACGTAGCTTGGGTCACATTGGCGATAAGGGGCAGGCCAGTGGGACCGGTTTTCGCGCTTAAAACAGGACCCGCGGGACCTGTAGGACTTATACCTATAGGACCGGCTTTAGCCGGGAACCCGTCGGATGTCACACCGAGAAAATCCACGGTGTCTAGACCGGCCCTTTCCCGGCTAAAGCCGGTCCTACTCAGGAAAGCGTCGGATGCCACACCGCGAAATCTATGGTGTCCATACCGGCCTCTTCCCGGCTGAAGCCGGTCCCACTGAAACAACATCGCAAGGCGCCCTCCGCATGCTGTTAGTGGGACCGGCTTTAGCCGGGAAGGCGTCGGGTGTCACACCGAAAAATTCACAGTGTTTTCGCCGGCCTCTTCCCGGCTAAAGCCGGTCCCACAGAAAAACATCGACAGCCGCCTACCGAAGCTGATCCTGCTTAGCCGATCCGTCGTGCCGCGTAGCGCTTGAGCATGCTCGGAACATCGAGGATCAGTGCGATGCGACCGTCACCGGTGATGGTGGCGCCCGACATGCCCGGCGTGCCTTGCAGCATTTTGCCCAGCGGTTTGATGACCACTTCTTCCTGGCCGACCAACTGATCGACCACAAAGCCGATGCGTTGCGTGCCAACCGACAGGATCACCACGTGACCTTCGTGCTGCTCCTCGTGAGCCGCCGAGCTGACCAGCCAGCGCTTGAGGTAGAACAGTGGCAGCGCCTTGTCGCGGACGATGACCACTTCCTGACCGTCGACGACGTTGGTGGTCGACAGGTCCAGGTGGAAGATCTCGTTGACGTTGACCAGCGGGAACGCGAAGGCCTGGTTGCCGAGCATGACCATCAGCGTCGGCATGATCGCCAGGGTCAGCGGCACCTTGATGATGATCTTCGAACCCAGGCCTTTGGTGGAATCGATGCTGATCGAACCGTTGAGCTGGGCGATCTTGGTTTTCACCACGTCCATGCCCACGCCACGCCCGGACACATCGGAAATCTCGGTCTTGGTCGAGAAGCCCGGCGCGAAGATCAGGTTGTAGCAGTCGGTGTCGCTGAGGCGATCCGCTGCATCCTTGTCCATCACACCACGCTTGACCGCGATCGCACGCAGAACCGCAGGGTCCATGCCTTTGCCGTCATCGGAAATCGACAGCAGGATGTGATCGCCTTCCTGTTCGGCCGCCAGAATCACACGACCGTTGCGGGGCTTGCCCGACGCTTCCCGCTCTTCCGGCGACTCGATACCGTGATCGACCGCGTTGCGCACCAAGTGGACCAGCGGGTCGGCCAGGGCCTCGACGAGGTTCTTGTCCAGGTCGGTTTCTTCACCCACCAGTTCAAGGCTGATTTCTTTCTTCAGCTGACGTGCCAGATCGCGAACCAGTCGCGGGAAGCGACCGAACACTTTCTTGATCGGCTGCATGCGGGTCTTCATGACCGCGGTCTGCAGGTCAGCGGTGACCACGTCCAGGTTGGACACGGCCTTGGACATGGCTTCGTCGGCGCTGTTGGCGCCCAGACGCACGAGGCGGTTACGCACCAGCACCAGTTCGCCGACCATGTTCATGATCTCGTCCAGCCGCGCGGTGTCAACGCGCACGGTGGTTTCCGCTTCAGACTGCGGTTTTTCGCCAGGCGCGGGAGCAGCAGCACGCGCCGGTGCAGCGGCAGCGGCAGGAGCGGCTTTGGCCGGAACCGCCGCAGCAGGCGTCGTTTTGGCCGGTTCGGCTTTGGCGGCGGGTTCTGGCACCTTGGCCGGTGCAGCAGCAGAAGCAGCAGCAGCGACGGCAGGTTCAAACTTGCCTTTGCCGTGCAACTGATCCAGCAGGTCTTCGAATTCGTTATCGGTGATTTCATCCGCGGCAGCGGCTTTCGACGGGGCAGCGGGCGTAACCGGCGCGGCAGGAGCAGCAGCGGCAGGCGCAGCGGGCGCAGCAACGCCAACGGCATCTGCCGAGAACGAGCCTTTACCGTGCAACTGATCCAGCAGCGACTCGAATTCGTCGTCAGTGATTTCATCACTGGTCGGCGCGGCGGACGGCGTCACAGCCGCCGGCGGTTGCACGGCATCGACGGCGAACTGGCCTTTGCCATGCAGCTGATCGAGGAGTGATTCGAATTCGGCATCGGTGATTTCATCACTGGCCGCAGTGCCGCCCGCTGCAGCGGAAGCCGCCGCCGGTGCTGCTGCGACCGGTGCCGTTGCGACAGGTGCAGACGCAGCCGGCGCAGGAGCGCCTGCCGCTTGCGCCTTGACAGCGTTCAGCGAATCCAGAAGCTGTTCGAATTCGTGATCAGTAATGTCTTCGGACGGCGCTTCAGCAACCGGCTCTTCGACCACCGGTGCCGGAGCGACTTCATCTGCCGAGGCAGGCTCAGCGAGGCGAGCCAGCGCGGCCAGCAGTTCAGGTGTTGCAGGGGTAACGCTGGAGCGCTCACGCACTTGACCGAACATGCTGTTGACGGTGTCGAGTGCTTCGAGCACCACGTCCATGAGCTCCGAGTCAACGCGGCGTTCACCCTTGCGCAGGATGTCGAACACGTTCTCGGCGATGTGACAGCATTCAACCAGCTCGTTGAGCTGGAGGAAGCCGGCGCCCCCTTTTACAGTGTGAAAACCGCGAAAAATTGCATTGAGCAGGTCCGCATCGTCCGGCCGGCTTTCCAGCTCGACCAACTGCTCTGACAACAGCTCGAGAATCTCGCCGGCCTCTACCAGAAAATCCTGAAGGATTTCTTCATCGGCGCCGAAGCTCATTGGGGGGTGCTCCTAAAATTAACCGTCAAACCGATCCAGAGGCTGCACTGACGGCCTGCGCGCATTGCCTTCGCCGAAGCATTGGCGCGCGGGTCCAGCAGCCACTTTCACAGAAAACCTGAAGTCTGAAATCAGAATGACCGAATCAGAATCCGAGGCTGGATAGCAGATCGTCAACATCATCCTGTCCGGATACAACGTCTTCACGTTTATCGGCATGAATCTGCGGACCTTCACCCTTGGAGTGAAGTTTTTCTTCTTCTTTTTGCTGACGGAACACTTCCTGGTCGTGCTCGATGCCCGCGAAGCGGTCCACCTGGCTCGCCATGAGCACCAGCTTGAGCAGATTGCGCTCGACTTCGGTGACCAGCGTGGTCACGCGCTTGATCACCTGACCGGTGAGGTCCTGGTAATCCTGCGCCAGCAGAATGTCGTTCAGGTGCGCGGAGACTTCGGTCGTCTCCTTCTCGCTGCGGGTCAGGAACACATCGACGCGGCGGGCCAGATCACGAAACTCTTCGGCGCTGATTTCGCGGCGCATGAAGCGTCCCCAATCGGCGCTCAACGCCTTGGCGTCATCACTGAGCCCGTGCATCAACGGCGTGCTTTGCTCCACCAGGTCCATGGTCCGGTTGGCCGCGTTTTCGGTCAGCCTGACCACGTACGACAGCCGCTCGGTGGCGTCGGTGATCTGGGAGACCTCCTCGGCCTGCGGCATGTTCGGGTCGATCTGGAAGTTGACGATCGCGCTGTGCAACTCGCGCGTCAGTTTGCCGACTTCCTGATACAGGCCTCGGTCGCGGGTCTGGTTAAGCTCATGGATCAGTTGCACAGCGTCGCCGAACTTGCCTTTTTCAAGGCTCGCGACCAGCTCTTGTGCGTGTTTCTTCAGGGTTGACTCAAAGTCACCCATTGTCGAATCTTTGGAATCCATAGCGCCCTCGCAGCGGACATCAGCTATTGACGCGCTCAAATATCTTTTCGATTTTTTCTTTGAGCACTTGCGCGGTGAACGGCTTCACCACGTAGCCGTTCACACCGGCCTGAGCGGCTTCGATGATCTGCTCACGCTTGGCTTCGGCAGTAACCATCAGCACCGGCAGGCTGCGCAGACGCTCGTCGGCACGCACCTGACGCAACAGGTCGATGCCGGACATGCCGGGCATGTTCCAGTCAGTGACGAGGAAGTCAAAGGCGCCGCTTTGCAGCATCGGCAATGCGGTGAGACCGTCATCTGCTTCGGCCGTGTTGGTGAACCCAAGGTCACGCAACAGGTTTTTAATGATCCGCCGCATCGTTGAGAAGTCATCAACGATGAGGATTTTCATGTTCTTGTCCAATTCGACCTCCAAGCAGTCTTTAACGCGTGCAGCACCTGAACGCGCGTCCAATCAATACCGGCTGTGCCGAACATGAAGAGGGGGTTTGATCGACCGGGACGAGCGCAGCGAAACCGGATCATCTACGACCCGGTTCGACCGACTCCTGCCATGTCTCTTCTGCTTCCCGCTCACGTCTTGCACAGCCGGTCTTACAAGCAAAACACGCAGGCCTCACGGCCTGCGCCTGATTCACGAACGTGCGCGCCACTCGCCAAGACGACCGCGCAACCGCGCTGCGCATTGGCTGTGCAACTGACTGACCCGCGATTCGCTGACCCCCAGGACCTCACCGATTTCCTTGAGGTTCAGCTCTTCGTCGTAGTACAGCGACAACACCAGACGTTCACGTTCGGGCAAATTGGCGATGGCCTCGGCCAGCGCAGCCTGGAAGCGCTCGTCTTCCAGATCCCGCGACGGTTCGAGGGACTGGCTCGCGCCGTCCTCGTGCAGCCCTTCATGTTCGCCGTCCTGCAACAGGTCGTCGAAACTGAACAGGCGGCTGCCCAGGGTATCGTTCAAAATCCCGTAATAATCGTCGAGACTCATTTCAAGTTCGGCAGCAACCTCGTGATCTTTAGCGTCACGACCGGTTTTTGCTTCAATTGCACGAATTGCGTCGCTGACCATGCGCGTGTTGCGGTGGACCGAGCGCGGTGCCCAGTCCCCCTTGCGCACTTCGTCAAGCATCGCGCCACGGATACGAATACCCGCGTACGTCTCGAAGCTGGCCCCTTTGGTGGAGTCGTATTTGGTCGACACTTCGAGCAAACCAATCATGCCCGCCTGGATCAAGTCCTCGACCTGAACACTTGCTGGCAGACGCGCCAGCAAGTGGTAGGCGATTCGTTTGACCAGCGGGGCATAACGCTCGATCAGCTCATACTGGGAGTCTTTGGACGATTTGCTGTACATGCGATAGCCACTTGCTGTCATGAGACGGGCCCTGCGCTGGTGTGATGCACGAGGCGCTCTACGAAAAATTCCAGGTGACCGCGCGGGTTCGCCGGCAGCGGCCAAGTGTCGACTTTCTGCGCAATGGCCTTGAACGCCAGGGCACATTTGGAACGCGGAAACGCTTCGTACACGGCGCGCTGCTTCTGCACGGCCTTGCGTACGCACTCGTCGTACGGCACCGCGCCTACATACTGCAGGGCCACGTCGAGAAAACGGTCGGTGACTTTCGTCAGCTTGGCGAAGAGGTTGCGCCCTTCCTGCGGGCTCTGGGCCATGTTGGCCAGGACGCGGAAGCGGTTCATGCCGTAATCGCGGTTGAGCAGTTTGATCAGGGCGTAGGCGTCGGTGATCGACGTGGGCTCGTCGCACACCACCAGCAGCACTTCCTGGGCGGCGCGGACGAAGCTCACCACCGATTCGCCAATACCGGCGGCAGTATCGATGACCAGCACATCGAGGTTGTCGCCGATGTCACTGAAGGCCTGAATCAATCCGGCATGCTGCGCCGGGGTCAGGTGGACCATGCTCTGGGTGCCCGATGCCGCCGGCACAATGCGTACGCCGCCCGGCCCCTGCAGCAGGACATCGCGGAGCTCGCACCGCCCCTCCATGACGTCAGCCAGGGTGCGCTTGGGGGTCAGGCCCAACAATACGTCGACGTTGGCCAGACCCAGATCGGCGTCCAGCAGCATGACGCGACGTCCCAGCTCGGCCAGCGCCAGTGAAAGATTCACTGAAACGTTGGTCTTGCCTACGCCACCTTTGCCACCGGTTACCGCGATAACCTGTACGGGATGCATGCTGCCCATGTTAGTTGTTTACCTTGTCTTGCTTAGACCTAAGCCACATGTCGGGCTGCACGTTCAGTGCCTGAACAATGCCTGGCAGACCATCGATGCAGGAAAATTCCACTGTCATTTTCTCTACCTAGCCCGCGCGCTTGCCGGTGCTGTGATAAAGATCCGCAAACATATCCGCCATCGCTTCCTCGCTAGGCTCCTCCTGCATCTGCACGCTGACAGCCCGGCTCACCAATTGGTGCCGACGCGGCAAATGCAGATCGTCCGGTATCCGTGGGCCATCCGTCAGATAGGCCACAGGCAGTTCGTGTGTCACGGCCAGGCTGAGCACTTCGCCCAGGCTGGCCGTTTCGTCGAGCTTGGTCAGGATGCACCCGGCCAGGCCGCAACGTTTGTAACTGTGATAAGCCGCTGACAGCACCTGCTTCTGGCTGGTTGTTGCCAACACCAGGTAGTTGCGCGCCTTGATGCCACGGCCGGCGAGGGTTTCCAGTTGCAGACGCAGTGCCGGATCGCTGGCTTGCAGGCCGGCGGTGTCGATCAACACCACGCGCTTGCGCAACAGCGGCTCCAGTGCCTGTGCCAGGGACTGGCCCGGGTCGACGTGGGTGACCGGTACATTGAGGATCCGGCCCAGGGTTTTAAGCTGTTCCTGAGCGCCAATGCGGAAACTGTCCATGCTCACCAGCGCGATATTTTGCGCGCCGTATTTCAACACATATCGGGCCGCCAGTTTAGCCAGCGTGGTGGTTTTACCCATGCCGGCAGGGCCGACCATGGCAATCACACCACCCTCTTCCAGCGGCTCGACGTCCGGAGTGGCAATCATGCGGGCCAGATGGGCCAACAACATGCGCCAGGTATGGGCCTGATCACCGGATTCCGGGACCATCGCCAGCAGATCGCGGGACAGCGGGCCGGAGAGGCCGACGCGTTGCAGACGGCGCCACAGATTGGCCTGCTGCGGACGGCTGCCTTGCAGCTGGTTCCAGGCCAGCGAGCCCAGCTGGACTTCCAGCAGTTCGCGCAGGCCGTTCAATTCGGAGCGCATCGCTTCGTAAGCACGGTCGCCTACGGCAGGCTCGGCGTTGCGCTCGGCACGCTCGGCGGCCACAGCGGCGTGGATCGACGGGCGGAACGGTTCTTCCAGGGTCGGTTCGATCTGCTTGCTGTCATCCATCGCCAGACCGACGAACAACTGGCGATTGGCAACAGTGTCCAGCTCGCTGCGGTGGGTCAGTTCAGCCTGAGCGGTGACGATGCGCGATTGAGTCTTGCGCAGCTCTTCTTCGAGTTCGATGTTCGGCACACGTGGGGCCAGCGCAGACAACTTGTAATCCAGGGCCGCGGTCAGTTCCACGCCGCCGGCGATCCGCCGGTTCCCGATGATGGCGGCTTCAGCGCCCAGCTCATCGCGAACCAGTTTCATGGCTTGTCGCATATCGGCGGCGAAAAAACGCTTAACTTGCATGACTCACTACCTCAGCCGTTAGGCCCGACAGTCGCTACGATGGTGACTTGCTTATTGTCAGGAATTTCCTGGTAAGCCAAAACATGCATATTCGGTACAGCCAACCGTCCAAAGCGGGACAACATGGCGCGAACCGGACCTGCGACCAACAAAATAACCGGCTGCCCCTGCATCTCCTGACGCTGCGCCGCTTCGATCAACGAGCGCTGAAGTTTCTCAGCCATGCTCGGTTCGAGTAGAACGCCTTCTTCCTGACCCTGACCTGCCTTCTGCAGACTATTTAGCAAGATCTGTTCCAACCTTGGCTCAAGGGTGATCACAGGCAGCTCCGGCTCAATGCCGACAATGCTTTGGACGATTGCGCGGGACAATCCGACCCGTACGGCAGCCACCAGCGCGGCGGTATCTTGACTACGTGCAGCGTTGTTGGCTATGGCTTCGGCGATGGAGCGGATGTCACGAACCGGGACCTGCTCGGCGAGCAGCGCCTGCAGCACCTTCAGCAGGGCCGACAGCGACAGCACGCCAGGGACCAGTTCTTCCGCCAGTTTCGGCGATCCCTTGGCCAGAAGAGCCATCAATTGCTGGACTTCCTCGTGGCCGATCAATTCGTGAGAGTGCTTGTAGAGGATCTGGTTCAAGTGGGTTGCCACCACGGTACTGGCGTCCACCACGGTGTAACCGAGGGACTGCGCCTGGGCGCGCTGGCTGATTTCGATCCAGACGGCCTCCAGACCAAACGCCGGGTCTTTGGCAGTGATGCCGTTGAGGCTGCCAAATACCTGGCCGGGATTGATGGCCAGTTCGCGGTCCGGGTAGATCTCGGCTTCGGCCAGGGTCACGCCCATCAGCGTCAGGCGATAGGCGCTGGGCGCCAGGTCGAGGTTGTCGCGGATGTGCACGGTCGGCATGAGAAAGCCCAGCTCCTGGGAGAGCTTCTTGCGCACGCCTTTGATCCGCGCCAGCAATTGACCACCCTGGTTGCGGTCCACCAGCGGAATCAGGCGGTAGCCGACTTCCAGGCCGATCATGTCGATCGGGGTGACGTCGTCCCAGCCCAGCTCCTTGGATTCCTGCGCGCGGGTCGGCGATGGCAGCAGCTCTTGCTGACGCTTGACCTCTTGCACCGCAGCGAGCTTGACCTGGTTCTCTTTCTTCCACAGCAGGTAGGCGCCGCCGGCGGCGACCAGACCCAGGCTGATGAAGGAGAAGTGCGGCATGCCCGGGACCAGGCCCATGACGATCATGATCCCGGCCGACACCGCGAGCGCTTTGTGGGAGGCGAACATCTGGCGGCCGACCAGTTTGCCCATTTCTTCCGAACCGGACGCACGGGTCACCATGATCGCGGCCGCGGTGGACAGCAGCAGTGATGGCAATTGCGCCACCAAACCGTCACCGATGGTCAGCAGCGCGTAGACCTTGCCGGCGTCGCCGAAGGTCATGCCGTGTTGCAGGATGCCCACCAGCATGCCGCCGATGAGGTTGATGAAGAGGATCAGCAGGCCGGCGATGGCGTCACCGCGGACGAATTTGCTGGCACCGTCCATGGAGCCGTAGAACTCGGCTTCCTGGGCGACTTCAAGGCGACGACGCTTGGCTTCGGGCTGGTCGATGAGGCCGGCGTTGAGGTCGGCGTCGATGGCCATCTGTTTGCCGGGCATGGCGTCGAGGGTGAAGCGCGCGCTCACTTCGGAGATGCGCCCGGCACCTTTGGTGACGACGACGAAGTTGATGATCATGAGGATGGCGAAGACGACGATACCGACGACGTAGTTGCCGCCGATGACGACTTCACCGAATGCCTGGATGACTTTACCGGCGGCGGCGTGGCCGTCCTGGCCGTGGAGCATGACGACGCGGGTGGAGGCGACGTTGAGGGCCAGTCGCAGCAGGGTGGCGACGAGGAGGATGGTCGGGAATACGGAGAAGTCGAGGGGCCGCAGGGCGTAGATACAGACGAGCAGGACGACGATGGACAGGGCGATGTTGAAGGTGAAGAAGACGTCCAGCAGGAACGGCGGCATGGGTAGCATCATCATGGCGAGCATGACGAGGAGCAGTAGCGGTACGCCAAGTTGTCCACGGCCCAGGCCGATCAATCCGGTTCTGGCGTGGGAGATTATCTGAGAGCGTTCCACCGATGGGCACCTGCGCGTTAAATCAATCTTTTGACGCCGAAGCGTTGTATCGGGGTTATTGCAAGAAGGGGTCCAACATTTGGGATTGGGTGAAAATATCAGAGTGCCAGTATTCAGATCCGCGATTTCCGTCGGGTGCGGATGAGTCAAGATCAAAGGCATCTGCCTAACGGCAGACATTTCGCCTTCGGCGAGTTACTTGGAAAAGCACCCCAAGTAACCAAGGGTGCCTGCTCCTGGTTGGGCCCTTCGTTCCTCAGGGTTCCTTCACTCCGGTCCCGCTCCGTGGGCCCGCCGCCATCCGCCATCCATGGCGGGGGGCGGCTCTCGCGGCATCCATGCCGCTCGGCCCACTTCGCGAGACCTGCGTTCAGCCTGCACCCAAGTCGCGTTTTGTGGTGTCTGGAGTTTTTGCGTAGGAAGATCAAAGGCAAAAGCTTCCCGGCTAAAGCCGGTCCTACAGGGCTCGCCGCCGGCCCCGCTCGTGGAACGCGCTGCCTTTAGTGGGACCGGCTTCAGCCGGGAAGAGGCCGGTGTGACCACAACCAATTTCACTGAATGCACGCGGCTTTACTGGCTGAATGCATTCCCCTGTAGGAGCGCGCTTGCCCGCGAACGCGGTGGTTCGGCTGCATTTCAATTCCCTGACACCCTGGGTTCTGATCGTGCTGATCGTTCCCCCGCTCCGCGCGGGAATGCCGCCCTCGACGCTCCGCGTCTCCTAGAGGGGACTGATTTATTTACAGCGCTTCACCGTAAATTAATCTGTCCCCGCCAGCCGCCAAGCGCTAGATCACTTTCACAGCGCGCCCAATGAACTGAATCGGCCCGGTGGGCTTGCCGGTCGGGGAGCCGGCGGGGTTTTCGAGGGTGAGTTCGAAGAGTTGGTTGGGTTGCAGCGGCGGCAGTTTGTTTACCGGGATGGAGAGGCTCTGGCCGGGTTTGACCAGGCCGAGGGACACAGGGCCCTGCCAGCCGTCGGCCTTGGTCCAGAACTGGAGGGCTTTGTCGGTCGGGACTTGGGTGGCGCCCAGGGGGATCAGCTGGATTTCTTCCGGGTTGCTGGCCTGGATGACCCAGCCGGGGGCCTGGTTCTGTGGGGCGACCAGCACCACCAGATACGTCGTCGGGTTCACCGGGGCGGTTCGGGTCAGGAGCATCGAGCCCAGCAGCAATGTCGCCACCAGCCCTGCCCCGGCCAGTCCGCGCCACAGCGCAAGCACATCCCACCACGAATTCCGTTCAACAGCAGGGGTCGCTCGGGGGGCTCGGCGTGCCTGGCTGTCTATGCTGCGCTCGATCCGTCCCCACAGCCGCAGGCTTGGGGTTTGTGGTTCGGCGAGTTCGGTCAAGGCCAGCAGGCGCCCTTCCCATGCGTCCACTGCGGTACGCAAGTCAGCGTCCGTGGCGAGGCGGTTCTGGACCTCGAGTCGTTGCTCGGCCGGCAGTGTGCCTAACACGTACTCGCTGGCCAGCGCGTCCAGTTCGTCGGCACTGTCTGTTGACGGATACCTTGTCATCCCATGCACTCCCGCAATGCCACCAGACTGCGTTTGATCCAGGCTTTTACCGTGCCCAGCGGCGCGCCCACTTTCTGCGCGATCTCCGAGTGCGAATAGCCGTCTACGTACGCATGAAGAATGCAGTTGCGACGCGCCGGTTCCAGTTGTTCAAGGCACCCGTAGATGCGCCCTGAGCGGGCGCGGTATTCGAAGGTGTCGGCTTCGGTTGCGACGTCCAGTGCAGCCTCGGCCAGCACGGCATTTTCGCTCTGTTCACTGACCTGAACGATGTGCGCGTTATCACGCATGAAGTTCAGCGCCAGGTGCCGGGTCACGCTGAAGATCCAGCCACGGGCGGTGCCTCGCGCCGAATCGTAACTGCCGGCGCGGGTCCAGATTTTAATGAAGGCGTCATGCACGATGTCCTCGGCCAGCGCGTCGCTGCGGACGATCCGCTTGGCGACGCCGAGCAGACGTGCGCTTTCCTGGGTGTAGAGGTCGTGCAAGGCCCGCCGCTCACCCCGAGCGCATGCAGCCAGACAGGCTTCGTAGTCAAAACAGTCTTCAGGTAGGGACAAAATGTTCAACCGCCAACGAAAAGAAATACCCCGACCCAAAGGCCGGGGTGACGTCGGTGCAGCGTAGATGACTTTGTGCGTCAGCGGCGCGGCATGACGTGGGACGTTGGTCTACTTGGCCGCCCAGAAAATATAGTCCGCCTGATATTTCACGACTTCCTGCTTGCCCTTGGTCGCCATCGAACACTCCATCTTCGGCGCGACACCGCCTTTGGTCGCCACGCGCTGGATGTAACTGACGTTGCTCATCGCGCCCTTGCCTTCCGCAGGGTTGGCTTTCACCAACTGATACGGAATATCCCCCGTCCCGGCGGGGGCCACCGCGAGCTGTGTGCCGGTGATCTTCGAACCGTCAGCGGCCTGCCACGTCGCCGGTGGCCCGAAGTACGTGCCGACCTGCTTGCCGCTGCGGTCATTCAACACCGCTTTCGGACCGACGAACGTCCATTCGGTCTGACCGGCAGCGTTGGGCTTGTCGCGGCACTCATAGATGATCTCGCCCACGCCCACGGTTTCCATGGCGATCTTGTGACCGTCCGGAACCTTGACCGCGTCAGGCAACGCCATCTGCGCGTACGCCGCCGGCGCCGTGGCCAGCAGGCAAGTGGCTGCCAATGAAACACCGAACGAACCCAGCCATTTTTTAGCGTTCATGCCATCTCTCCATTAGATAAACAGGTCAGCAGCCATCGCTACTTCTTGTACTACCCGGGGGAGAACGAACTGGATGCAGTGAATTGAAAATAAATCTGCGCGGGGAACGGCGGGGGCACGAGGGTTGGAGCTGAAGGGGGGATCAGTGCGCATGGCTTCCGTTGCGGGGCCAGGCCGTGAACCCCGGTGGACAAAGCTGATGTCCACCGGGTGCAGCAGCGATTACGCCAGTGGTTAAGGCATCAGCACCGAGTCGACCACGTGGATGACACCGTTCGACTGCATCACATCAGCGATGCTGACCGCGCTTTTGTTACCTTTAGCGTCCATCACCCACAGCTTCCCGTCATGGGGCATCACGGTGAGGGATTCACCTTGTACGGTTTTCAGCATCACCTTGCCGCCGTTCATTTTGGCGTCCGCCATCAATTGTTTGGCGGTGTGGGTACCGGCGACGACGTGGTACGTCAAAATTTTGGTCAGGTCCGCTTTGTTCTCTGGCTTGACCAGCGTTTCGACGGTGCCGGCGGGCAGTTTAGCGAAGGCTTCGTTGGTGGGAGCGAAGACGGTGAACGGGCCTTTGCTGTTCAGCGTGTCCACCAGACCTGCAGCTTTGACCGCCGCAACGAGGGTGGTGTGGTCCTTGGAGTTGACGGCGTTCTCGACAATGGTCTTGGTCGGGTACATGGCGGCGCCACCCACCATGACGGTGTCGGCGGCAAAGCTCGGTGAAGCAGCGAGGCAGAGGGCGGCGAAGGAGGCTGCGGCAATGCGTTTGGCAATGGTCAACATGGTACTTCTCCTAGATTCTTCGGTCCTTCGGATGAAGGTGAGAGATATACGGAGCAGCGGCCTCAACGGATGCATCACAGTGAAGATATTTTTCCCTGGGCGACGACCGGTCCGGTCGGCAGCCCGCTGGGCGACCCGTTCAGCGGCTCCAGGGTCACGGCCAGCACTGCGCCGCTGGCGAGCAGATCAGCCAGTTGCGGCGTTACGTTTAGCGTTGCGGAAGCATTGGCGGGCAGCAGGCCCAGCGACCGCGGCTTGCCATCGGCAGCGATCACCCATGCTTCGGCACTCTTGCCCGGCCAGTCATTGTGGTGTGTGTTGACGAACAGCACACTGCGCCGATCAGGGTTGATCGTGGCGGCAAACAGCGTATCGCCGCTGCTTTGATCCAGACGCGCCAGCAGTGCAGGCCCTGATGCTGGCGCCGAAACAGGCTGCTGAAGGGTCAGCACCGACGCCAGCAACCCGGCAGCCAGCGCGGCTGTCGTCCAGCGCCAGAGCCCGAGGTTGTTCCACCAGCCTGACGCCCGTGACGGCGGATGACTGGCCCCCGCAAACAATCGCTGCTCAATCCTGCGCCAGGTAGCCGCCGGAGGGCTGGACGCGGGCAATTGACCCAGCCACTCGGCGAAGTGCGCCTGCCACTGCTCCATCGCGCGTTGATGGCGAGGCTCCCGCGCAATCATCGCCTCCACCCGATCACGCTCTTGGCGGTCGAGTACGCCAAGGGCGTACTCCGCGATCAGCAGGTCCGGGGTCTCGTCGGGAGGCAGTGGATGCTCGTTCATAGGCCAAGGCACAAGCGCAGTCGAAGCAACCCGCGACGAATCCAGCTTTTCATCGTCCCCAGCGCAATGCCGTGGCGCTCGGCGAGCTCGGCGTACGAGTAACCCTCGAAGAACGCGACGCGGATATATCGTTGCTGCGCTTCTTCGAGGGTTTCCAGGCAGCGGTCCAACTGGCTGCCCTCCTGCTCGCGTTCGAGAGAGTCCGGGATGGAGTCCTGCGTGGATAATTCGGTGATCGTTTCAAGAGGGTCGTGAGGGCGACGGGCCCTGCGCCGGTCAATGGCCTTGTTGCGCGCCATGGTCGCCAGCCAGGTCATGGCGCTGGCCAGTTGCGGATCGAAGCGAGAGGCCTTCAGCCACGTCATGATGTACACCTCTTGCAGGACCTCTTCAGCCTCGGCCCGATTGCCGGAATAGTGCAGGCAGATACCGAACAGCCTGGCCGACGTGGCGTGATACATCGCCTCGAACGCCAGCCGATCCCCTTTCCCGCAGGCCTGCAACAAGGCATTCAACGCCTCGGCGCCGGACTGAACGTCAGATAACTGGGCTGCATTTGATCGAATGGTCAAGTGGCGAGGCCTTGAGAGTGACTGCGGCCACTCTAGACGGTTTTTGTTTGCGCTGTCATCACGCTGGTGTCGGCTCTCAGTACGAAGATCAAGGGCGCCTGCCTGGGGGCAGACTGTTTCGCCTTCGGCGAGTTACTTGGAAAAGCACCCCAAGTAACCAAGGGTGCCTGCTCCTGGTTTGGCCCGACTTCGTCGGGTTCCCTCACTCCGACGACGCTCCGTGGGCCCGCGCCGAACGGACATCCATGTCCTGACGGCGCTCTCGCGGCATCCATGCCGCTCGACCCACTCCGCGTCGTCTGCGTTCGGCCTGCACCAAAGTCGCGTTTTGTGGTGTTTGGACTATCGCGTAGAAGATCAAGAGCGAAAGCAAAGCAAAGCAAAGCAAAGCAAAGCAAAAGCTTCCCGGCTAAAGCCGGTCCCACTAAAAAACACATCGCGTCCCCCTGTAGGACTGGCTTTAGCCGGGAAGCTCTTGATCTGCGAAGCGCTTTTGATCTTGATCTTCATACACAAAAGCCTCAGTCACCGACAATCGCGACTTGGGTGCAGGCTGAACGCAGGTCTCGCGCAGTGGGCCGAGCCGCATGGATGCGGCGAGAGCGCCGTCAGGACATGGATGTCCGTTCGGCGCGGGCCCACGGAGCGAGACCGAAGTGAAGGAACCCTGACGAAGGAAGGGCCCAACCAGGAGCAAGCACCCTTGGTTACTTGGGGTGCTTTTCCAAGTAACTCGCCGAAGGCGAAACAGTCTGCCCCCAGGCAGACGCCGTTGATCTTAACGATCTTGATCTTGATCTTAACGATCTAGAAGACTTACGAATCCCGCCTCAAATCCGGCGGAATCGGCAGATTATCCCTCAGCGGATCGGGCCGCTTGCCACGCCCCGCCCGATACTGACGAATCTGATACACATACGCCAACACCTGCGCCACCGCCAGATACAACCCCGCCGGAATCTCCTGATCCAACTCCGTGCTGTAATAAATCGACCGCGCCAGCGCCGGCGACTGCAACAACAAAATCTCATGCTGCACCGCAATCTCACGAATCTTCAGCGCCATGAAATCACTGCCCTTGGCCAACAGAATCGGCGCGCCGCCCCGCTCCGCGTCATACTTCAACGCCACCGCATAGTGCGTCGGGTTCGTGATGATCACATCCGCCTCGGGAATCGCCGCCATCATCCGCCGCTGCGACATCTCCCGCTGCAACTGACGAATCCGCTGCTTGACCTCCGGCCGCCCCTCACTGTCCTTATGCTCATCGCGCACCTCCTGCTTGGTCATCAGCAGCTTCTTGTGCGACTCCCACAACTGCACCGGCACATCGATTGCCGCGATGATCAACAACCCCATCGCCATCCACAGCGTGCTCCAACCCACCAGCTGCAAACTGTGCACCACCGCCATCTCCAGCGGCTCCTTGGAGATGGCAACCAGATCGTCCTTGTCCTTCATCAGCACCACCAGCGCAACTGCCAGCACAATCAAGAACTTCGCAAACGACTTCAGCAGCTCGATCAGCGCCTTGGGCGAGAACATCCGCTTGATGCCGGCGGCCGGGTTCATGCGGCTGAACTTGGGCGCCAGCGAACCGGCGGCAAACAGCCAGCCGCCCAGGGAAATGGGGCCGACGAACGCCGCCACGGTCAACGCCAGCAAAATCGGCTGCACCGACACCAGGGCCGCCTTGCCCGAGGCCATCAGCATGATCGCCATGCTGCGCTCGTCGAGAATCGCCTCGCGGGTGATGGTGAAATTGTCGCGCATCAACTGCATCATCATTTCCGCAATGGAACCGCCAAACGCCAGCAGCCCTGCGGCGCCCACGATCATCACCACAACCGTGTTGAGCTCCTTGGAGCGGGCGATCTCGCCCTTCTCCCGGGCGTCGCGTTTGCGTTTGTCCGTGGGGTCTTCTGTCTTGTCCTGACCACTCTCGCTTTCGGCCATGTCAGCGCGCCTTGACCAGGTCTCTGAGCAACTGCAAGGCGTTGACCGCCAGCGGTTGGTATTGATTGAGGATGTCGCCGAGGGTGATCCACAGAATCACCATGCCCAGCACCAGCGTCAGGGGGAAACCGATCGAAAAGATATTCAGCTGAGGTGCCGCGCGGGTCATCACGCCCATGGCGATGTTGACCACCAGCAGTGCAGCGATCGCCGGCAGCACCAGCACCAGCGCCGCGCCGAGCACCCAGCCCAGACGCATCACCAGCAGCCAGATGTCCGCCGTAGCGAAGCCCTGCCCCACCGGCAAGGTGGTGAAGCTCTCGATGAGGATTTCGAACACGACCAGATGGGCGTTCATGGCCAGGAACAGCAGGGTCACGAGCATGGTGAAGAACTGCCCGACCGTCGCGATCGACACGCCGTTGACCGGGTCGACCATCGACGCGAAGCCCATGCCCATCTGGATGCCGATGACCTGCCCGGCAATCACGAAGGTCTGGAAAAACAACTGCAGCGACAGTCCGAGCCCGGCGCCAATGATGATCTGTTGCGCGATCAGCAGCAGACCGCTGAGGTCGAGGGCACTTACGGCGGGCATCGGTGGCAGGCTTGGCGCGACGACGACGGTGATCGCCAGCGCCAGATAAAGCCGCACGCGCTTGGGCACCAGCGCGGTTCCGATCATCGGCATGGTCATCAGCAGCGCGCCGATGCGAAACAGCGGCAGCATGAACGCCGCCACCCAGGTGCTGATCTGGGTGTCGGTCAACGCCAGCACAGGTTCCATCGAGGGGTCAGCCGATCACTTGGGGAATGCTGGTGTACAGGTTGGTGATGTACTCCATGAAGGTGCGCACCATCCACGGGCCGACGACGATCAGTGTCACCAGCATGACCAACAGACGAGGCAGAAAGCTCAGGGTCTGTTCGTTGATCTGCGTCGCGGCCTGAAACATCGAGACGATCAGACCAACCACCAGGCTTGGCACCACCAGAATGGCGACCATGGTCGTGGTCAGCCACAGCGCTTCGCGAAACAGGTCGACGGCTACTTCCGGGGTCATGCTGCGCACTCCACATCAGACAGGTTCATACGCCACCAAAACTGCCGGCCAGGGTGCCGATGATCAGCGCCCAGCCATCCACCAGCACGAACAGCATGATTTTGAACGGCAGGGAAATGATCAGCGGCGACAGCATCATCATGCCCATGGCCATCAGGATACTCGCCACTACCAGATCGATGATCAGGAACGGAATGAAGATCATGAAGCCGATCTGGAACGCCGTTTTCAATTCGGAGGTGACGAACGCCGGCACCAGAATCGTCAGCGGCGCCGCATCAGGGGTCGCAATGTCGGTGCGCTTGGACAGGCGCATGAACAGCTCAAGGTCGCTTGAACGGGTTTGCGCCAGCATGAAGTCCTTGATCGGCACTTCGGCCTTGGCCACGGCATCCTGAGCGGTGAGTTTTTCCGCCAGGTACGGCTGCAAGGCATCGTTGTTCACCCGGTCGAACACCGGCGCCATGATGAACATGGTCAGAAACAGCGCCATGCCGGTGAGGATCTGGTTGGACGGCGTCTGTTGCAGGCCCAGGGCCTGACGCAGGATCGAGAAGACGATGATGATCCGCGTAAAGCTGGTCATCAGCATGACGAACGCCGGGATGAAGCTCAGCGCGGTCATGATCAGCAGGATCTGCAGGCTGACCGAATATTCCTGCTGGCCGTTGGCGCCGGTGCCCAGCGTGATGGCCGGGATCGACAACGGATCGGCGCCGAACGCCAACGGCGCTGCAAGCAACAACAGCAGCGTCAAAACAATGCGCATCAGTTCGTGTCCTTCTGATCCGAAGTACCTGGCGTACCTGATTTCTTACCTGCGGCACCGAACAGAGTCTTGCCCGGGCGTTGCCCGGCCGCGCCCTTGTTGCCCAGCGCTTCAAGCAAGCGCTTTGCAAATTCCGGCTGGACGCTTTGTGGGTCGGGAACGTCGACCGGCTCGTTCATCACGTGCAATGCGGTGATGCTGCCGGGCGATACGCCAAGCAGAACCTGTTCGTTGCCGACCTGCACCAGCACCAGCCGATCGCGAGTCCCCAGGGCGCGGGAGCCGACCAGCTTGATCACCTGATTGCCGGCCGGGCCCGCACGCTGCACCCGGCGCATCAGCCAGGCCAGCACGAAGATCAGCCCGATCACCAGCAGCAGACCCAGCACCAGTTGCAGCAACTGGCCGGCCATCCCGCCGCTCAGGGTACCGGCCACCGGCGCAGTGACCGCCGGCGTTGTGGTCGCAGCCGTCGCGGCAGCCGATGTCGTCGCCGTCGTTGCAGCAGGCGCGCCAGGCGTCGCCGGATCCGCCGCCATCACGGCCCAGGACAACGCCAGCAGCGGCAGGCTCGACAGGGTTCTGATCACGCCGCGCACTTAACGCAGCTTCTTGATACGTTCGCTCGGGCTGATCACGTCGGTCAGACGGATGCCGAACTTCTCATTCACCACCACCACCTCGCCGTGGGCGATCAGGGTGCCATTGACCAGCACGTCCAGCGGCTCGCCGGCCAGACGGTCCAGCTCGATCACCGAGCCCTGGTTGAGCTGCAGCAGGTTGCGGATGTTGATGTCGGTGCTGCCCACTTCCATGGAGATCGACACCGGGATATCAAGAATCACGTCCAGGTTAGGGCCGTCGAGCGTGACCGCGCCGTTGTTTTTCGGCACGCCGCCAAATTCTTCCATCGACATGCGGTTGGCGGAATTGCCGGCGTCGGCGGCCAGCAGCGCGTCGATGTCCGCTTGCCCGTCCCCGGATTCACCCAGTGCAGCAGCCCACTCGTCGGCCAGAGCCTGGTCGTCTGCAGAAGTCATATCGTTGTCATTAGCCATGGTTGCCTCGGGGAACATTGATTCGTTAACGCAGCACATTCGTTTTGTCGGCGACGGAGGGTCACCGGCGTTCTATGGGTTCGACCACTTGCAGGGCCAGGTTGCCCTTGTGCGAACCCAGTTTGACCTTGAAGGACGGCACGCCGTTGGCGCGCATGACCAGGTGTTCCGGCAGCTCGACCGGGATCACGTCGCCCGGCTGCATGTGCAGGATGTCGCGCAGCTTGAGCTGACGCGTGGCGACCGCGACGCGCAGCGGCACCGACACGTCTAGCACATCCTGCTTGAGCGCATTGACCCAGCGTTCGTCCTGGTCGTCGACGTCCGACTGGAAACCGGCGTCGAGCATTTCGCGCACCGGCTCGATCATCGAGTACGGCATGGTCACGTGAAGATCGCCGCCACCGCCGTCCAGTTCGATATGGAACGTGGACACCACAATGGCCTCGCTCGGACCAACGATGTTGGCCATGGCCGGGTTCACTTCCGAGTTGATGTACTCGAAGTTGACTTCCATGATCGCCTGCCAGGCTTCTTTCAAATCAATGAAGGCCTGATCCAGCACGATGCGCACCACGCGCAGCTCGGTCGGGGTGAATTCACGCCCTTCGATCTTGGCGTGACGGCCATCGCCGCCAAAGAAGTTGTCCACCAGCTTGAACACCAGCTTGGCGTCGAGGATGAACAGCGCGGTGCCGCGCAGGGGTTTGATCTTGACCAGATTGAGACTGGTCGGCACGTACAGCGAGTGCACGTATTCGCCGAACTTCATCACCTGCACACCCCCCACGGCCACGTCGGCGGAGCGGCGCAGCAGGTTGAACATGCTGATGCGGGTGTAGCGGGCGAAACGCTCGTTGATCATTTCCAGGGTCGGCATGCGTCCGCGGACGATCCGATCCTGGCTGGTGAGGTCGTAACTTTTTACGCTGCCAGGATCGGCAACACTATCGGTCTGCACCAGACCGTCGTCGACGCCATGCAGCAGCGCGTCGATCTCATCCTGGGACAGCAGGTCTTGCACGGCCATGTCGTGGTCCTACTGCAGTACGTAGTTAGTGAAAAGTACCTGTTCGATCACGCTCTTGCTCAGCTCTTTCTGGCCCACTTCCTGGACCACGGCTGCAGCTTTCTGGCGCAGCATTTCCATACCCACCGGCGTTGCGATGGTATCGAATGGCTGACCGGAGAACATCATCACCAGGTTATTACGGATGACCGGCATGTGCGCTTTCAACGCTTCGAGGTCGGCCTTGTCACGGGCCAGCAAGGTGATGCTGACCTGCATGTAGCGCTGACGGCCGTTGACGTTGTAGTTGACGACGAAGGGCGGCGTCAGGGGTTCGAAGATCGCCTCTTTTTTGGCATTCGCCGCTTCCGCAATGGCGGCTGCATCCGGCTTGCTCTCGGCCTTGTGCATGATGAACCAGGTCGCGCCCACCGACACACCAATGGCCAGCAGCAGCCCCACCACTATGAGGATGATGACTTTTAACTTGCCCTTTTTTGCAGGGTCCGCCACTGCTGCGTCGTCACTCTTCGCCATGCCAATAATCCGTCACTATCCAAGGGGTTCGGTGTTGCGTGACAGAGGAAGAGCAAGGGTTGTGCCACATGGTCAGCTTCAAGCTGCAAGAAGTAAGCGGCAAGCTAATGCAAAAAGCGGCAAGGCCTGAGAAACCGGGGTCTCCCACACACTTGCCGCTCTTGATCCTGCTTTTACTTGCCGCTTGCAGCTAGCCACTTGCCGCTACTGAAAACGCCCCAGCGTTGGCAGGGCGTTTTCAGGCGTAATAATCGACTGCGCTGGAACCCACGACGGTGAGGGGTGCGTTGGCGGCGGCCGAGGCGGCATCCACCGGAGCACCATCGGCGATGAGGTCGCTGCCACCGGCACCGTTGACGCGGCTGTTGTCGCCATTGCGTTGACCGTCACCGCCCGACTGCTGCTGCGCCTGTTGCTGCCAGCCCTGGGACTGGTCGGAGACGTTTACGTTGACCTGACCCATGCCCTGTTGAACGAAGGAATCACGCAGCCGCGACATCTGACTTTCCAGCGCTTCACGCACACCGACATGGGCGCTCATGAACGTGACCTGGGTCTGCTGGTCCGCCGCCATATTGACGCGGATGTCCAGACGACCCAGTTCAGCGGGCTCCAGCTGGATGTCCGCCTGCTTGAGGTTCTGGCTCGACAGGTACATCACGCGGTTGACCACGCCTTCGGTCCATCCGCCCTGATTCATCGCCAGCGGCTGATTGAGCAGTGGCGTGGCCGGGGCCGACGCCGAGGTGTTTTTCACCTGAGCGGCCTGTGACAAGGCCGCCAGCCGGTCGGCGAAGTTATCCATTCGCGTATCGCTGGTGGCGCCCTTCACGTCTTTCAGGCCGTCAGCGAGCAAGCCGCTGAACGCTTTGTCGCCGCCGCCTTCGGTGGTGCTCTTGTCCACGGGTTGGTCGCCCAGCGCCGCCAGGTTATTGGCCAGCAGTTGCGAAGGATCGGCGTTCGGGTCTTGCTTGCCCCCACCTTTGCCGTCGCCATGCACACCGTTGTTCCCGGCCGCCTGCTGCGCCTTGTTGTCCAGGGCGACTTGCACGGCGGTCAAGCCTTCCAGCGGATCGGCGGAGGGATCGAAACCATCGCCGGCTGCGTCGGTTGTCTCGGTTGCGTCGGAAGGCGCCTGCACCGCAGGCGGCAGCATCACGGGCAGCGCGCCGGCGAGAAGCGCCGGATCCACCACCGGGTCAACGGGAGGCGCGACGGCCAAGGGCTCTTGAACCGGCGGCGTGACGGCAAGGGCCGGGTCCTGCGTGGGATCGACCGCAGCTGCATCCGCCACCGTCGGGTCCTGACCCGTGTCGGCGGCGTCATCCTTGTCGTCAGCCTGACTCTTGCCAGCGCCCGCATCGTCGTCCGTTTTGCCGTTCACCGGTTTGGCAGGCAAGCCATTGCCGTTATCGGCAACGGTCTTGTCATCGGCGGCAGACGTATGGCTGGCGGCGGGCTTGTCGTCCGCTGCCGAACTCTTGGCGCTTGCCGGCTTCGGCGCCGGGTTATCAGCACTGTTGGACTTGAGCGGCGTCTGCCTGGCGAAGACGTCAGAGAAGCTGGAAGTGTTGTGCTTGACGGGGTCCGGCGCCTTTGCCGCCGAGGTATTCCCGGCTTTCTGGACTTTGGCCGCTGTCAAAGCCGTCAGTAATGGGTTGTTGGCGAGGGCCATGTGAATCTCCGCAAGAGCACAATTACAGAGAGACAAAGCAAATGACGGGCCAAGTGCGTCGACTGGCTGGATTAAAGGCGAATATCAAGTTGAAGGCCGGGTTGGGACACCCGGCTCAGTGGCTGGCAGTGCAGAGCTGCAGCTCGTCTTCGAAAACCTTCCTGACGGCGCAGAATTCCTCCTTGATCTCGGACACCAGTAGCCTTATCCGAGCGTCGTCCGCGGTCACTAACCCGCGCCCTTGTTCTTCCAGTTGCAGGCAGAGCTCGGACAAGTGCGTGGCGCCCATGTTGCCGGTGCTGCCTTTAAAGCTGTGGGCCATCAGGCCCAGGCGTTGCAGCGAGGCGATAGAGGACGTAGTAAAGGCAGGGTCACGCAGCAACAGGGTCATGTCGTTGACCCGGCTGACGGAATCGGAAATGAACACCTGCAACAGCGCCGGGTATTCAGCTTCCATCACGTCACGCAGCGTGCTGAGCACGTTGAAGTCCACAGGATTATTCGACACTTGTTCACTCCTTGATCAAGACGCGCGGATTATGCCAGACCCTCCCAGGCAAATTCCACGCTGGCCGTCCGGCCATCATCGGACCACTGACAGCGGTCGCTGAGTTGCCGGACCAGCGCAAGGCCGCGCCCGGACAATTGGGTGACCGCAGGCGGCAGCGCCAGCACGCGATCGGAGTCGAAACCTGCACCGCTGTCCTGCACCCGCACCGTCAGGCGACCGCCCTCGCCGTTCGGGACGACCTGGAAATCGATGCGAATAAAACCGTCTTCCAGACGATCGAGGCGTTCGGCGCGTTGCTGATAGTAAAGCCCAAAACCTGCGGCGTCGCGTTTCAGCGCCGAGTCGAGCCCGAGCACACCATGCTCCAGCGCATTGCTGTACAACTCCGACAGCACGATATACAGCTCGCTGCTCTGCATGCGCAAGCCATGCACCTCTTGCACCAGTTGCAACAGATACGGCAGCGGGTTGAATCGCTTGAGGGTTGCCGCGCGGTATTCGAACGAAGCGGACCAATCCAGCGGACTCGAATCGCCGCTGTCGGTGTAAATGACAGAAGGCGGGCCGAGCAAGTCAGGCTCGGTGAATGCCACTTCGACCATGCTCACGTCATCCCGCGCCTGGCCGCGAAAGCGCGCCAGGGCCCACTGCACTTCTTCGATCAACAGCGCCGGGTTGCGGTTGCTCACCAGCACATTCTGCAAACGCCGGGCGCCGAACAGTTCGCCGTCCTGGCCGGTACTGTCGACCACGCCATCGGACAGCAGAAACACCCGATCCCCCGGCCCGAAGGGATACACCTGGGTGTTGTCGTCAAAGCTGCCGGCGCTCAACACACCGAGGGGCACGTTTGAAGAAATCAGCGGCGTATGCGGCCGGCCGTCGCCATGCAGCAGGTAACCATCCGGCAGGCCGCCGTTCCAGACCTCGACCAGTTGCTGCTTGAAGTTCAGGCACAGCAGCGCGGCGCAGCAGAACATGTCGACCGGCAGGATGCGTTTGAGCTTGGCGTTCATCTCCCGCAGGGTTTCGGGCAAACCGTATCCCTTGGCGGTCATGCCGTAGAACACTTCGGCCAGCGGCATCGCGCCCACCGCCGCCGGCAGACCATGACCGGTGAAATCCCCGAGCAGCAGGTGCATGTTGCCGGAGGGCGACCACGCCGCCAACAGCAGGTCACCGTTGAACAGCGCGTAGGGCGACTGCAGGTACCGGATGTTGCGCGAGCTCAGGCATCCGGAGTGGGCGATCTGATCAAACACCGCCTTGGCCACGCGCTGTTCGTTAAGCAGGTATTTATGGTGACGGGTGATCAGGTCTCGCTGATGCAGGACGGTTTCCTGCAACACGCGAAGTCGGTTCATGGCGTTGATCTTTGCGGCCAGCACCACTTGGTTGTAGGGCTTGGCGACGAAGTCGTCGCCGCCGGCGTCGAGGCAACGGGCGAGGTCTTCGCCTTCGGTCAGCGACGTCAGGAAGATGATCGGCACCAGCGCGTCGCCCGCGAGCGTCTTGATCTGGCGCGCGGCTTCGAAACCGTCCATGACCGGCATCATGGCGTCCATCAAGACCAGTTGCGGCCGCCGACGCTCGAATAGACCGACGGCTTCGGCGCCGTCGCTGGCGGTCAGAACGTCGTGGCCCTGGCGGCTGACGATGGCGGACAGGAGCATCCGGTCGCTGACGTTGTCATCGGCGATGAGGACCGTCAGGCGATCGGAGGCAGACGGCATCATCAGGCGGTTTTGACGATGTTGAAGAGTTTGGAGAAGTTGGAGATATCCAGAATTTTCTTCACGTCGTTGTTGCAGTTAACCAGCTGGATGTCGGCTCTTTCGCCGCCGGCGTGGTCACGCAGCAGCAGGAGCATGCCCAGCGCGGAGCTGTCGAGGTAGTGGGTGTCTTTCAGGTCGACCTTGTAGCGGCTGGCCTGTTTTTCTTTGGGTTCGTAGGCGCTCCGGAATTCCTGGTGCGTCGAAAAATCGAAGCGTCCCTTGATGGTGATGGTCAGTTCTTGGCCATCGGCGGAGCGTTCGGAGGTTACTGACATTGGCAAATTCCTTGTATGAAACAGCGCCAGACGCTTGAGTTTTAGCAGCCCTTGTGAGGCGTGGCAAATCGTTAGCTTTTACTTGGGTTTCAGGCGCTCTAGATCAAGAGCGTCTGCCTAACGGCAGACGTTTCGCCTTCGGCGAGTTACTTGGAAAAGCACCCCAAGTAACCAAGGGTGCTTGCTCCTGGTTGGGCCCCTCCTTCGTCGGGGTTCCTTCACTCCGGTCTCGCTCCGTGGGCCCGCCGCCATCCGCCATCCATGGCGGGGGGCGGCTCTCGCCGCATCCATGCGGCTCGGCCCACTCCACGAGACCTCCGTTCAGCCTGCACCCAAGTCGCGATTGGCGGTGTTTGGGATTTTTGTGTACGAAAATCAAGAGCAGATCAAAAGCAGATCAAAAGCTTCCCGGCTAAAGCCGGTCCCACTATGTCATCGCCCTCGCCCTCGCCCTCGCCGTTGCCGTTGCCGTTGCCGTCGCTTTTGCCCTTCCTGCGCAAAAAGTCCAGACAACACAAAACGCGACTTGGGTGCAGGCCGAGCGCAGGTTTTGCGCAGTGGGCCGAGCCGCATGGATGCGGCGAGAGCGCCGTCAGGACATGGATGTCCGTTCGGCGCGGGCCCACGGAGCAAGACCGGAGTGAGGGAACCCGACGCAGGAGGGCCAAACCAGGAGCAGGCACTTTTGGTTACTTTTAGTGCTTTTTAAAAGTAACTCGCCGAAGGCGAAACAATCTGCCCCCAGGCAGATGCCCTTAAAACTGTTCGGTCCTAGGGAGTCGCTGGACCAACTCATCCAGCAATTTCTGCTCGCGTTTATCTTCCAGCGCACGCGCCTCATCGATATACCGCTGCACCAGCTTGCGCAGCCCCTCCACCCGCGCATACGCCTTCTGCCACTCGCCGCGCGCCTTGTTCAAATTATTCTGATGCCACGCCAGACTCTGACGCTGCTGCGCCACCGCCGTCTCCAACTGATTGAGAAAGCGCTGATAATTCATCAGCCACTGACCCGACACCCCATGGGCACCCTTGTCGATCCACTGCTGCTGATAATCGGAGCGGAATTTATCCAGCTCACCCAGCTTGGTTTCCGCCAGCCGCACCTGCCCCTGAAAATGCCCCAGGCGCTGCACGGCGGCCTTCTCGACCTTCTCGGCCATCTCGACCACCGGCGCCAGACGGCCTGCACGACTGAGTGCCATGGCCGATTAACCGCCGGCCTGAGGATTGAAAATCTTCGCCAACTGCTCCTCGCTGCTCTGCATGCTCTCGTTCTCCTGCAACCCCTGGCGCAAATACTTCACCAACTGCGGCTGCAGCGAAATCGCCAGGTCAGTCTCGCGATCGCCGCCGGCCACGTACGCACCGACACTGATCAGATCGCGGCTCTGCTGATAACGCGACCACAACTGCTTGAAATACTGCGCCTGCACCATGTGCTGCGGATCGACCACCGACGGCATCACCCGGCTGATCGACGCTTCGATATCGATGGCCGGGTAATGGCCTTCTTCGGCCAGTCGCCGCGACAGCACGATGTGGCCGTCGAGCACGCCCCGGGCCGAGTCGGCGATCGGGTCCTGCTGGTCGTCGCCTTCGGACAATACCGTGTAGAACGCCGTGATCGAGCCACCGCCCGCCTCGGCGTTACCGGCGCGCTCCACCAGCTTGGGCAGCTTCGCAAACACCGAAGGCGGATAGCCCTTGGTCGCAGGCGGCTCGCCGATGGCTAAGGCGATTTCCCGCTGGGCCTGGGCGAAACGGGTCAGCGAATCCATCAGCAACAGAACGTTCTTGCCCTTGTCGCGAAAATACTCGGCGATGCGCGTGCAATACATCGCGGCGCGCAGACGCATCAACGGCGCATCATCCGCCGGAGACGCCACGACGACAGAGCGCTTGAGGCCCTCCTCGCCCAGGCTGTGCTCGATGAATTCCTTCACCTCGCGACCCCGTTCGCCGATCAGCCCGACGACGATGATGTCGGCCTCGGTGAAGCGGGTCATCATCCCCAGCAGCACGCTCTTGCCCACGCCGGTACCGGCGAACAGGCCCAGACGCTGACCGCGCCCCACCGTCAACAAACCGTTGATGCAACGAATGCCCACGTCAAGCGGCTGGCTGATGGGGTTGCGCTTGAGCGGGTTGATGGTCGGGCCGTCCATCGGCACCCAGTCCTCGGCTTTCATGCCGCCCTTGCCGTCGAGGGGGCGACCGGCGCCATCCAGCACGCGGCCGAGCATGGTCATGCCCATGGGCAGACGGCCGGTGTCCGGCAGCGGCACGACGCGAGCGCCGGGTGCAATCCCCGAAACGCTGCCGACTGGCATCAGGAACACCTTGCCACCGGAAAAGCCCATGACCTCGGCTTCGACTTCGACCGGTTGATGGCTGCCGTCGTTGATCACCATGCAGCGGCTGCCCATGGCGGCGCGAAGGCCCTCGGCTTCGAGGGTCAGGCCGACCATGCGCAGCAGTCGCCCTTCGACGATCGGCTGCACAGGCAGGGCGATCGCGTCGGGGTACGTGCTCAGGCGCTTGGCGAAACTGGTACGTTCAAGGCGCATCGACAGCACCCAGCGGGTAAGTGGTTTTCTCGGCGCTCTGGAGCGCCTCTTCCAGCTCAATGGTCACATCGGGCGGCGCCGGGTGCAGGGCCTGCTCGTGCAGCTGATCGAACATTTTGCCAAGGGCCTGACTGATCCGCGCCTCGACGGAGGCGTCGATGCGGCTGTGCTCGCTCTCGACCCGGCAGCCGCCCGGCTGCAGGGCGTCGTCTTCAAGGATGCGCCAGGTCTCTTCGTGACGCTCACGCATGGCTTTGACCAGCGCGAAGTCCTGGGGATTGACCAGAATACGCACGTTAGCCGCGCCCATTGGCAGCAGCCGCAACGCTTCGCGCAGCACCGTGCCAATCTGGCTGGAGTCGGTTTTCAGCTCGCGCTGGATGACCTGGCGGACCACATGCTCGACCAGTGACACCATCGATTTCTCGATCTGCGCGTCCTGGTCGGCGATGGGTTCGAACAGATGCCCCATCAGCACTTCCATGCTGTCGAGCTTGGCCGCCAGAGCCACTTCCGCTTCCTGACGAACCTTGAGCTGGGTGCTGTGGAAGCCCTCTTTCTCACCGATGGCGAACCCCTCGTTGTAGGCGTCCTGACGGATGCTTTCCAACTCTTCCAGGGTCATCGGCTGGACTTCTTCCAGCGGCACTTCTTCGCTTTCGGCGAGCTCGGCTTCCTCAACCACCGGTTCCGGCTCGGGTGCTTCCACGTGCGGGTCGAAGCTGGGCAAGGCCCAGACGTCGATCCCGCGCAAATCCTGTGCGCGGATGAGCTCACTGGGTGGTGCTTTATCGGAGCTGGACATCAACGACACCTACGCTTAAATCATTTCCTCGCCACCTTTGCCGCCAAGAACGATCTCCCCGGCCTCCGCCATACGACGGGCAATGGTGAGAATTTCTTTCTGGGCGCCTTCCACGTCGCTGACGCGAACCGGGCCTTTGGCTTCCAGGTCGTCGCGCAGCAGTTCGGCGGCACGTTTGGACATGTTCTTGAAAATCTTTTCCTTGATGGCGTCGTCCGAGCCCTTCAGTGCCAGTACCAGCACATCGGAGGACACTTCGCGCAGCAAGGCCTGAATACCCCGGTCGTCGACGTCGGACAGGTTGTTGAAGACAAACATGAGGTCTTCGATCTGTGTCGACAGGTCTTCGTCCACTTCGCGGATCGAATCCATGAGCTGGCCTTCGATCGAGCTGTCGAGGAAGTTCATGATATCCGCCGCACGCTTGATACCACCCAGGGTGGTACGCGACGTGTTGGCGTTGCCCGAGAACTGCTTCTCGAGGATCTGGTTCAATTCTTTCAGCGCCGCCGGTTGCACGGTGTTCAACGACGACACGCGCAGGATGATGTCCAGGCGCACTTTATGGTCGAAATGGCTGAGCACTTCACCGGCCTGATCGGCGTCCAGGTAGGCGACGACGATCGCTTGAATCTGCGGGTGCTCGAAACGGATGACGTCGGCCACCGCGCGCGGTTCCATCCACTTGAGGCTGTCGAGACCGCTGGTGTTGCCGCCCAGCAGGATCCGGTCGATCAGGCCGTTGGCCTTGTCCTCGCCCAGTGCCTGGGTGAGCATCTTGCGGATGTAGCCGTCCGAGCCGATGCCGACACCGGTTTGATCGCCGACCACGTCGACGAATTCGCTCATCACCTGCTCGACCTGCTCGCGGTGCACATTGCGCATTTGCGCCATGGCCACGCCAACCCGCTGGACCTCTTTCGGGCCCATGTGGCGCAAGACCTGCGCGGCGTCCGTCTCACCCAGGGTAAGGAGCAGAATCGCGGCCTTATCCACGCGGGTCAATTTAAGCGCAGCGGCTCTATCACTCATCAGCGTTGATCCACTCTTTGACGACCTGGGCTACACGCGCCGGGTCCTCGGCCACAAGGCTCTTGATTGCGTTGAGCTGTGCGTCATAACCCTCGGTAGGGCTCGGCAACAGAATACTTTGCGGACCGCCCAGACTGACGCGGTCGTTTGACAATTCACCGTCCATCCCGACCATGCCGCCCAGCTCGGAGTCGCCCTCCAGGCGCTTGCCTTGCGGGTTGGTGATGCCCTTGAGCACCGGACGCAGCACACCGAACACCAGCACCAGGATGAAGAGCACGCCCATGGCCTGTTTGACGATGTCCCAGAACCACGACTGCGAGTAGAACGGAATGTCGGGGATGACTTCGCCGCGATCGGTGGAGAACGGCACGTTGATCACGCTGACGCTGTCGCCACGGCTGGCATCGAAGCCGACGGCGTCCTGCACCAGACGGGTGAAGCGCGCCAGTTGATCGGCGGTCCACGGGACCATTGTCGTCTCGCCGTTGGCCGGGTTGACCTTGACCTGATCATCGACCACCACCGCAACCGAGAGGCGATTGACCTTGCCCTGCTGCTGCTTGGTGTGGCTGATGGAACGGTCGAGCTCGAAGTTCTTGGTCGACTGGTTACGCTTGTCGGCCGGGTACGGCGCCAGCATCGGCTGACCGGTGGCCGGGTCCATGATCTGTTGACCGTTGGCGTCCAGCAGCGGTTGGCCCGGTGCAATGGCGCCTGCGGCACCGGCAGCACCGGCTGCGGCGTTCTGTGGCGCAGTCGCCGGACCTGGCGGCTGGTTGCTCAGTGCACCGGGTACGCCCCCTGAACCGCTGCTGCTGGAGCGTTGTTCGTTGACCGTCTGCTCGCTACGCAAGGCAGGCTGGTCCGGGTTGAAGCTTTCGGCGGTGGACTCGACGGCGCTGAAATCAACGTCTGCCGACACTTCTGCCTTGTAACGGTCATTGCCAAGCACCGGCTGCAGAATGTTCTGCACACGCTGGGTCAGCATGCTTTCCATGCGGCGGGTGTAGTCGAATTGCTTTCCGGCCATGGACAGCTCGGAGTTCTCGGCCTGATCGGACAGCAGGTTACCCTTCTGATCGACGACAGATATCTGCGACTTGCTCAGTTCAGGAACGCTGGTTGCGACCAGGTTCATGATCGCCAGCACCTGACCCGGCTCCAGCGAACGACCGGCATACAGCTCAACCAGAATCGAAGCGCTTGGCTTGCGATCATCACGCACGAACACCGAACTCTTCGGAATCGCCAGGTGAACGCGGGCGCCCTTGACGTTGTTGAGGCTGGAGATGGTCCGCGCCAGTTCGCCTTCCAGGCCACGACGGTAGCGAGTGGCCTCCATGAACTGGCTGGTGCCCAGACCTTGATCCTTGTCGAGGATTTCAAAACCGACGTTGCCGTCGGTCTGCGCGATGCCGGCACCGGCCAACTTGATGCGGGCGCGGGACAGGTCATCGGACTTCACCAGCAGCGCGCCGGAATTAGGCTCGACGGTGTAGGGAATGTCGGCCTGGGCCAACGTGTCCATCACCTGCTTGGTGTCGACGCCCGACAGGCTGCCATAGAGCGGCTTGTAATCCGGCTGTTGCGACCAAAGCACGACGGCAAAACCAATCGCCACGCTGGCAGCCAGGCCCACCATCAGGCCGACCTGACGCAGCATGGTCATCTCGGAGAGATTTTGCAGGAAGGCCAGCCCGAACATTGGCGGCTTGCTTCCTGGCGCACCCGTTTTGGCGGGTACGTTATCGACGACGGCTTCGGCCATGACTTAAATCGTCCTCAAACCGGCATTTGCATGATGTCTTGGTACGCCTGAACCAGCTTGTTGCGTACCTGGGTCAGCGCTTGAAACGACACGCTGGCTTTCTGCGAGGAGATCATCACGTCGGTGAGGTCCACGCCGCTCTTGCCCATCTCGAACGCGGTCGACAGCTGATTCGACGCCTGCTGGGTGTCGTTGACCTTGTTCACTGCCATGCCGAGCATGTCAGCGAAACTGCTCGCACCGGCCTGTTCTGGCGCTGCGATTGCCTTGGGCTGAGCCATGGCGTCCATTTGCATGGAGCGCATGTCCAACATCAAGCGATTAAATTCAACACCTTGGGTCATGACGTTTCTCTCAAAAGGGCCGCAAATTTTTGACACGGATTCAGCGGTTACCTAAGCATTAGCAACAAGGGTGCCAGACCAATAGCGGCAATATGCCACGTTTGATGAAAGTGTTCGGACGGGGATTTAGACAGCCATATAAACGCAGGAGCCGGCTGGCTGGCGAAGGCGACGGGTCAGGTAAAAATGATGCGTCTGACACTCGCCATTCGCCAGCAAGCCGGCTCCCACAGGTCTTTTCAGGCAGGTTCAGGAGGCAAACAGAAACCCTTCGACATCCATGCCCGCATCACGCATCTGCGCCAGCTTGTAGCGCAACGTACGCGGGCTGATACCGAGGCGTTCGGCGGCCTCTTTGCGACGGCCGCGTTCGGCGCGAAGGGTGTCGATGATCATCTGAAACTCACGGCGACGCAGGTCTTCACCCAGGGCACCAGCCCCTTCCCCGCCGCTCGTATCAGGCGACGTTTCCATGGCGCCAGTCGCGACTGCCGACACCTGAGGCGTCGGCGCGGCGGCGAACGTCACCGGACCGGTCAGGCAGAAATCCTCCGCCTGAATCACCCCGCCCTGCTGCAGAATCAGCGCCCGCTGCACCGCGTTGTCCAGTTCGCGGACATTGCCCGGCCAGGGGTAGCTGACCAGGCACTTCTGCGCCTCGGCCGACAGCCGCACCGGGGCATGCTTCATTTTATTGACGTGTTTGGCCAGCAGACGCTCGGCCAGCGGCAGAATGTCGGCGGGACGCTGGCGCAAGGATTGCCACGCGAGCGGGAACACCGAAAGGCGATAAAACAGGTCTTCGCGGAAACGCCCTGCGGCCACTTCGCCCGCCAGATCGCGGTTGGTGGTCGCCAGTACACGGATGTCCAGTTCAATGGGCTTGCGCGCACCGACCCGCTCCACTTCCCGCTCCTGCAACACACGCAACAGCTTGGCCTGCAGACCCATGGGCATCTCGGAAATCTCGTCCAGCAGAATGGTGCCGCCTTCGGCCTGCTCGAACTTGCCAGCCTGGGAGGCAATGGCACCGGTGAACGAACCCTTCTCGTGACCGAACAGGGTGGCTTCGAGCATGTTGTCCGGAATAGCCGCGCAGTTGATCGCGATAAACGGCTTGCCGGCACGGGGCGATTGCTCATGGATGAAACGCGCCAGGACTTCTTTACCCGTGCCGGACTCGCCTGAAATCAACACCGTCGAATCACTCTTGGCCACGCGGCTGGCGAGACTGAGCAACTGCACGCTGGCAGGTTCGACCGCAATCGGACCCTCGCCATCGGCCGGCCCGAGACGACCCAATGCATGGCGAGCCACCAGGGCCAACAATGCCTTGGGTTCAAAAGGCTTGACCATGTAATCGGCAGCGCCCTGACGCATCGCCTCAACGGCGCGGTCGACCGTGCCATGGGCGGTCATCAGGAGCACCGGCAGCTGCGGGTAGCGGCTGCGCAACTGGCCGAGCAACTGGTGACCGTCCATGCCGGGCATATTGACGTCGCTGACCACCAGGCTGAACGACGAATCCGCAGCGGCAATCAGCGCCTCTTCCGCCGAACCGACCGCCTGATAGGCATGGCCGGCCAGCGCCAGGGTTTCGCCCAGCGCTTCACGCAAAGATGGGTCATCCTCAACCAGCAGCACGTTAATGGTCATGAGCGATCACCCGAAGAAATCGCCAACGGGCTCGCCTCACTTCCATTGCAAGCCTGATTGCCAGCCCCTGGAATCAGCGGCAACGAGACGATGGCGCAGGTGCCACGGCCCGGACGCGAGCGGAAGTCGACACGCCCCTGATGCGCCCGCGCCACAGCGGTGACAACGGCCAGGCCGAGGCCGGTGCCGGTGGTTTTGGTGGTGAAGAAGGGCTCGCCGATGCGGGCCAGCGCGGCCGGCTCGATGCCGCTGCCACTGTCGCTGATACACAGGCGCAATGTGTTGCCACGGTTATACGCATGGATCTTGATGCGGCGCCGCTCGTTACTCTGCCCGGCACTGGCCTGGACGGCGTTTTCAATAAGGTTGAGCAACGCGCCGACCAGCGTGTCGCGGTTGCACAGCAATTCGCCCGCAGGGCTGTCGCACTGCCAGCGCACGGCCACGTCACGCACGTGAGTCTGGGCGGCGGATTCGAGGGCGGCGACCAGCGCGGCCGGCGTCACCCGATCAGTCAGCGGCAGTTCGCCACGGGCAAACACCAGCATGTCGCGGACCTGATGCTCAAGCTCGTGCAGGCGCTCCTTGAGTCGTCCGGCGAAGCGCTGCTGGGTCTCGACGTTCAGCGCCTGTTCGGCCAGATGGCTGGCGTAAATCATGGCGGCGGACAGCGGCGTACGGATCTGATGGGCCAGTGACGCGACCATGCGACCCAGGGACGACAAGCGCTCGTGACGTGCCAACTGACTTTGCAGATGACGGGTCTCGGTCAGGTCGTTGAGCAGCACCAGTTGTCCTGGCTCGGCGTCCAGGGAACGGGTGGCAATGGAAAGCCGGCGCCCGTCCTTCAGGGAGATTTCGTGGCCATCGTCTTCGCGTGGCGCAAAGCAACGGGCGATGACGTGGCGCCAGAGCATGCCGATCAACGGCTCGCCCAGCAGATCCAGCGCAGCGGGATTGGCCTCGCGGACCATGCCGGTGCCGTCGATAACGATGACGCCGCCGGGCAGCAGATCAAGCAGGTTCTGAAGGCGGTTCGCCAGGCGTTCTTTCTCCGCCAGTTCCTGCATGCGCTGAGCGCTGACCACGGCCAGCTCGCCCTTGAGCTCGGTGACCCGTGCTTCCAGCAGGCCGTAGGAATCGGTCAGCTGAGTCGACATCTGGCTGAACAGCGCGAAGGCCTGTTCAAGGCCTTGCCTGCTCGCCACTTCCGGGGACTGCTGCACTAACGAACCAATGGCTGAACCGGGTTCGGAAGACATCTGAGCGGCCTGGGGCATAGTTGATCTCTCGGGTAGCGAACCGTCAGTAAACGGTATGTTCCAAGAGACATAGCAATCCTCGTGCCGAAAAAAAACCGCTGAAAAATCAGCGGTTTATTTTTGACGCGTCAATCGACAGTCAGTCTTCGACCTGCTCGTCGCCTTCACGGCGGCTCATACCGTACTTGCGCATTTTCTCCACCAGCGTGGTGCGGCGGATGCGCAGACGTTCGGCGGCGCGCGCGACGATCCCGTTTGCATCGTCCAGCGCCTGTTGAATCAAGCCCTGCTCCAGACCACCGAGGTAGTCCTTCAAGTCCAGACCTTCAGGCGGCAACAAAGCGCTGTTGGCGAAGTTCGGCGTATGGCCGTTGATGGCCACGCGCTCTTCCAGATCGCTGCGCAGGCTGTCGACCAGTTGCTCGTCTTCGTCGTCGACGTAGCGGAACTTCTTGGGCAGCTCGGAGACACCAATGACACCGTACGGGTGCATGATCGCCATGCGCTCGACGAGGTTGGCAAGCTCACGAACGTTGCCCGGCCAGCCGTGACGGCACAGGGACATAATGGCGGCGGAGTTGAAGCGGATCGACCCGCGCTTCTCGTGTTCCATGCGCGAGATCAGCTCGTTCATCAGCAGCGGAATGTCTTCCACACGCTCACGCAACGGCGCCATTTCGATCGGGAACACGTTGAGACGGTAGTAGAGATCCTCGCGGAAACTGCCGATCACGATCATGTCTTCAAGATTTTTGTGCGTCGCGGCAATGATGCGCACGTCGACGCTCTGGGTCTTGTTGCTGCCCACGCGTTCGAAGGTGCGTTCCTGCAGGACGCGCAGCAGTTTGACCTGCATCGGCAGCGGCATGTCGCCGATTTCATCGAGAAAGAGCGTGCCGCCGTTGGCCAGTTCAAAGCGCCCTGCGCGGCTGGTGATGGCGCCGGTAAAGGCGCCCTTCTCGTGGCCGAACAGTTCGCTTTCGAGCAACTCGGCCGGGATCGCGCCGCAGTTGACCGGCACGAACGGCGCATCGCGGCGCTTGGAATGGTAATGCAGGTTACGGGCGACGACTTCCTTGCCGGTGCCGGATTCACCGAGAATCAGCACGCTGGCGTCGGTGTCGGCGACCTGCTGCATCATCTGACGGACGTGCTGAATCGCACGGCTGGTGCCGACGAGGCTGCGGAAAAGATTGGGTTCGCGCTGACGCCCACGTTCACGGGCCTGGTCGTACATCTCGCGATAGACCTGGGCACGGTGCAGGGAGTCCAGCAGTTTGCTGTAGCTGGGCGGCATCTCGACGGTGGAGAGGACCCGGCGACGCAGATCGTCCGCCAGTTCGCCCGAGGAGTTCTCGCCCATCAGCAGGACCGGGAGAAACTCGTCCCACGCGGCCACGGTTTTGAGCAGGCCTTGAAGGCTGCCCGGGGCGTTCACGCTGCCGACCAGCACGCAAAGCACTTCTCGGGTGGAGGTCAACGAGCCCACGACTTGCTGCCAGTCTGTGCTGGAGCAGGACAGGTTCTCATCACCCAGAAAATTCAGGATCACCGCCATGTCGCGGCGGCGCTGGCTATCGTCATCGATCAGCAGGATTTTGATTTCACGCCACATGCAATAGCAACTTCCCTAGTCAACTCGATGCCCGGTCACGGGCAAGCTTGGCTTTCGTTTCGTCCGTTGAGACGTGTCAATCACCGAAATTAGTGAACTTCACTAGTTAAGTCAAAAAACCGTACACAGTCAAATTTATGGCGTACATATTTTGGCTATGGACCAAGTGTCAACCGAACAGATGGTAAACCTTTGCCGCGCTTTTCGCTCGCTGGATCTGAGACATTTCGTCGACGATCGCTTGACGTTCGCCCACAGCGACGTCAATAAGCTTGCGGTAGACGCCTAGCAGCTCTTCCAGATTTGTTCGCAACTCAGGTTCATCGTTGCTCGCCTGGCTGATGACTTCATCGACGCAGGCCCGGCAGGCCATATCGAGCTGGCCGATTGCCTCCCAGTCTCGCTGCTCGAGGGCATCGACCAAGGCTTCACGGGTTTCTTCGATTCGCTTGAGTGCAACGCTCATGGGTTTCTCCTTCAGAGCACGGGTTGCTGGTCGCCGATCCCGTCCCAGCCTTCCTTGACCGTGGTCAGCAGGCCGCTGACTTCATCAAGGATTTTTGGATCGGATTTGATGTTCGCTTCCGCCAGACGCTTCATCAGGTAGACGTACAGGTTGTCGACGTGGGCCAGGGCTGCAGCCTGTTTTTCCATGTCCAGACCTTCACGCAGGCCGCCGATGATTTCAATCGCCTTGCCGATCAACAGCCCTTTGGCGGGGATGTCCTTACGCTCGATGGCGCCCTTGGCCTGGGCAATACGGTCCAGGCCTGCTTCCATCAGCATCTGCACCAGACGGTGTGGCGTGGCCACGGCGGTCTGGGCTTGTGAGTTGACCTTCTGATACTGCCGAAGGGCTGCCATACGGTTCATTGTCTTACCTCGCGCAACGAAGTTTCTATAGTGAGGGTATCGACACGGCCTGAGAAAACTTTAAGGCCAGATGCCAAAAACCCGGCACTGGGGGCCGGGTCATTTTCAGCGCGCCAACGTTTACGCGTTTTTCTGCGCGTTGAGCGAGTCGAAGAACGAGGTAATGCTTGTCGCGGAGGCTTTCAACTGCCCCACCAGCAAGTCCATCGCGTTGTATTTGGCAGTCAGGGTGGCGGTCAGGGTCGTCACACGCAGGTCAAGCGCCGTCTGCTGGTTCTGCAGATCAGTCTGCTGCTTGTTAAGGCTGCTGGTGCGCGTGGACAAGATGCCGCCGGTCTGGGTGTACGGCGTGATGGCAGCCTTCATCCGAGACAGCAAGCCGTTGGTGCTGTCTGTGCCGCTGAAGAGCTGCTGCACGTCGCCCGCAAGGCCTTGATCCATCGCGGCGGTGAACTTCTTGGCATCGAGGCTGAGCGTACCGTCGGACTGTCCGGTGGTAATACCCAACTGGGAGAGCACGGAAATACCGCCGGGTGCTCCTGAAGTTACCAATTGATCGCGAATCGCTGAAAGAATCGAGCGCGGCAATGCATCGCCGGTCAATGCCGCCGGGGTGACCGTGGCACCGGTGGTTTTATCCGGGGTGTCGCTGACCGTCGCTTTGGTGACGCTGGACACGGCTTTGACGACGTTGTTGTAGGCATCCACGAAGGTTTGCAGCGAGGCCTTGAGGCCATCGTTGTTCGCCGACACCGTCACAGTCGAAGGACCCGTCCCCCCCACCAGTGTCATGGACACGCCGCCGAGGCTCTTGTCCACGGTGTTGCTGGCGCTGGTGATGGTCAGGCCGTTGACCGTCAGGCTGGCGTCGACCGCTTGCGCGTCGATGTAGCCCGCACTGGTTTTGCTGGCCGGATCGAGCTTGGCGCCAGCAGCGATATTGAATTCGCTGGACGTCGTGCTGGAGGCCGTGATGTCCGTGCCCTTGCCCGTCACCGTGGAGCTGAATACCAGGCGTGAGCCGTTGTCATCGGTGATGATGTTGGCGCTGATGTTCGACGTCGCGGATTGCGCATTGATCTGCTTGGCGACCGACGCCAGCGTAGCGCCGGACGGAATGGTGATCTTGGTGTCAATGCCATTTTGAGTGAGGGTCAAATCGCCACTCGGAATAGCACTGGTGGTCCCGCCGGCAAAAGAAGCACTGGCGACACTCGAAGCCGTTGCAAGGTTTTTGACGTTGATGCTGTAGGTACCGGGTACGGCCGAGTTGTCGGACGTGACGGATAGCTTGGTCGCATCGGAAGCTTTTGCCGCATAACCGGCGAACGCAGGGGTGTCGGTCTTGCCGAGGTTGGTCAGTGCGGTCTGAAATGCGGTCATCGCACTTGTCAGCGTGCCAATGCCGGAGATTTTCGTGGTGACCAGTTTGGTCTGGGTGGTGATCTGGGTTTGCTTCGCGAGCTTGTCGGAGTTGACCAGCGCGGTAACAATCTCACCGATTGCCAGGCCCGAGCCGAGGCCGGTGGAAGGGGTAATAGGACTAGCCATGTGAGTCTCCTTTCAGTTGTAGTCGGCAATTTGACGAGCCCGCAATGCCACAGGCACAGCGTTCACATTTCATGCCATTTAAACCTTCACGTCGAACAACAGGCTGTTGGCGTTCTTCAGACTGTCGGCGAGCTTCAGCGCTTCGGCAGACGGCAATTGCCGCACCACTTCACCTGTTTCCGTGGCGATCACTTTCACCACCACTTTCCCCGACTTGTCGTCGATGGAGAATTCCAGGTTGCGATGAACCGACTGGAAGAACTTTTCCATTTGCTTGACGGCCGCTTGCAGCTCTTCGGTTTTCTTTTCGGGATCTGAGTCTTTACTTGTCGATGTGCCTGACGACGATGAAGCAGCCGGAGCAGAAACGACTTGAGGCGCCACGGCCGGCTTGTCAGCAACCACAGGCACCGCGGGCATCGACTGGACCATTGAATAAGACAAATTCAGCCTGCTACTTATTTCCATGTCCACTCACCTCGTTGAAAGTAAAAAGCGGGAGAGCACGCAAGCATACTCCCCCGCCAAAACTCTAGCCGTTATTACTGAAGCAGTTTCAGAACAGCGGATGGCAGCTGGTTAGCCTGGGCCAGAACAGAGGTGGAAGCTTGTTGCAGAGTCTGTTGTTTGGTCAGGTTAGCGGTTTCAGCGGCGAAGTCGGTGTCTTGAACGCGGCCCAGTGCAGCAGTGGCGTTTTCGTTAACGTTTTGCAGGTTGGAGATGGTGCTGGTCAGACGGTTTTGCGCGGCACCGAGGCTCGAACGGGTGCTGTTGATCTGTGCCAGTGCAGCGTCGATTGCCGAGATGGCGTTGTCGACGTTGGTGTGGGCAGTGGCGTTGTCGCCGCCGCTGATCGAACTTGTACCGCTCGATACGCCCAGAGCCGAAGCAGTGAAGCTGCCGGTCAGGACCAGGTCGATGTGGTTCGAAGTACCGGTGTTGGAACCGACTTGCAGAGTTACGGTGCTAGCCGAACCATCCAGCAGGTTCTTGCCGTTCAGGTTGGTCGAACCGGCGATACGGGTCAGTTCGTCCGACATTTGGGCGTATTCGGAGTTCAGAGCGCCACGGTCAGCAGTACCGTTCGTGTCGTTTCGGGACTGAACAGCCAGTTCACGCATACGCTGCAGAATGTTGGTCGATTCTTGCAGAGCGCCTTCAGCGGTCTGAGCGATCGAGATACCGTCGTTGGCGTTCTTGATTGCAACAGTCTGGCCGCGGATTTGCGAAGTTTCGCGAGTTGCGATCTGCAGGCCGGCTGCGTCGTCTTTGGCGCTGTTGATTTTCAGACCGGAAGACAAACGAGTCATCGAAGTCGACAGTGCATCGGAAGCTTTGGCCAGGTTCTTTTGAACTGCCAGGGAAGCTACGTTGGTGTTTACGCCTAAAGCCATGATGAATTCCTCGTTAGTTGTGTGCTGCGGCTGTCCGGCCCTGGCAAGCGCCGGGTGTGGCCTAGAGAACCTACGTAATGTTTATCGTCGCGGTTGCCAGGAGCTTGAGGGCTTTTTCAAATTTATTTGCCACCAGAGCGCCACCCCCGCAGTTTGTTGTCCGGGGATACACAGCGTTTCGGCGCACACCCCATAAGCTTTAACCTGACCCGGCGATTTGTTAACCAGTTCTCAAAAGAAGGGCGCGCCCTGCGGCGCGCCCCGGTCGCGGTTGCCCCTATCTATAGGGGCGTGTGGGTTATTGCAGCAGTTTGAGAACGGCTGCCGGTAGTTGGTTGGCTTGGGCCAGGACGGCGGTGGAGGCTTGCTGGAGGGTTTGTTGCTTCGTCATCTCTGCGGTTTCCGCAGCGAAATCCACATCTTCGATCTGGCCTCGGGACGCAGTGGCGTTCTTCGTCATGTTCTGGAGGTTTTCGATCGCGCTCATCATGCGGTTCTGATTCGCACCTAGATCCGCACGTGCGGAGTTGATCTTGCCGATCGCTGCGTCAATGGCCTTGATGGTGTATTCAATGTTCTCGGTACGAGCGGGTTTGTTGAGAGCCTCATCTGCCGACTTCGCATCGCCGAGGATTTTCTCAGCGTCAGTCACCGCCTTTTTAGCGGCATTAAGGGTGTCGACATCGGCTTGCGTAGGCGTCTGGATCCCTGCAAACGTTGCCTCGGCTGCAAGGAGTCCGGTCTTCGCCGTCTCAATATCGGCCGCCATCTGGGGCGTAACGGTATTGACTATGTTTCTCGACCCGCTGCCGTCAATCGAGAGCGGTGTGTAATCACCTTTGACGATAGCCGCCGCGCCCGAATGTGTGGCAGTTGCCGCAACAGCCGCCCGATCCTCAGTCGCAACAAAGATTGATTCGGATGAAAAATCATCACTGAGAGTAAGGCTGATCTTCTCAGTAGCGCCCACATTCGCACCAATCTGGAAACTCAGTTCCCCCGCACTTCCATCCAGCAAATTCAACTCAGCGCCGAACGTTGTACCTTTGGCGGTCCTGGACACTTCGGCCGTCAGTTTCAGGAACTCGGCATTTAAAGCATCTCTTTCTTTCGGCCCTTTATCACCGTTGGCAGCTTGCACCGCGAGGTCTCGCATCCGCTGCAAGTTGTTCAAAGACTGATCCAATGCTCCTTCAGCCGTTTGGATAATGGATATAGCCGCCCCCGCATTGCGTGTCGCAACAGTCATGCCGCGTATTTGAGTGGTCAGCCGAGTCGCAAGCTGCAATCCAGCAGCATCGTCCTTGGCAGTATTGATCCGCAATCCTGAAGACAGGCGGGTCATTGCAGTGCTCAGAGAATCGGAAGACCTGTTCAAATTCCGCTGAACAGACAGCGAAGCAATATTAGTGTTTACAGTTAAAGCCATTTTTAATTCCCTCGTTGATAGAAACGGAGAGCTCTCTGGTATCGGGGAAGTCCATTTCTCCCGGAGAACTTACAGCCCAGCTATCGACGAACTGCAGAGTGGCTTTAACAACAAACACGTCGCGCAGGCTGCGCCATCACGACAATTGCAGGGTAATAAAACAGCTAAGTTATTAAATGGACTGGAGATTAAAAAAACATAAAAAAACGGCCCCTGCGGGCCGCTTAATTCAGATCAAACTGAAACTAATGTAGGAGTTTTCTCTAACTTCCCGACAATGGGAAAGTGTCAGACCTCAAGAAACTCGACTTCAAGCCAATCCGCCAACCCCACCCAGTCCTGCCGCTCCTGACACGCCAGAATCGCACTCAACACCCTCCCCCATTCAGCCTGTCTCTCGGGAGAAACCCCGTCCATCAAAGGCAGCGACCGATCAATCAGCTCGACCATTTTCAACGCCCCTTCGATATCCCGGCCCAGGCGAAACAGCTTGGCGCATTCGCGGGCTTCTTCTATGACGTGTTGAGGCAGGGTCATGGCAAGGTCCAGTCAGGGTCGAAGTCGGCGCCGGCGATCAGCGCACCGTCGCGGCTGGTGTTGAAGAAGGTGACCTGCGGGTGGCGGGCGATGAAGCGTTCCAGTTCGATGAGGTAGCTGCGGAAATTGAGCTGGGTCTTGACCTTGTTGCCCCGACCGTCGCGCACCCAGTGTTTGGCGATGCTCAGGGCGGGCCCCAGGTCGCCGTCCTGCCAGCCGGTGTGGGTCTTGCCGCCGGGAAAGGCGAAGTCGGCGCCGAACAGGGTGATTCGCGCGGCACCCATTTTCACCGCGAGATCGACGGCCGGATGGATGACACTCCCGCCCACGTGCAACGTGGCTTTCGGGATTTCTTCGCGCAGCCGTGCATACAGCGGGCTGGTGGAATAGCCGACGTAGCGCGGGCCTTGCCAGGCCTCCAGCATTGCGGCGTCCTGGCCCGGCACATAGACCAGCGCGATGTGTGCGGAACCTTCGGTGGGCAGATGCCGCGGGGTGATGCGGTGGTCGATGCTCACCACCACGTCCGGCCTGATGCCCTGGTTGCGCAGCGGCACGTAAGCGGTGTCAACGCAGATGATCAGCGGCCGGTTGGCGCTGTTTGACGTGCTCAACAGGCGCGGCAAATGCTGTTGCAGACTCGGCCCCGTGGCGATGACGAACACGTCGCACCCCTGCTGAGTGCCGAACAGCGACGCGACGTCGGTGTCCCGTTGCAGCAGCGCCCTGCCCTGTTCCAGCAGGCGCGCGTTGTCGGGGGTGTCGGCGGCGAACGCCTGGTTGTTGAAGCCGACGTGCACCTCACTGACCAGCCGGTCGCGGATCCGTGCGCTGCTGTCGTCGGCCAGCACCAGTTCAGCCGGCAACGCAAAGAAGGGCAGTTGAATCTCGCTGCGGGCGTCGGCGTACGCGAGGTTTACGCGGGGGTCGGACAGCCAGTCATCCTGTTCCAGCAGTTGCAGCACCAAGGCGAACAACGCGCCGTTGAGAATGTGGACGTGCAGCGTTTGCAGAGAATGTTCGCCCAGCAAAACCCGCTGCAAATCGCCGAGGGCGGTGCCATAGAGATGCACGACGGGGCTATCGTTCGGGAGGCTTTGTGCCTGGGTTTGTGCTTCGGCGAGGCGATCATGGCGGCTGGTGAGCTGAATGCCGCCAATGCTGAGGGTCGACTGGCGGCCTTCGATCAACCGCGCAGGGATGGATTCGACGCTTTCGGCGCTCAAGCGCTGTGCAACGTCGGGCCAGCGCTGTTCGATCACGGCGAGGTTGTGCTGGAAAATCTCGCCCATGACGGCAGTCCTGTCGGTTTGGCACGGCGGTCCCGTGAGAGGTGCAGAAAGCAAAACGGCGACCTGAGTCATCAGCGTCGCCGTTGTGCAGGCTGGGGGCAGCCCGGTGGTGCGATGTCAGGGACGATAAAGGATCGCCGAGCCCCACGACAAGCCCACGCCGAAACCACTGACCGCGATGCGTTTCCACGTGGCGTTCATGACGTGTTTTTCCAGCAGCAGCGGAATGCTGGAAGACACCGTGTTGCCGGTCTCGAGCATGTCCTTGACGAATTTCTCCGGCGACTTGCCGTCCTCGAACCGACGGGCGACCGCATCGACGATGGCCGCGCTGCCCTGGTGGATGCAGAACGCATCGACGTCGGAGGATTGCAGGCCGGAGTCTTCGAGCAGTTCGTTGAGGTGCGCAGGCACTTTGACCAGCGCGAAGTTGAACACTTGACGCCCGTTCATGTAGAACGCGCCATCAGTAGTCTTGAGGAACTCTGCACCCGAGCCGTCGGTGCCGAACTTGGATTTGCCCAGCTGCCATGGGGCGTCGTCGCTCATCCAGGTCGCCGTGGCGGCGTCGCCGAAGAGCATGGTGGTGTTGCGGTCTTCCGGGTCGACGATCTTCGAATACGGGTCGGCAGTGACCAGCAAACCATTCTTCAACCCGGTCGCTTCCATAAAGCCTTTCAGCGCATAGATGCCGTAGACATAGCCCGAGCAGCCGAGGGAAATGTCGAACGCAGCGATGTGGGTCGGCAGGCCGAGTTTGTGCTGAACGATGGCCGCCGTGTGCGGCAGGCCTTCTTCGTCGCCGTTCTGGGTGACGACGATCAGAGCGTCGATGGCGTCCCGTGACAGCGCGGGGTTGTTAGCGAACAGCTGGTTGACCGCTTCGACGCACAGGTCCGAGGTTTCCTGGGCGTCTTCTTTACGCGGCAGAAAAGCAGAACCGATCTTGCCAAGGATGAAGTCTTCATCCTTTCCGAATTTGGCACCCTGGGCGTAATTGTCGACGCCGGCTGTGGGCACATAACTCGCTATGCTCTTGATGCCAATCATCATGGCTTCCCAATAAAAAACTGCTGAACATCACCCGGCGCGGTTAGGCGGGGCGTTGAAAATCCGGGGCTTGCGGCCTGAAAAAAAGGCGACGTACACGGCGAAGCGACACCAGAATCGCTCTGGAATCAGCCCGACGACGTCACGGCCCGCCAACACGATACAGTGAAGATGCCCGTTATGACCCACAGGTCACCAAAAGTTTTACAAGCTTTTAGCTGACCGACAGGTGCTGCGCAACCTCGGGTCGCTGCTCAGACAGGTAATTGACATGAAGATGTCACGGGATTGTGGCGGGTGGTTCAACATCTGCGAGGCTTCAGTGGGACCGGCTTCAGCCGGGAAGAGGCCCTGGTGCGCGACGACAATTTTGCGGTGTAGCGTATGCCGTCTTCCCGGCTAAAGCCGGTCCCACATTCGCGTTCACATCCATATCACTGACTGCACGCGTTGTTTTAGTGGGACCGGCTCCAGGTGCGCGACGACAATTTTGCGGTGCAGCGTATGCCGTCTTCCCGGCTAAAGCCGGTCCTACATTTGCTTTCACACCCAATATCACTGACTGCACGCGCTGTTTTAGTGGGACCGGCTTCAGCCGGGAAGAGGCCCTGGTGCGCGACGACAATCTCGCGATGCAGCGTATGCCGTCTTCCCGGCTAAAGCCGGTCCCACATTCGCGCTTACAGCCAATATCACTGACTGCACGCGTTGTTTTAGTGGGACCGGCTCCAGGTGCGCGACGACAATTTTGCGGTGTAGCGTATGCCGTCTTCCCGGCTAAAGCCGGTCCCACATTTGCGTTCACATCCAATATCACTGACTGCACGCGTTGTTTTAGTGGGACCGGCTTCAGCCGGGAATAGGCCCTGGTGCGCGACGACAATTTTGCGGTGTGACGAGTGCCGTCTTCCCGGCTAAAGCCGGTCCCACATTTGCGTTCACACCCAATATCACTGACTGCACGCGTTGTTTTAGTGGGACCGGCTTCAGCCGGTCCCGTATTTGCCTAACCCACCCCATCCCAACTCAACGCAGCCCCGCGTTTCAGGGCGTGGCGTGCCTTGCGCCCGAGCACGGCATCGATGTGTTTGGGCGCCAGGCCGAGGCCGGGGCGGATGGCGCGAATGTTGTCTGCGCTGAAGATCTCGCCCTCGGCGATGTCTCGCACCACGTACAACGAGCGGCGGTATTGCAGGGATTTCTGTTCGGCTTCGGTGGCGCCGTACTGCACGTGGCCCATGCCTTGCCAGGCGCGTTCGGTTTCGATGACCAGGCTGGCCATTTCTGCCGGTTCCAGGGAAAAACTGGCGTCGACCCCGCCATCGGCGCGGTCGAGGGTGAAGTGTTTTTCGATGACCGTCGCGCCCATGGCCACCGCCGCCACCGACACGCCAACGCCCATGGTGTGATCCGACAAACCCACCTGGCAGCCAAACAACCCGGCCATGTGCGGAATCGTGCGCACGTGGCTGTTGGCCGGTGTCGCCGGGTAGGTGCTGGTGCATTTCAGCAGCACCAGATCCTTGCAGCCCGCCGCCCGCGCCGCCCGCACGCTTTCATCGAGCTCAGCGATGCTGGCCATTCCGGTGGAAATGATCATCGGTTTGCCGGTGGCCGCCACTTTGCGGATCAGCGGGATGTCGGTGTTCTCAAAACTGGCGATCTTATAGGCCGGCACGTCGAGGCTTTCGAGAAAGTCCACGGCGGTCTCGTCGAAAGGCGTCGAAAACGCCAGCAGCCCCAGTTCTTTAGCTCGGGCGAAGATAGGCGCATGCCATTCCCAGGGCGTGTGCGCCTGTTCATACAGCGCATACAGCGAGGTCCCGGCCCATAAGCTGTTGGGGTCTTTGATGAAGAACTCGCCCTCGGCGATGTCCAGGGTCATGGTGTCGGCGGTGTAGGTCTGCAGCTTGAGGGCGTGGGCGCCCGCCTTCGCCGCAGCCTCGACGATGCGCAGCGCCTGATCCAGCGACTGGTTATGGTTGCCGCTCATCTCGGCAATGATGAACGGCGGCGCGTCGGGACCGATGGTTCGCGAACCGATCTTGAAAGAGTTCATCGTTGCTCACTCGCTGCATTGACGTCGGTCGGCACCAGGCCAAACGATAAAAATAGGAACGGGCAGCGGCTCATGCGCCCTGCTCCGTTGTTACGGTGTCGGGACTGCCTGGGTTAGCCGGGGCCGCCAAGGCGTCAGCGATCCGCCGGGCACCACGACCATCCACCAACAACCTCGATTGTTCGGCGAACGACCGGCGTAGCACCGCATCGCCGCAAAGCTGCTCGATAGCATCACGCAAACGCCCGGCCTCAAGCTGCACATGGGGCCCGAGATACAGATGCACCCCCGCTTCGGCCAGCAATTGCGCATTGAGCTGCTGATTGTTCGCCACCGAAATACAGATCGTCGGCAAACCCAGCGCCGCGCGCTCCCAGGTGGTGCCGCCGCCGGCGCCGATGAACAGATCGGCGGCCTGCATCAGCGCGAAAAAATCAGCGCTCAGCGTGTGCAACCGCCATTCAGGGCGGGACGCCGCCAGCTCGCTCATCGCCTGCCAATGGGGGTTGTGCAGACCGGCGACGAAATCCACCTGCACGTCATCGAACGCCTGAAGCGCCAGCATCGTGGCGTACACCTGCCCGGCCGCATCGAAGCCGCCAAAATTGACCAGCACCCGCTCCACCCGAGACTTGATGGCAATGGCCTCGCACTGAAACTCGTCGCGCAGCAAGGCAAATCGCGGCCCCAGAAAGGCCTGGCACTCAGGCCCGACCCAGGCGGCATAGGGCTGATCCAGCGCCTGAGCGCTGTAATTCTGGTCGAGCAACACTTCAACCGAATGGGGCCGGTTGGCCAGATCGTCGATCGCCATCACCCTATCGGCGAGACCGCGCGCCGCCTTTTCCCAGCGCGCATCCAGCCCGTAATGGTCAACGATCACCCAGTCAAACTGCGGCTCATCCTCAATCTCTTCGGCCAAGGCCGACAGGTCCGCCTGCCAAGGTAACGCCGCCTCTATGTCCTGGTCTTCTTCAGCGCCATAACGTGCGGGCAGCGCATAGGTGACATAGCCCTGATCGGCCAGCCGCAGCAGCAAGTGCCCCGGCAATTCGCGGCAGGCAAAGCGCACATCGGCGCCATCGTTGCGCAGCGTATTGGCCAGGGTCAGGCAGCGGGCGATGTGACCGCTGCCGATGATCACCGAGGCGTCGGCGCGGATCAGCACGCGCATCACGCCAGTTCTCCGCCGGCCTTGAGCGCGGCATAAAGGTATTCCGCGCGCAGCCAGTCTTCCTGGCTGTCGATGTCCTGCACCAGATGCCGGGGCAGAATCACCGGCAGGCTGAGTTCGGAAAACACCGTATCGCCGCGCAACCACGCATCGCTGCGGCCCCAATAGAACTGGCCGGCGTCCTGATAGGCGACGGGCAGGTCCTGGGAGCGCACGCTGCGAAATTCCGGGTGCATCGCGCCCAGGCTGCCGTCGCTGTCGATCAACAGCGCACGCTGCACCGGGAAGCCGAAGCTGCACACTGAAAACGCATAGGATTTTTCTGCTGCTGCTTGGAGCACTTCCAGGCCCTGACGCAGATAGCGCGCCTGCAACAGCGGCGCGGTGGCGTAGATGCAGCAGGCGTAATCAAAGCGCTGATCAAGGGCGTCCAGAGTACAAAGCGCATGCTGAATCACCGCCGCCGTGCCGGTGAAAGCATCGGCCAGATCCGCCGGGCGCATGAACGGCACGTCAGCGCCATAGTGGCGGGCAACGTCAGCGATTTCTGCGTCGTCGGTGCTGACGACAACCTGATCGAACGCCCCGCTCGCCCGCGCAGCACGAATGGAATGGGCAATCATCGGCTCGCCGTTGAACAGCTTGATGTTCTTGCGCGGGATGCGCTGGCTGCCGCCCCGTGCGGGGATGATGGCGACGGCGCTCATGCTCGTGGGCCTTTCATGGGTTCGCTCGCATCAAATGGCCGCCGGGCTCGTTTCGCCGAGCAAACGGTGAAGCTGTTCAACGACGTAATCCTGCTGCGCGTCGGTCATCGCGGGGTACAGCGGCAGGCTGATGGCCTGAGCGTAATAGGCCTCGGCTGCGGGAAAATCACCCGGTTTGAAGCCCAGGTCGCGGTAATAGGGCTGCAGATGCACCGGGATGTAATGCACGTTCACGCCGATGCCTGCCCCGCGCAAACCTTCGAAGACTTGACGGTGACTCAGCGCAATCAGGTCGGTCTGCAGGCGCACGACGTACAAGTGCCACGCGGAATCGGCCTCGGCTTGAGCGGTCGGCAAGGTCAGCGGCAGGTCGGCCAACAGCGTGTGATAACGCGCCACCAACTGCCGACGCCGGGCCAGAAAACCGTCGAGCTTGTTCAGCTGCGAAAGCCCGAGTGCCGCCTGCATGTCGGTCATCCGGTAATTGAAGCCCAGTTCGACTTGCTGGTAATACCAGGGGCCGTGGCTTGGCTCGTCCATCTGCGCCGGATCACGGGTCATGCCGTGGCTGCGCAGGCGGCGCAGACGTTCGGCCAGTTTGGGGCTGTTGGTCAGCACCATGCCGCCTTCGCCGGTGGTCACGATTTTGACCGGATGAAAACTGAACACCGTCATGTCGGCGAATTCGCCGCAACCTACCGGTCGCCCGGCATAGTCCGCGCCGACCGCGTGAGAAGCGTCTTCGATCACCACAAAACCGTAACGCCGGGCCAGTTCACTGATGGCGCGCATGTCGCAGCTCTGTCCGGAAAACGCCACCGCCACCAGCACTTTGGGCAGCGTGCCGGTGGATTCGGCCACTTCAAGCTTGCGCGCGAGGGCGTCGGTGTCGAGGTTCCAGGTCAGGGAATCGATGTCGACAAAGTCCACATCGGCGCCGCAATAGCGCCCGCAGTTGGCCGAGGCCAGAAACGTATTCGGGCTGGTCCACAGCCAGTCGCCCTGCCCCAGTCCGGCCGCCAGACAGGCAATGTGCAGCGCCGCCGTGGCGTTGCACACGGCCACAGCGAAACCGGCTTCACAGCGCTCGGCCATCACAACTTCGAAGCGTTCGAGGGTCGGGCCCTGGGTCAGCCAGTCCGACTTGAGCACCTCGACCACCGCGTCGATATCGTCCTGATCAACGCTCTGTCTGCCATACGGAATCATGGCTTTACGTCAGCGTGCAGCTCGCCGATCTGGCGGATCGACAGGAAATCCGGGTTAGTGTCGGAGCGGTATTCGAACTCGTCGTGGACCGCCTTGCCCTGTGCGCCGGTGGCGTCGACGGCAAAGTCGGTGTCGACGTTGTTGAAGCGGATCGACGGCACGATGGTGTAGTGGTCGTCGAATTCCAAAGTCATCCGGGCGTCGTCCTGGGGCACCATCAGTTCGTGCAGTTTCTCGCCGGGACGAATGCCGACGATCTTGTGCGGCAGGTCCGGGGCCATGGCCTGGGCCAGATCGACGATGCGCACCGATGGAATCTTCGGCACGAACACTTCACCGCCGTGCATGCGCTCGAAGCTCTGCATGACGAAATCCACGCCGTGGTCGAGGGTGATCCAGAACCGCGTCATGCGCGGGTCGGTGATCGGCAATTCAACCGCACCGCCAGCCAGCAGCTTGTTGAAGAACGGCACGATGGAACCGCGGGAGCCGGCCACGTTGCCGTAGCGCACCACGGAAAACCGCGTCTGTTCTTCGCCACCGATGTTGTTGGCGGCGACGAACAGTTTGTCCGACAGCAGTTTGGTGGCGCCGTACAGGTTGATCGGGCTGGCGGCCTTGTCAGTCGACAGCGCCACGACCTTCTTCACGCCGTTGGCGATGGCCGCCGAAATGATGTTTTCCGCGCCATTGACGTTGGTGCGAATGAACTCGGTCGGGTTGTACTCCGCCGCCGGCACATGCTTGAGCGCCGCCGCATGGACCACGTAATCAATGCCGCGCATGCCCTGCTGCAAACGATCGGCATCGCGCACATCGCCGAGGAAATAGCGCATGCACGGGGCGTTGAATTCCTGCTGCATTTCGTACTGCTTGAGTTCATCGCGGGAAAACACCACCACGCGCCGGGGCTGATAACGCGCCAGCAGCGAGCGGATGAACATGCGACCGAACGAGCCGGTCGCGCCTGAGATGAACACTGATTTGCCGTTGAACATGACGTAGTCCTTTAACCCGGAGGCCTTAAGCGAGCAGCTCGGCCCAACTGGAACCGTCGGCCGAAGCGAGGGTGAAGCCCTTGCCGGTCAGTTGCAGATTTTTGTTGTACGCCAGGTCGTGGGCAAACGCCCCGGACCATTTGTCTTGCAGCGCGGCCAGCGTCTGTGGCGCGTCAGGCAATGCGCCCGAGTGCACGAACTGCACGTGGGGCGTCCACACCGTCAGGTACCCGGCCTGGGCCACTTTCAGGCACAGGTCCACGTCGGCGAAGGCGTCGGCGAAATGCTCTTGATCCATGCCGCCGACGGCGTCGAAGATCTCCTTGCGCACCATCAGGCAGGCGTCGGACACCGCGGAGTAATTCTGGTCCAGCAGCAAACGGCTCATGTAGCCGGCTGCGTCTTTCGCTTCGCCGACGAACGCTGAACCCACGCCGCCGTTCATGCCGAGAATCAGACCCGCCTGACTGACCGTGCCGTTGCGCTCGATCAGCTTGGCGCCAACCACGCCGACTTCGGGACGCATTGCCTGATTGAGCAAGGCGTCGATCCAGTTCGGGCTGATGACTTCACCATGGGCCGAGAGCAGTGCCAGGTATTCGCCGGTGGCCTGTTCGCGCAGCGCATTGATCAGCGCGGACTGACTCAGCGGTTGATCCATGGAAATCACGCGCACGCGGCCTTTTTGCTGGCGGCTCAGCCATTCGCTGAGTTCTGCCGACACGCTGTGATCGTCCGCGATCAGCACTTCGTAGTTTGCGTAGCGCGTGCGCAGCAGGACACTCGCCAGGCAACGTTGCAGCACCGGCAGGTCGTCAACACCCTGGACGAGGATCGACACCAGCGGGCGCTGGATGTGGCGGTAATCGATGCGCCAGGTGCCGGGTGCCGCCGGACTGATCTGGGCCTTGAAACCGCGATTGTTCAGGTGCCGGGTCAGGGCCAGACGTTGCTGGGGGTTTTCTTCCAGGGGTTGTGCGTCGGTGACCAGCAGCGGCTCGTCCAGATGCGCCAGCCAGCCCATGCCGCCCTGCTCGATGATACGCAGGAGCAGTTCAAATTCGGCGGCCTGGGCAAAGTCGGCGGAGTAACCGCCGGCCTCGACCAGTACGTCGCGGCGGACCAGCCAGTGACGGGACATCAGCGTCGGGTTGCTCAGCAGCAGGTCGAGGTTGAAGCCCGGGCGCATGACGTGGGTCAGCGCACCACTGGCCTCACGTTGAACTTCATCGGCGAACACCGCGCGGCACTCAGGCGCGGCCTGCAGTTCCAGCGAGGCGCGCAACAGCCCACCGGCGGTGAAAGCATCACCCACTTCAGCCAGCATCAGCCAGTTGCAGGTGGATTGACGGGCGATCTGATTGACCTTGTCGACCCAGTTGCTCTTGCTGACCTTGACGAAGTGCAGGGTGTTTTGCGCGCTCGTCGCCGCCGGTGGCTCGCCACTGGTGAACACCACCACCTTGAAAGTCTTGCAGTGGCCTTCGACCAGGCTGTCCAGGGTGACCTGCAATTTGTTCATGTCATCGTTCAGGTCGAGCAACAGAATGCCGAACTGCGGCCCGCCGCCGAGGCTGCTGATGCGGCTGAGGATGGCCTGTGCATCGCCCGGGCTCGGCTGGCGTGCGTCCAGCCACTGCAACAACTGGCCCGATGGCATGCCGGCCAGGGTCACGCGATGGTCTTCACGATGGACCGAATTCAGGCGCTGCAACCAACGCGACATTTGCGCGGCTTCTTCGGGGTCATCCTGGCGGGCCATCACACCGACCAGCGGTTCGACGATGTACGGGTTGAAGATGTTCAGCGCCATCGCTTCCCACATCCGGTTGGCGATGGTTTCGGGGTTGTCGTTGCCGTGTGAGCGCAGCAGCACTTCGTGCTGAACCCAAGTACCTTCGAGATGCTCCATCTGCAGCTTGCCGGCCGGCAGCGCGTGGATCAGAAACTCGATCTCGGCCAGCACGTCGAAAAAGGCCTGGTTGTAAAACGGCATTTCAACGAACTGACGGGGACCGAACTGGCGGTCCGCAGGTTTGAACACGTCGTTCCAGCGCGACACCACGATGCTGGTCAGGCCCAGGGAACGCTGATCATCGAGACAGCTTTGAAGGGTGGCGTAGGTCGTTTTGACGTGTTCGATGCCGTCGGCTGCGTTCAGCTCGCCGAGGGTCGAAGTCAGACCTGCCAGAAAACCGGCGAATTCGTGGCGCTCGAGGACGGCTGACGGATCGCTGTCACTCAGCTTTTTCAACATGTGGGTCGGGCGGTCGGAAAGCCGGTGGTTGAGCTCGCGGACCACGTAGGGGATCGGCAGGGTCCGCGCCTTGGCGGCCGAGAGCAGGAAATACGCGTGACCGAACTCTTGCAGTTCGCCGCTGATGCCCTGGGGCAAGGCGGCAAACCATTGTTGCAGCAGCGCAGTGCGAGTGACGGCGTAGAACGGCGGAATGTAGTGGTCCATGAAGCTCAGGACGCGTTCGGCAGCGGTCTCGGACGCGAAGTCTTCCGGGCCCTTTTTGTCGCGGCGGAAGTATTCGACCTTGTCGCCATGGGCCTGGTACATCAGGCAATAGCCGTGGCACAGGCCGTAATCCGGGTTGGCGGCGAGGAATTCCACCGACCGGGCCAGCGCGTCATGCATCAGAAAATCTTCGTCGCCCACGAACGCCATGAACGGCGTGGCCACTTGGGTCACCCCGTAGGCGATCCTGCTCTGAATGCCGGTATCGGCGAACTGCGGCACGTGGCGGTAATCCACCTGCGGGAAAAGCGCGGCAATGTCTGCGGCTGACTGCAGCGAAGCATCCAGCACCAGCACGTGGGCCGACAACGAACTGTAGTACTGCAACGTCCGGCGCAAGAGTGCGGGCCGGTCATGGGTGAGGACTACGAGAGTCAGTTGGGCATCGAGCGGCATGGTATTTCCCGAAGATGGATGACGGTGCATTACGTTTTCCCTGTGATGCGGCCAGGCGTCAAAAAGATGATCAATGGCGATATCGGGGAGACGAAGCAGGAAGCACGCCAACTCTGGATGGCGGGACTGCGCGCAGTGGGAGGGACTGGATTTGGTGGGGAGCGCGTTATTCGTCACACCGCAAAATCGAGGGTGCAGATGCGGGCCTCTTCCCGGCTGAAGCCGGTCCCACTAAAGCAGCGCGTGCAGTCAGTGAGAACGGATATGAACGCGGATGTGGGACCGGCTTGAGCCGGGAAGCCGTCAGCAGGGATTCAAGGCGAATATAAGGTCAAGGAGCCTGCAGACAACCGTGAGCAGTGGGACGCTGCACACCCAGTGTAGGGGGGGGGGGGGGGGGGGGGGGGGGGGGGGGGGGGGGGGGGGGGGGGGGGGGGGGGGGGGGGGGGGGGGGGGGGGGGGGGGGGGGGGGGGGCGGGGGGGGCGGGCGCCGGGGGGGCGGGGGGGCGGGGCC
>NZ_JBTOPV010000021.1:0-74736 GCF_055284355.1 Pseudomonas sp. HP_01 | reverse complement strand
CCCGCTGCCTCCTGCCTTGGGCCCTGGCCCGCCGCCCCCCCGCCACCCCCCCCCCCCCCCCCCGCCCCCCCCCCCCCCCCCCCCCCCCCCCCCCCCCCCCCGCTCCTACAGGTCCGTGGATTGATGCGATCTCGGCATTAACCAGGCACCTGCTTCATCACGCTGCACGCTTTAACAACAACAAAAAGGAGAGCGTTATGTTGACCAAACAAAGCAAAGTCCAGACTGGGGTGTACCGGCACGCTGAGCCGTCGGTGCGGGTGGCGTTGATGCTGGTGACCAGCCTGTTTTTTCTCTGGGGCCTGTCGTACGGGCTGCTCGACGTATTGAACAAGCATTTTCAGGAAACGCTGCACGTCAGCAAGGCCCAGTCCGGGCTGCTGCAGGCGGCCTACTTCGGCGCTTATTTCATCATCGCCCTGCCCGCCGGGCTCCTGATGGACCGCTTCGGCTACAAGGCCGGGATCCTGCTGGGCCTGTGTCTGTATGCGGCTGGCGCGTTGCTGTTCATGCCGGCGGCCAATGCGGCGAGCTTCCCGTTTTTCCTGTTTGCGCTGTTCGTCATCGCCCTGGGGCTGGGTTGTCTGGAAACGGCGGCCAATCCCTACGCCACCGTGCTGGGAGACCCTAAAGGCGCGGAGCGTCGGCTCAATCTGGCGCAGTCGTTCAACGGCCTTGGCCAGTTCGTCGGGCCGCTGTTGGGTGGCGCGCTGTTCTTCGGCGGCAACAACGCCAGCAGTGACAACAGTTCGCTGCAAACCACCTACGTGGTCATCGCCGTGATCGTCCTGCTGGTGGCGGCGCTGTTTGCCCGCACGCCGATGCCCGATCTGCGCGAGCAGGAATCGAGCATTCAACGCCATGACAACAAGACCCTCTGGCAGCACCGCGAATTCGTCGGTGGCGTGGTCACGCAGTTCTTCTACGTGGCGGCGCAGGTGGGTGTCGGCGCGCTCTTCATCAACTACGTCACCGAACACTGGGCCAGCATGACCAGCCAGAGCGCCGCGTACCTGCTGTCGGTGGCGATGATCTGCTTCATGTGCGGGCGTTTCTTCAGCACCTGGCTGATGGGTCGTATTTCGGCGCAGCGGTTGTTGATGGTGTACGCATGGATCAACGTTGCGTTGTGCGCGGTGGTGGTCAGTGGGGTGGAAAGCCTGTCCGTGGTGGCGCTGGTCGCGGTGTTCTTCTTCATGTCGATCATGTTCCCGACCATCTTCGCCATGGGCGTGAAAAACCTCGGCCCGCACACCAAACGCGGCAGCTCGTTCCTGATCATGGCTATCGTCGGCGGCGCGCTGATGCCGTATTTCATGGGACTGGTGGCGGACCACTTCTCCACGGCGCTGGCGTACCTGCTGCCCCTGGGATGTTTTGTGGTGGTGGCGTTTTATGGGCGTGCCGGGTTGCGTGGGCGGGAGGCGTGATCTTGCTTTTGCGGTGTGACGACTGATGCCTTCCCGGCTGAAGCCGGTCCTACTATCGAGTTTCAGACAGTCCCAATGATCGTGCCCACGCTCTGCGTGGGTATGCATCCCGTGACGCTCCGCGTCGCCTCGCGCAAAACCCGGAATGTGCGTCGTTTCATCGACGCAGAGCGTCGGGGCCTGCATTACCACGCGGAGCGTGGGAACGATCAGAAAAGCCGGTCCCACTATCAGGTTTCAGCCAGTCCCAGTCGGTGTGCGCGACGCCTTTGTGGGACCGGCTTTAGCCGGGAAGAGGCCGGTGGTATCACCCTTACTTTTGTAGCGTGACGACGGGCGCCTTCCCGGCTGAAGCCGGGCCCATAGTGTGTACGCGGTCAGTCAGGAGAGCGGGCAGTTGCCGCAGTAGTCGAGGCCGTTTACCCGGTAACGGATGCAGCACACGCGGCGTTGGCGCTTTGGTTCGTCTTGCCCTTCGACCTTGAGGTAGCGCACGGGTTGGTAGAGCGGATTGCGGCGTCCGTCGGGGAGAAGTGGCGCGTTGAGTAACTGGTGACCATGGGTCAGATCGGCATGGGGCATCGCGTTTTCGAGCACGCCCAGCAGCCACTCGAAATAGTTGCCGGCGTTGCTCCACAGCACTTTCGGGGACAGGCGCACATGCCGGGCCAAGGCCTCGATGAACGGCCTGAGGTGATGTTCGAGCAACTCATCGAAACGCTCGAAAGCATCGCCCGGGGTAGGCCTCCAGCGCTGTCCCGCGTGAGGCAATTTGAACCCGGCAGGCAGGCTATCGTCGTTGAGGATCAGTTGTACTTGATCCAGGTGCAGTGGCAGGCGCTGGTCAAGGATCAACGACGCCGCCACCACCGGCGGAATCAGTTTGATGAAGTAGTACTTGCTCCAGATCGACGCCAGTCCGCGCGGGTCGCTGTCGGGATAGGCGCTGCCGAGACGACCGAGAATGTCGTCCAGGTATTCGTCGGTCAGGAACGTGCGCAAAGGCACGCCCTGACGAGGACCGTCGGGCAGTACGAGGACGTCGCGATAGTGCTCGAAATCGGCAATGAACAACGGCGCCAGAGCAGGAATCATGGGCTGATTGCCTGCGCCGACGGGCTGTTCAATTGAGCGCGATCAATGGGACTGTTGCCGTGCCAGCACCCACAACCCCTGCTCCAGCGCGGGAAACAGGCTGTTGTTGAAGTTGTTCCAGCGCAGTTCGAGGATGGTGTCGTCGGGGGCGATGGGCGTGTCGAGCACGTCGAAGACCACCTCGCCGGAATCGATGCCGGTGTCGACGTAATGGAACGACGCGCCGGTCATGTCCACCACCGGCGTATCGACCATCTCCCGCGTGGTCCAGTCGACCACTTTCTTGCCGCGGGCGCCGTACAGCGCGTCGAGGGTGGCATAGGCGCCGCGCCGCTCGTAGGGCGATTCCAGCCGCGTGATGCCAGGGTGCACATTGAAGATGCGCCGATGGAAATCAGCGCCCTCGCGCACCAGTTCATCGAGGATCACCAGCAACCCGTCCAGCACCACGACATCGGCTTGCAGTGCGTGCAAGCGCTCGCCGAGGCGTCGCTCGAAATCCGACTTGCCGGCTGGCCGCGCGCTGTCGTCCAGGGGCAAGGCGCGGTAGCTCGACGGCACGTTTTCCAGCAGGTCATCGACCTTGCGCCCCTGCACCGTGAGGCCCGTCGGGTAGAACCAGTGGGCGCCCTGCCCCGGCTTGAAGCCGTAATCCTTGATGCTCTCGCGATCCCGGGCGGACTCGGGGTTTTCGTCGTAGATGATCGCTTCCAGGGAGTAGTGATCGCCGAGGGCGGTGTCGTTGAGCGCCTTGACCAGGTACTCCAGTGGCGAAGTCATGTAACGCTGCTCGCCGTGGTAATCGACATATTGACCGGCCTTGTCTGCCGCGGCGTTACGCAGCGACCAGACGTAAACAAGCTTGGTTTTCTGCATGAATATCGGACTCAGGAAAGGGTGTGCAGGGTGTTGCCGCTGACGCCTTCGGCCATGGCGACCACGACTTTTCGTTCGCCGCTGAACGGCTTGCGCGAGTGCGCCGTGAGCATGTTGTCGAGCATCAGCACATCACCGGTCTGCCACGGAAAGACCACTTCACATCCGCTCAGCACGCCGCGGATTTCCGCCAGGGCGTCGGCCTCCAGCGGGCTGCCGTCGCCGTAGTAGACATTGCGCGGCAGGCCTTCTTCGCCGACGGTGTCGAGGAGGATTTCCTGCATCTCCTCGTCGAGGTTCGACAGGTGGAACAGATGCGCCTGGTTGAACCAGACCCAGTCCTTGGTGCGCGGATGCTGGGCCACGCCTTGCACCAACTGTCGGGTGCGCAGGTCGCCGTCCTCGTTCCAGTCGCACTGGATGCCCCGGGTGCGGCAGTAGTCTTCGACGTCGCTGTGGCGGTCGGTGTTGAAGACCTGCTGCCAGGTCAGATCCAGGCCATTGCCGTAGTTGCGCACGTACATCAGGCGCTTTTCTTCAAAGCGTTTGCGCAGGGCCGGACTGATGCGCTGGAACACCCGGCGGCTGTCGGCAATCGGCGTCTCGCCTCCGCTGACGGCGGCTTTGGCGCAGTAGAAGAAGATGCGCATGGGCCATTCGGTGGTGTAGGCCTGTTCGTTGTGCAGCGGGATCGAGCGGTGCGCCGGGTATTCGGTGGAGGTGTAGACGCCTTTGCCATCGACCTGGCTGCGCGGGGTGGAGCCGAATTCGTAGTTGAGCAGCGGGTGGCCGAAGGAGGCGGCGAACTGCTGGAAGCCTTCGACGCCTTCGGGGGTGAAGCCGCTGAAGAGGATGGCGCCGTCGCGTTCCAGGGAGTGGTCGACGACGCTGCGCAGGGCGTCGATTTCGGCGGCCAGGGAGACGCCAGTCTGGCCGGGCTGGACGCGCAGGGGAAAGCCGGCTTCAAGGCGCAGGCGTTCGGGGGTGAGCATGCGCATGTTCATGGGCGTTACGCTCCTGATACGTCGGAAAGAGGGGGAATCAGGCCATGGCCTTGCGCAGGCTGAGGGGGCGCATATCGGTCCAGACGCTTTCGATGTGGTTGAGGCAGGTTTGTTTGTCGCCTTCGACGCCGACGCTTTTCCAGCCGTCCGGGATGGCTTTGTAGTCGGGCCAGATGGAGTACTGTTCTTCGTGGTTGATGACGACCCGGAATTGTGTGTTTTCGCTGTCGAAGCTCATGTGTAATCCCTCGTGGAGTTGGAACGGCGCAGGTAAGCGCGCCTTACCTGAAAGACGAACGAGGGGGCTGGATGGTTAGTGGTTTTTTGCGAAAAACTTGAGAGCAGATCAAGGGCGTCTGCCTGGGGGCAGACTGTTTCGCCTTCGGCGACTTACTTTTGAAAAGCACCAAAAGTAAGCAAAAGTGCCTGCTCCTGGTTGGGCCCTTCGTTCCTCAGGGTTCCTTCACTCCGGTCTCGCTCCGTGGGCCCGCCGCCATCCGCCATCCATGGCGGGGGGCGGCTCTCGCGGCATCCATGCCGCTCGGCCCACGGACCGAGACCTGCGTTCAGCCTGTACCCAAGTCGCGTTTGGCGGTGACTGGGCTACCGCGTAGAAGATCAACAGCGAAAGCAAAAGCAGATCAAGGGCTTCCCGGCTGAAGCCGGTCCCACTAACAGCACCGCGTATACCCAGTGGGACCGGCTTCAGCCGGGAAGCTTTTGATCGGTCCCACTAACAGCATCGCGTATACCCAGTGGGACCGGCTTTAGCCGGGAAGCTTTTGATCGTGATCGTTCCCACGCTCCGCGTGGTAAGGCCGCCCAGGACGCTCCGCGTCCCGTCTTCGGTGGGGTGACGCGGAGCGTCACGGGATGCATGCCCGCGGGGAGCGTGGGCACGATCAATACAGGGGGGTGCTATCAGCGAAATTGTTGGCGCCTGGGCTGGCCTCTTCCCGGCTGAAGCCGGTCCCACTAATTAGACCGCGCACGACTGTAGGACCGGCTTCAGCCGGGAAGCCGTTGCCGTTGCCGTTGCTTTTGATCTTCATACACAAAACGTCCAGACGACACCCATCGCGACTTGGGTGCAGGCTGAACGGAGGTCTCGCGGAGTGGGCCGAGCCGCATGGATGCGGCGAGAGCGCCGTTGCGGACATGGATGTCCGTTCGGCGCGGGCCCACGGAGCGGGGCCGGAGTGAGGGAACCCGACGAAGTCGGGCCCAACCAGGAGCAGGCACTTTTGCTTACTTTTGGTGCTTTTAAAAGTAAGTCGCCGAAGGCGAAACGTCTGCCCCCAGGCAGACGCCTTTGATGTCAAGAGCGGGTTACCAGCGGAACGCCACAGTTCCCAGGACCGTCCGCTCCTCGCCCCAATAACACCGACCCGCGTTATTGCAGCCGCTCACATACTCCTTGTCGAACAGATTCTTCGCGTTCACATCCACCGACCAATGCTTATCGATGTCATACCCCACCAACGCATCCACCAGCGTCACATCACCCGTCTTCAACTTCCCGTACAACGTCGGCGCGGTATACGCGAACGTATTATCGAAATAACGCACCCCGCCGCCCACACGGAAACCGCTCATCGGGCCATCGAGGAAGCGATACGTCGCCCAGGTACTTGCCTGATTACGCGGTATGCCGGTCAACTGATGATCCTTGAACAGCGAACCCGCCGTGTCCTTGGTCACTCGGGCATCAGTGTACGTATACGAAGCCGTCAAACTGAGGTTCTTCGTCACATCACTGTTCATCTCAAGCTCGACGCCCTTCGATTCGCTCTTGCCGACTTGACGGCTGAATCCGGTGCTATCAGGCACCACATCGTCGGTCTTGGTGAGATTGAACACCGCCGCGCTGAAGGTCGTGTTCCAGCCCCTCGGCTCATACTTCAGGCCCATCTCGTACTGCTCGCTCTTGATCGGATCGAACAGCCCTCCGGTAGGACTCGACGATTGCTGTGCCGGGGTAAACGCAGTGGAATAACTGACATAAGGCGACAAGCCGTTTTCAAACTGGTACATCAACCCGGTTTGCCAGCTGAACTCGTTATCCCATCCATCCAGATCGGTGCCGGCAACGGCAGCACTGCCCGCACGCGCTGCGCTGGCGCGGTTACGGTATTCGCTGTGAACCCAGTCCTGGCGGCCGCCCAGCAGGAAAATCCAGTTGTCATACTTGCTTTGCAGCTGCGTGTAGGTGCCATACATGTGCTGGTCGAGTTGCGAGTTCTGCACGTATTGCGTGGTCCTCGGAGGAACCGACGAAAACACCGGATTGAAGACGTTGTAGGTTCCGCCGAGCCCTGCATTCCAGTCCTGATTGAACGAGGTGCGGTCATAGCTCACGCCCAATAACAGGGTGTTGTCCAGGGCACCGGAAGTGAAGTGGCCTTCAAACTGGTTGTCCACCGAGTAGGTGACCGATTTATTGTCGCGGTCGTACGCCGTGCTGCTCAGCGTGCTGCCGAAGCCACGGTTATTCAGGTTGTTCGGCCAGGTCTCGTGACGGTCTAGGCGCGATTCCATGAAGCGTGAGTTCTGGCGGAACTGCCAGGTGTCGTTGAGCTGGTGCTTGAACTCGTAACCCAGGGTCCAGGTTTCGCGTTCGAAGTCGTCCCAGTTGGGGTTGCCGTTGAACTGGTCCTTGCCGATCTTGCCGTTGACGTTGTTCAGCAAGGTGCCCGCTGCGGGGTAACCGAGCAGCAGCTTGGTACGGTCGCGCTGGTAGGACGAGAGCAGGGTCAGCGCGGTGTCTTCGTCGAAGTTGAAGGTCATCGACGGCGCGATGTAAATGCGGTCGTCCGGTACCGAATCCACTTGGGTGTCGGCGTTGCGACCGAGCATGACCACGCGGCCAAGGACGCGGTTGTCGTCGGTCAACGGGCCGGAGACGTCGAGGGACAGCTGACGGCGGTTGTTGCTGCCGTAGGAGAATTTGGCTTCACCCTGGGCGGTTTCGGTCGGGCGCTTGCTGACCAGGTTGACCAGCCCGCCCGGCGCGTTTTCGCCGTAGAGGATCGAGCTCGGGCCGCGGAACACTTCGGTGCGTTCCAGGCCATAGGGTTCGGTGGTGGTGTCGTAGCGGTTGCCTTGCAGACGCAGGCCGTCCTTGAGCAGGCCGTAACCGTAGTCGGTGGCGTTGTAGCCGCGAATGGAGAACAGGTCGCCTGCGAGGCCGTCGCCGACGGCGAATGGCGGGGCGAAGATGCCGGGGACGTAACCAAGGATGTCGGTCAGGGTTTGCGAGCCCTGATCCTGAATGCGCTGGCGTGTGACGACCGATACCGAGCGTGGGGTTTCCGACAGCGGTGTGCTGGTCTTGGTACCGGCCGTGCTGTTCTTCACCTGATAGCCAACAGTTTGCTCCCCTTCGGGCGCTTCGCCGGTGACCACCGAATTCTGCAGTTCGATAGTGGCGCCCTGCTCGGCCTTGGCCGGAGCGTCTGCCGCCCAGGCTGCGCCGTGGCAGGCAACCGTTGCGATCAGCGCTGCCAAGGCATTGACCTTGAATTGACCCTTGTTATTGCTCGCCATCGGAACTCCCCCTCCCTTTGATATCACACGGGGCAAGGCCCCAAAATTGACCGCTTATGTCAAAAAAGCGTGAAAATGTAACAAAGAACGTTTCTCATTACCATTCTTATCGTAAAAAAAGGGCGAAGGGCCACTGCTGGTCCTACGCCCTGTTTAAACGCTCTAAGAGCAGGGGTTTAACGCTGTTTGACGGCCACTGAAACGGCAGCAGCAAAGATGTCGGCGATCTGGTCGATCTGCGCGGCGGTGACGATCAGCGGCGGCAGGAAGCGGATGACCGAGGAGTGCCGCCCGCCCACTTCGATGATCAGCCCGCGCTGCAAACATTCACGCTGAATGGTCGAGGCCAGCGCGCCGCTGTGGGGGAAGTGACCAAGGGCGTCGGGGCGGCCGTCGAGATCGACCATTTCCACCCCGAGCATCAAGCCCATGCCGCGAACATCGCCCATCTGCGGAAAGTCTTTCTGCAGCGAACGCAGGTGGCCGATCAGGCGCTCGCCCATGGCGGCGGCGTGCAGGTCCAGTTGCTGCTCGCGGACGATGCGCAGGGTGGTGGAACCGGCCACCATCGCCAGTTGGTTGCCACGGAAGGTGCCGGCGTGGGAGCCCGGTTTCCAAACGTCCAGGGACTTGTTGTAGACCACCACCGCCATAGGCTGGCTGCCGCCGATGGCTTTGGACAGCACCAGCACGTCCGGCACGATACCCGCGTGTTCGAAGGCAAACGGTTTACCGGTGCGGCCGACGCCACACTGGATTTCGTCGAGAATCAGCGGCACGCCGGCGTCGCGGGTGATGCGGCGGATTTCCCGCAGCCAGTTGGCCGAGGTCGGCACCACGCCGCCCTCCCCCTGCAGGGTTTCCAGAATCATCCCGGCGGGGGGCAGGACGCCGCTTTCCGGGTCGGTCAGTTGGTTCTCGATGTAGTGCAGGCCGATGCGCTCGCCGGCCTCTCCGCCGACGCCGAACGGGCAGCGGTAGTCGTAGGGAAACGGCAGAAACTGCGCGCCGCCGGCCATGCCGTCCAGATAGGTCTTCGGCCCCAGGTTGCCCATCAGCGCCAGCGCGCCCTGGGTCATGCCGTGATAGGCGCCGTGGTAAGCCATGAGATTGCTGCGCCCGGTGGCCGTGCGCACCAGTTTCAGCGCCGCTTCCACTGCATCGGTACCGGCCGGGCCGCAGAACTGGATGCGCGCGTCCTTGGCGAATTCAGGCGGTAGCAAGGCGAACAGCTCGTTGATGAAATCGTCCTTGGCTTCGGTCATCAGGTCCAGGGTGTGCAGCGGACGCTGGCCGTCGAGGGTGGCGCGCATGGCCTGGATCACCTCGGGGTGGTTATGCCCCAGCGCCAGGGTGCCAGCGCCGGCCAGGCAATCGATGAACCAGCGCCCTTCGCTGTCCTGCACGTGAATGCCCTGGGCGCGCTTGAGTTCCAAGGGAATGCGCCGCGGGTAGCTGCGCGCATTGGATTCCACGGCGGCCTGCCGCTCCAGTCGCGGGGTCGGCGCAAAGCGGTAGTCGGCGTTGGCGACGGCGGCGTCCGGGTTGCTCGACAGCGCCTCGCTGTGGCGGGCGGCAATCGGCGTCACGTTGTGTTGGCTATGCATGTTCGTGCTCCTGGAAATCGTGGGAATGAGGGCGTTCGTTGCCCTGCGCGAGGGCCTCGGCAAGTTGAGTGATGAACAGCTGATCACGGACGATCGAAAGGTGGTCGGCGTCGATCCAGGCCGAAACCTGCAAGCGAACACCCATGCCCTGCTCCAGAAGAGCCGGTGCGTTATCGTTATTTTCCGGCGAGCGCTCGGCCCACCAGGCGTAGACCGGCACGCTGAGGGCGTGGATCTGGCGGCATTGATTGGCCAACTGGCGCATGTGCCGCTCGACGCCGAGCAACTGTTGCCAGTGCGCGTCGGCTTCCAGGCCTTCATCGCCAGCGTCCAGAGCCGGGCTTTCCGGGGCGGTTTCTGGAAGGACAGGACGCGGCTGGCCAGCGCCCGGCACGTAGCCGTCGATCAGGCCGACGAACTCGACGCGCTTGCCGAGTCGGGTCAGCAGCCGGGCCATTTCCAGGACCATGGTCCCGCCCATGGACCAGCCGATCAGCCGGTACGTGCCGGACGGCTGCTGTTCGAGCAGGGCCTTGACGTAGTCCCGGGCCATTTGCTCGATGGCACTGTCGCGCCATTGGCCGTCCAGCACTTGGCGGTTCTGAATGCCCCACACGTCCCACTGCGCAGACAGTCGACGGGCCAGCGCGTAGTAACCGACCACCGTGCCGCTGACCGGGTGCACGCAGAACACCGGCGGTTTGTCGCTGGCGCCGCTGCTCAGACGGATCAATGGATTCGGCGCGCCGTCGCGGCTGACCGGCAGGCTTTGCGGTGCAACCGGTTGCGCCGACGGCAGGCTTTCCAGCAACGCCACCAACCCGTCGCGATAGGCCGTTTGCAGGCGTTCGATGGTCTGGCGCTGATAGCGCTGACCGCTGAAGCGGAAGGTCAGCCCCAGTTGCCCGGCGAAGACCTGACCATTGATTTCCAGCTCGCGATTGAGCGGCGTGGACGGATCCACCAGCGCGCCGGCCGACACCTTCGACGGCGAGAAGCGGCCATCGCCCAGGTCATGATCGAATTGCCCCAGGTAGTTGAACACCACCTTGGGCTCCGGCAGCGCGGCCAGTGACTGACGCGCCGACTCGTTCCCCAGATAGCGCAGCAGGCCGAAGCCGACGCCCTTGTCCGGCAGGCCACGCAGGCTGTCGCGCACGCTGGCGAGGGTCTGGCGGATGTCGTTTGCAGCTCGCACTTGCAGCGGGAACAGACTGGTGAACCAGCCCACCGTGCGACCGACATCCAGACCTTCCGCCAAGGCTTCGCGGCCATGGCCTTCCAGCGCGATGAGGGTGTCGGACTGGCCACTCCAGCCCTTCAGCGCTTCAGCGAGGACCGCCAGCAGGATTTCATCGGTGCGAGCCGCCAGTGCAGCCGGGGCTTCGCGCAACAAACGTCGAGTCAGCCCGGCGTCCAGCATCAGCTCGCACTGTTCGAGATCCTGTTGCGTGGCCTGACCTTCCGGGTGGTCCACCGGCCAGACCGGCTCGGTGCTGCCGACCTGCTTCCGCCATTGCGCAACTTCGCCTTGACGCTCAGGCGCCTGTGCCGCATCAACCAGATGCCGCGCCCAGCGCTGGAAGCTGCTGGATTTCGGCCCCAGATCAACCGCACTGCCCGAAGCGACCTGGGCGTAAGCCCGCGCCAGATCCTCCAGCAACACCCGCCACGAGACGCCGTCGACCACCAGGTGATGGGCGACCAGCAACAGCTTTTGCCCTTCCCGCATGTGCGCCAGCACCACGCGCAACAGCGGACCTTCATGCAGATCAAGGCTGCGCTGAGCCTGTTCGCACAGCGCAGTCATGGCGCGCTCGTCGGCCACGTCACGCACCCAGAGGCTGTCGGCAGCCGGTGTCGCTCGGTAGCGCTGCTGCCAGCGACCGTCGGCGTGCTGATGGAAACTCAGGTTCAGGGCATCGTGATGACTCAGCAGCGCGTCCAGCGCCTGGCTCAACAGCGGCGCTTCCAGCGGGCGCTGCACGTCCAGCAACAACGCCTGGTTGAAGTGCGCGCGGTTGCTCATCGGCTGCTCGAAGAAATGCGCCTGAATCGGCGTCAACGGCAACTCGCCGGTGGGCGCGTCTTCAATCAACGGCGCTGCGCCGGCCTCGATGACCGTGAGGCGCAGGGCCAGATCCTTGAGCCGCGGATGGCTGAACACGTCTTTGGGCAGCAGCTTGAAACCGACCTGACGCAGACGGGTGATCACGGCCAGCGACTGAATCGAATCGCCGCCCAGTTCGAAGAAGCTGTCCTGACGGCTGATGGTTTCAACCCCCAGCAACTGCTGCCAGACCCGCGCCAGCTCGACTTCGCGCTCACTTTCCGGCGCTTCGAAGGCCTGACTGCCGACGTGTGGATCAGGCAAGGCGTTGCGGTCCAGTTTGCCGTTGGGCAACTGCGGCAGACGTTCCATGACCACGATGTGCGCCGGGACCATGTACTCCGGCAGGGCGGTTTTCAGCTGGTCCTTGAGGCTGTCTTCCGACAGGTCATTACCACCGACGTAGCCGAGCAACTGCTTGCCATTGCCTTTGTCGCGGACGATCACCAGCGCTTCACGCACGCCCTCGCAGGCCTTGAGCGCCGCTTCGATTTCACCGGCTTCGATGCGGAAGCCACGGATTTTGATCTGATGGTCGATACGGCCGAGGTATTCCAGCAATCCTTCGCTGTTGAGGCGCACGCGGTCGCCGCTGCGATAGATGCGTTCGCCAGCGCGGAACGGGTGCGGCAGGAAACGCTCGGCGGTTGCGCCCGGCCGGTCCAGATAACCCCGCGCCACTGCGCCACCCAGATAAAGCTCCCCGGCAATGCCTTGAGGCAGCGGGTTCAAATCCGCGTCCATCACGTAGCCCTGACGGTCGCCCACCAGATCACCAATCGGCGCGTAGGCAGTAGTGAAATCGGCAGTGTCGGCAGAGGCCAGCCACAGGGTCGGCGTGACCACGGTTTCCGTCGGGCCATAGCCGTTGATGATCCACAGCGGCTGCAGATTGTGGATCACGTCATGGAGCATTTCCCGGCTGAAGGCTTCACCGGCGAAGCAGTAGGTTTTCACCCCTGGCCCCTTGCCCTGCACGCCGGCCCAGTCGGACAACAGACGCAGGTAGCTCGGCGGGAACGAGGCCACGGTGATGCCTTCGCGAATCAGCGTGTCGTAGGTCTGTTCAACGCTCCACAATTCCTGATCGCGCAGCACCACACGGGCGCCGTAACACAGCGGCATCATCCAGCCTTCGTGGGCGCCGTCGAAGCTGATCGAGAGGAAGTGGAATTTGCGGTCTTCCGGGGTAAAGCGATAACGCTCGCCGATGGTCTGGATGTGCATCGAAATGTCGGCGTGGGCGATGGCCGCGCCTTTCGGCTTGCCGGTCGAGCCCGAGGTGTAGATCAGGTAGGCCAGTTGCTGCGGGTGAATCACCACATCCGGCGCTGTCACCGGCTCGGACGAGCAATCCAGCTCATCGATATTCAGCAGCGGCACATCACCCACCGGCACGCGATCCAGCGCGGCGTCGTGACTGATCAGCAGCTTCACGCCGCCGTCTTCCAGCATGTAGCGCAGACGCTCGGTCGGGTAATCCGGGTCCAGCGGAATGTAGGCGCCGCCGGCCTTGAGCACGGCATAAAACGCCAGCCACAGATCAATCCCCCGCTCCATGGCAATCGCCACCCGCACTTCCGTGCCGATGCCCCGGGCACGCAAGGCGTGGGCCAGTTGGTTGGCACGACAGTCGAACTCGGCGAAGGTCAGGCGCTGTTCGCCATGGACCAGCGCGATGGCGTCGGGCCGAATGCGCGCGTGGTCGGCGATTAGCTCATGGATCGGCCGATCGACGTACGGCGAGAACGGCGGCGTGTTCCATTGATCCAGCGCGGCCAGGTCGGTCTCGCCGAGCAACGGCAGGTCGCCGATGGCGGCATTGGGTTGCGCGCAGATCGCCCGCAACAACGTGACCAGTTGCTCGAACAAACGTGCCACGGTCGACGCGTCGAACAGGTCGGTGGCGTAATCGAGGTAGCCGCTGATGCGGCCGTCGCGGTGCTCGAAAGTGCCGAGGACCAGATCGAATTGGGCGCCCTTGATGTCCCACTGACGTGCTTCGCAGCTCAGGCCGTCGAACTGCAGCAGCGACATGTCCGGCTGCTGCTGATGGTTGTAGCTGACCTGGAACAGCGGGTTGACGCTGAGGCTGCGCGCCGGTTGCAGCGCTTCCACCAGTTGCTCGAACGGCAGGTCCTGATGGGCGTGGGCGCCGAGCAGGTTGTCCTTGACCTGGGCCAGCAGCGTGGTGAACGGCTGATCGCCGCTGACCTCGGCGCGCAGCACCAGGGTGTTGACGAAGAAGCCGATCAGGCCTTGGGTCTGCACCTCGGCGCGGCCTGCCACCGGCACGCCGATGCGCAGGTCGCGCTGGCCGCTGAGGCGATACAGCAGGGTGTCGAACGAGGCCAGAAACAGCATGAACAGCGTGGCGTCGTGGGCTTTGGCCGTGTGCCGCAGCGTGTCGGCCAGATCTTGCGGCAGCACAAAGGCGTGGCGCCCGCCCTTGCCGTCGCGTTCGGCCGGACGCGAACGGTCCGCCGGCAGTTCCAGCACCGGCTGTTCGTCACCCAGGGCCTCGCGCCACCAGTTCAACTGGCGCTCGCGCTCGGCACCGCTCAGGTGTTCGCGCTGCCAGCTGGCGTAGTCGGCGTATTGCACGCTGAGCTCTGTAAGTTGCAGCTCAGCCAGCTGCACGTCGCTGCCCTGGGCAAACCGGCGATAGAGCGCGGCGAAGTCTTCGAGCATGACCTGCACCGACCAGCCGTCGGAGATGATGTGGTGCATGCACAGCAGCAGGCGCCACTGATCGTCCGCCACCCGCGCCAGGGCCACCCGCCACGGCGCGCGCTCGGCGTCGAGGTCGAACGGCTGATTCATGAAATCCTCTGCCAGCGCGTCGAATGCGGCTTCCGGCGCCGGGTTGTCGCGCAGGTCGTGACGGGCGATGTGCACGCTGCTGACCGGCAGAACCCGTTGCTGCGGCACCGCCTCCCCGCTTTGTATCGGGGATGGGCGGAAACAGGTGCGCAGGGTTTCGTGACGGGCCGCCAGGGCGTCAAAGGTCTGCTGCAGGGCGTCGAGTTTCAGCGCGCCGCTGAGGTTGAGCACGCACGGCAGGTTGTACGCGACGCTCTCCGGTTCCAGTTGCGCGAGGAACCACAGGCGCTGCTGAGCGAAGGACTGCGGCGCGAACTCCCGGTCGGTGCGACGCTGCAGAGCCGGCATCGCCGTGGCGAGCGCCTGGGTGTTCAGGTAGTGAGCGAGGTCAGCCAGCACCGGCGACTCGAACAGCGCTCGCAGGGGCAGTTCGAGCTTCAGGTCGCGGCGGATCTGGGCCACCAGTTGAATGCCCATCAGCGAATGCCCGCCCAGGGCGAAGAAGTTGTCCTGACGGCCGATCTGCGCTACGCCGAGCAGGTCTTGCCACAGGGCAGCCAGTTGGGTTTCGACTCCCGCCAGTGGTGCTTCGAAAACCCGTTGATGGATCTGTGGGTCTGGCAGGGCTTTGCGGTCGAGCTTGCCGTTGGCCGACAGCGGCAGCTTTTCAAGCGTGACGAAGTGTGCCGGGACCATGTAGTCCGGCAGGCGTTGTTTCAGCTGGGTGCGCAGGTGTTCTTCGTCGAAGTCCTCGGCGACCAGATAGCCCACCAGTTGCATGCCGGTGGCCAGTTCGCGGGCGACAACCACCGCTTCGCTGACCGCTGGGTGATCCAGCAACGCCGCTTCGATCTCGCCGATTTCCACGCGCAAGCCGCGCAGCTTGATCTGGTGATCGAGACGGCCGAGGTATTCCACCGCTCCGTCGGCACGCCAGCGCGCCAGGTCGCCGGTGCGATACAGCCGCTCGCCGGTGCCAAACGGGCTCGCCACGAAACGCTCGGCGGTCAGGCCGGGACGCAAGTGGTAGCCGCGAGCGAGGCCGTCACCGCCGATGTACAGCTCACCGGGTACACCGATGGGTTGCGGGTTGAGGCGGCTGTCGAGGATGTGGATCTGCAGGTTATTTATCGGGCGCCCGATGGGCACGGAAATGCCCGGCTCATCAACGCAGGTCCAATGGGTGACGTCGATGGCGGCTTCGGTTGGGCCGTACAGATTGAACAGGCCAGCATTTGGCAGGCGCTGCAGGGTATCCCGGGCCAGATCGGCCGGTAAGGCTTCACCGCTGCAGACGATGCGTTTCAGAGAAGCGCAACCGGTGAGGTCGTCCTGGGCCATGAAGGCACCGAGCATCGACGGGACGAAATGCAGCGTAGTGATCTGCTGTTTTTCGATCAGCTTGTTGAGCGCAACAGGATCGCGATGATCACCCGGCTGGGCCACAACCAGACGCGCGCCCACCATCAGCGGCCAGAAGAACTCCCAGACCGACACGTCAAAACTGAACGGCGTTTTTTGCATTACCACGTCGGATGCGTCGAGGGCGTAAGCCTCCTGCATCCAGGCCAGGCGGTTAAAAAGCGCCGCGTGGGTGTTGCCAGCGCCTTTCGGTTTCCCCGTCGAGCCGGAGGTGTAAATCATGTAGGCCAGTTGCTCGGGGTGCAGCGCTACAATCGGCGTCGTGACGGGATAGCCTGATAAAGCCAGATGATCCAGATTCACCACCCGCATCCCTTCCACCACCGGCAAATCATCGATGACCGCATCGTGGCTCAGCAGCAGACCGATCCCGGCGTCTTCGAGCATGTAACGCAGACGATCAGCCGGGTACTCAGGATCCAGCGGCACATACGCAGCGCCCGCTTTCAGCACCGCGTACAACGCCACCACCATTTCCACCGAACGCAACGCCGCCACGCCGACCAACGATTCGCGGCCGACGCCCTGCTCTCGCAGGTAATGGGCCAGTTGATTCGCACGCTGATCCAGCTCGCGATAACTCAACACCGCATCGCCAAAGCGCAAGGCTTCGCGCTCAGGGTGCAACTGCGCCAGCCGCTCAAAATGGCGATGAACAAACGGCTCCGAGTCCCACTCCCGCGCCGTGTCATTGACCAACGCCAACCGCGCGCGGTCTTCAGCATCCAGCAACTCGAAGTCGCCAATCGCCGCGTCCGGCTGCTCGATCAACTCGGCGAACAGCTGCTCAAAGCGAGCATGCAGCCGCTCGATACTGCCGTGATCAAAGAGATCCGTGGCGTAAGTCCACGACCCACCCAGCCCGCCCTCGGCGTCTTCGTGGGTGTTCAGCGCCAGGTCGAACTGGCTGCTGCCATCGTCCAGCGGCAGCACCTCGGCACGCAGGCCGGGCAAGCCAGCGAGTGATTCGAAGTCCTGCTGCTGGTGGTCGTAGGCCACCTGGAACAACGGGTTATGACTCAGGCTGCGTTGGGGTTGCAGCGCTTCGACCAGTTGCTCGAACGGCAGGTCCTGATGGGCCTGGGCGCCGAGGGTCCGCGCCTTGGCCTGCTCCAGTACCTGGCGATAGGTCAGCTCGGCAGACACCTCGGCACGCAGCACCTGGGTGCTGACGAAAAAGCCGATCAGCCCTTCGACTTCCAGCGGCGAACGGCCGGCAATCGGCACGCCAATGCGCAGGTCGTTCTGTCCGCTCAGGCGGTGTAGCAACACCTGATAGGCCGACAGGATCGCCATGAACGGCGTGACGCCATGCTGTTTCGCGAACCCGCGCACGCGCTGGCTGAATGCGGCATCGAAGGCGAACAGCACGCGGTCGCCGCTATAGCTTTGCTGGGGCGGACGCGGCCGGTCGGTCGGCAGTTCCAGCACCGGGTGCTCGTCACCCAGTTGCTCGCGCCAGTAATTCAGCTGCCGCTCGCCCTCGCCCGCCGCCAGCCATTCGCGCTGCCAGGCGGCAAAGTCGGCGTACTGCACCGGCAATGGCGCCAGCTGCGGCGCGCGGTTTTCAACGGCGGCGCGGTACAGCTCGCAGAACTCCTGCAGCAGCACGCGCACTGACCAGCCGTCCGAGATCATGTGGTGCAGGCACAGCAGCAGACGCTGTTCGTCGGCCGCGACACGCACCAGCGCCAGCCGCCAGACCGGGCTGCGCGACAGGTCGAACGGGCGCTTGACGAAGGCTTGGGCCAGCTCGTTGAACGCGGTCTCGATGTTCGTTTCAGCGCTGATGTCGAACCGCTCAATCTCTACAGCGGCGGCCGGGTCGACCTGTTGCATCGGCACGCCATCGACCGCCAGGAACCGCGTGCGCAGCACTTCATGGCGCGCGGTCAGGCCGTCGAATGCCGCCTGCAATGCAACCTCGTTCAGCTCGCCGCACAAGCGAACGGCGCCCGGCAGGTTGTAGGCGTGACCGCCGGGTTGCAGCTGATCGAGGAACCACAGGCGCTGCTGGGAAAACGACTGCACGGCGCGGTCCTGCTGGCGTGAAGTCAGCTCAAGCTGGGTCGCGTCGGAGCATGTCAGCCCGGTGATGCGCTGGGCGAAATCACTGAGGCGCGGCGCGTCGAACAAGGCACGCAACGGCACGCTTAATTGATGCTCATGGCGCAGGCGGGAAATCAGCTGCATCGCCAGCAGGGAGTGGCCGCCGAGTTCGAAGAAGTGATCGTTGCGGCCGACGGCGTCGATGCCCAGCAGTAGCTGCCACAGCGCCGCCAATTGCTGTTCCAGTAGCGTTTGCGGCGCCTGATAATCACTGGACATCACCTGGGGGTCAGGGAGCGCATTACGGTCGAGCTTGCCGTTCGGCAACTGCGGCAGACGCTCCATGACCACAATGTGCGCCGGGACCATGTATTCCGGCAGGGTGTTTTTCAGCTGCTGCTTCAGACTGTCTTCGGCCAGACCGTTGCCGCCGACATAACCCAGCAGGACCTTTCCGTTCGCGCTGTCACGGACAACCACCAGGGCTTCACGCACGCCTTCGCAGGCTTTCAGTGCCGCTTCAATTTCGCCCGCTTCGATGCGGAAGCCACGAATCTTGATCTGATGGTCGATACGGCCGAGGTATTCCAGCAGCCCTTTGCTGTTGAGGCGCACGCGGTCGCCACTGCGGTAGAGGCGCTCACCGGCGCGGAATGGATGAGGCAGGAAACGCTCGGCGGTTGCGCCCGGACGGTCCAGATAACCCCTGGCCACCGCGCCACCCAAGTACAGCTCGCCGGCAATGCCCTGGGGCAGCGGGTTCAAATCCGCGTCCATCACGTAGCCCTGACGATCCCCCACCAGATCACCAATCGGCGCGTAGGCGGTAGTGAAATCGGCGGTTTCAGCGGAGGCCAGCCACAGCGTCGGCGTGACCACGGTTTCGGTCGGGCCATAGCCGTTGATGATCCACAGCGGCTGCAAATTGCGAATCACGTCGTGGAGCATCTCGCGACTGAAGGCTTCACCGGCGAAGCAGTAGGTTTTCACCCCCGGTCCCTTGCCCTGCACGCCGGCCCAGTCGGACAGCTGACGCAGGTAGCTCGGCGGGAACGAGGCCACGGTGATGCCTTCGCGAATCAGCGTGTCGTAGGTCTGTTCAACGCTCCACAGTTCCTGATCGCGCAACACGACGCGAGCGCCGTAACACAGCGGCATCATCCAGCCTTCGTGGGCGCCGTCGAAGCTGATCGAGAGAAAGTGGAATTTGCAGTCTTCCGGGGTAAAGCGGTAGCGCTCGCCGATGGTCTGGATGTGCATCGAGATATCGGCGTGGGCGATGGCTGCACCTTTTGGCTTGCCGGTGGAGCCCGAGGTGTAAATCAGATAGGCCAGTTGCTGCGGGTGGATCACCACATCGGGTGCCGTCACTGGCTCGGACGAGCAATCCAGTTCGTCGATGTTCAGCAACGGCACATCACCGACGGGCACGCGACCCAGCGCCGCATCGTGGCTGATCAGCAACTTCACGCCGCCGTCTTCCAGCATGTAACGCAGGCGCTCGGTCGGGTAATCCGGGTCGAGCGGGATGTAGGCGCCGCCGGATTTCAATACGGCATAAAACGCCAGCCACAGATCGATCCCGCGCTCCATCGCGATTGCCACGCGTACCTCAGTGCCAATGCCCCGGGCGCGCAAGGCGTGGGCCAGTTGATTGGCAAGACGGTCGAACTCGGCAAAGGTCAGGCGCTGTTCGCCATGGACCAGCGCAATGGCGTCGGGACGGATGCGCGCGTGGTCGGCGATCAGCTCATGGATCGGCCGATCCACGTAGGGAGAGAACGACGGCGTGTTCCAGGCGTGCATGGCGTCGATGTCGCCTTCGGTGAGCATCGACAGCTCACCGATGCGCGCCTCGGGGAAGCGGCAGAGGCCTTCCAATAGCGCCTGAAAATGCCCGCACAGACGCGTGATCTGTTCGGCGCTGAACACGTTGCTGTGGTAGTTGACGTGAACGTGCGCCTGCTCGCCCGCCACCACCGCCAGGCTCAGCGGATAGTGGGTCTTGTCGCTGAGTTCAACGGACCCCAGGTTGACGCCGTTGGCCTGCTTGCCCCGCAGCACCGCGTCCACCGGGTAGTTCTCGAACACCAGCAGGCTGTCGAACAGATCGTGGCCGGCGTGGCCGGCGTAGCGTTGGGCCTCGAACAGCGGCGTGTGCTCATGCTCGCGCAACTCCAGGTTGTGCGCTTGCAGCTCGTTCAGCCAGTCGCCGACTTTCTGCTGCGCCTCGGGCGCCTGCACCAGCGGCAGGGTGTTGATGAACAGCCCGAGCATGCGTTCGATGCCCGGCACTTGCGCGGAGCGGCCGGACACGGTGGCGCCGAATGCCACCCGTTGCTGCCCGGTGTAGCGCTGCAACAGCAACACCCACACAGCTTGAATCAGCGTGTTGACGGTCACGCACTGACGGCGAGCGGCACTGTTCAGCAGCTCGCTGTTGAGGTCCATCGAAATAACCCGCACCTGGTTCGGCAACGGCTCGCCCGTGCTGGAGGTCGGCGCGGTCAGCGCTGCCGCCATCATCGTTGGCTGGTCGAAACCGGCCAGATGGGTCTGCCAGAAGGTCTGGCTGCCCTCGGCGTCGCGGCTCAGCAGCCACTCCACGTAGTCGCCGTAATGCCCGGCGGGCTGCGGCGTGGCGTCGGACATTGCCGCCTGAATCACTTCGCCCAGCACCGCCGCACTGCTCCAGCCGTCCAGCAGAATGTGGTGGAAGGTCCAGACCAGTTTCCACAGCGTCTCGCTCTGGCGAACCAGCAGCACGCGCATCAGCGGCGCGGCGTGGATGTCGAATGGAGTTTCCCGCTCGGCCGCCAATACGTCGGCCAGTGCCTTATCGCTGACGCCCAACTGCAATTCACGCAGGTCCAGTTCACGCACAACCAGAGCGGCATCGCGACGGATCAGTTGCACCGGCTGTTCGCTGCCGGAGACGCGCAAGAAGGCCGCACGCAGGATCGGATGCCGCTGCACCGCTGCCGCCCACGCCGATTTGAATCGGGTCACCGGCAGGTGTTCGATGTCCAGCGCCACCTGATTGATGTACAGATCCCGCGCGCTGCCCTGATCGGCGATCTCGCTGCCGCTCAGCTCGGTGTGGAAGAGCAGGCCTTGCTGCATCGGCGTCAGCGGGTACAGCTGTTCGATCTCGCGGGCGGGAACCGGCAGTGCGTCGAGTTGGGCCTGAGTCAGCGACTGGTTCTGAGTCAGTGCCGGGAAGTCCGACGGGGTGACCGCAGAGTGATGGCGGCAGTGTTCGATCACTTCGTCCAGCGCTTCGCCGTAGGCATCAAGCAGCCGTTGAATCGACGACGCCTCATGCCGTTCCCCGCTGAAGCTGCAGGTCAGGCTGAACTGGCCGTCACGGATCTGCGCATCAATGGACAGCTCGCCATCGAGCGGCGCATCGGCGGCGCGCTGGGCACCGCTGCCCTCCTCGGCCAGGCGCCATAGCCCGCTGCTGTTTTGCAGCCGCCCCATGTAGTTGAACAGCACGCAGCCGTCCAGCGCCGGCAAGGCTTCGCCGCGCAGATGGCGCAACAGGCCATAACCCAGGCCGCCATTAGGCACGGCGCGCAGGGTTTCCTTGGTGTGTTTAAGCGCGGCGTCGAGGTCGTCGTGGGCATGCAGGCTGACCGGGTACAGGCTGGTGAACCAGCCGATGGTGCGCGCCGGGTCAACGCCGTCGAACAGGTCTTCGCGGCCGTGCCCTTCCAGGGCGATCATCGCCTGGGATTCGCCGCTCCAGCGCTTCATCGCGCGGACCAGTGCGGTCAGCAGCAGGTCGTTGATCTGCGTGCGGTACGCCGCCGGCGCCTCGCTGATCAGTTTCTCGGTGCGCGCGGCGTCCAGTTGCAGGTGCAGTTGACGCACGTTGCCTTGTCGCGCTTCGCCCTGTGGATGGGCGCAAGGCAACGCAGGTGCGGACGGCAGGCTGCGCCAGTAATCGGCTTCGGCCAGCACGGCGTCGCTGTAGGCGAAATCCAGCAAGCGGTTGGCCCAGCGCTGGAACGACGCGATTTTGTCGCCGAGGTCGACGGTGAGGCCCGCTTGCGCCTGGGTGTAGGCGTTTTGCAGGTCCTCCAGCAGGACGCGCCACGACACGCCGTCGACGACCAGGTGATGCACCACCAGCAGCAGACGTTCGCCGCCGTCGGCCAGGGTGAAATGCACGGCGCGCAGCAGCGGGCCGTCTCGCAGATCGAGGCTGGCCTGGGCTTCGTCGCAGGCTGTGGTCAGCTCATTCAGGCGGGTGGTGCGCTGCCAGATCAGGCCGTTTTGGGTCGGCTCGTCCGTAGAAAGCTCTGCACGATAGCGTTGCTGCCACTGGCCGCTGTCTTGCTGCACAAAGCGCATCCGCAGGGCGTCGTGATGATTTAGCAAGGCGTGAAGGGCCTGAGTCAGCGCCGGCAGGTCCAAGGCTTCGCTCGGGTTCAACAACAGCGACTGGTTCCAGTGGCTGCGGTTCTTCATCGGTTGCTGGAAGAACCAGTGCTGAATCGGGGTCAGCGGGATGTCGCGGTTCAGCTCGATGCTCTGGACCGCGGGCGCACCCTGACTGACCACCTGCGCGACCTGGGCCAGTTCGGCGATGGTCTGGCGCTCGAACATCTGCCGGGGCGACAGCACGATGCCGGCCTTGCGGGCGCGGGAGATGATTTGCAGGCTGAGGATCGAGTCGCCGCCGAGGGCAAAGAAGTTGTCCTGGCGACCGATTTGCGCGACGCCGAGCAGGTCTTGCCACAACGCCGCCAGCTGGGTTTCGACCCCGGCCAGCGGTGCTTCGAAAGCGCGCTGCTGGATCTGTGGGTCTGGCAGCGCCTTGCGGTCGAGCTTGCCGTTGGCCGACAGCGGCAGCTTTTCCAGAGTGACGAAGTGGGCCGGAACCATGTAATCCGGCAGGCGTTGTTTCAGCTGGGTGCGCAGGTGTTCTTCGTCGAAATCGTCGGCAACCAGATAGCCCACCAGCTGCAGGCCAGTGCTGAGTTCACGGGCAATGACCACCGCTTCGCTCACCGCCGGGTGATCCAGCAGCGCCGCTTCGATCTCCCCGATCTCAACCCGCAGGCCGCGCAGTTTGATCTGGTGATCGAGACGGCCGAGGTATTCCACCACGCCGTCGGCACGCCAGCGCGCCAGATCACCGGTGCGATACAGCCGCTCGCCACTGCCGAACGGACTGGCAACGAAGCGCTCGGCAGTGAGGGCCGGACGCAGGTGATAACCACGCGCGAGGCCGTCGCCGCCGATGTACAGCTCGCCCGGCACGCCGACGGGCTGCGGGTTGAGGCGGCTGTCGAGGATGTGGATCTGCAGATTGCTGATTGGGGCGCCGATTGGCACGGAAACGCCCGGCTCATCAACGCAAGTCCAGTGAGTCACGTCGATGGCCGCTTCGGTCGGGCCGTAAAGATTGAACAGGCCTGCATTCGGCAGGCGCTGCAAGGTTTCCCTGGCGAGATCGGCGGGCAACGCTTCGCCACTGCAGACGATGCGTTTCAGGGAAGCGCAGCCAGTGAGATCGTCCTGTGCCATGAAGGCACCGAGCATCGACGGGACGAAGTGCAGCGTCGTGATCTGCTGTTGTTCGATCAGTGTCTTCAACAACAGCGGATCGCGGTGATCCCCCGGTTGAGCAACGACCAAGCGTGCACCCACCATCAATGGCCAGAAAAACTCCCAGACCGACACGTCAAAACTGAACGGCGTTTTTTGCAGCACGGCGTCGGAAGCGTCCAGCCCATAAGCGTCCTGCATCCACGCCAGTCGGTTGAACAGCGCCGCGTGGGTGTTGCCGGCGCCTTTGGGTTTGCCGGTCGAACCGGAGGTGTAAATCATGTAGGCCAGCTGCTCGGGGTGCAGATCAACCATAGGCGCTGTGACGGGGTAATCCGCCAGCGCCAGATGATCCAGATTCAGCACCCGCAGGCCTTCAACAATCGGCAGGTCATTGACCACGGCATCGTGGCTAAGCAGCAAACCAATCCCTGCATCTTCCAGCATGTAACGCAGACGATCCGCCGGATACTCAGGATCCAGCGGCACGTACGCCCCGCCCGCCTTCAACACCCCATACAACGCAACCACCATTTCCACCGAACGCAACGCCGCCACGCCCACCAGCGATTCCCGGCTGACGCCCTGCTCTCGCAGGTAATGGGCCAATTGATTCGCACGCTGATCCAGCTCGCGATAACTCAACACCTCATCGCCAAAGCGCACAGCCTCCCACTCGGGATGTACCTGGGCCAGCCGCTCAAAATGCCGATGCACAAACGGCTCGGTATCAGACCACTCCCGCGCCGTGTCATTGACCAGCGCCAGTTGCGCGCGGTCCTCAACATCCAGCAGCTCGAAGTCGCCAATCGCAATATCCGGCCGCTCCAGCAACTCGGCAAACAACTGTTCAAAACGCCCATGCAAGCGCTCGATGCTGCCGTGATCAAACAGATCCGTGGCGTAATTCCAGTTCCCCGCCAGTTCCCCCGCCGCGTTTTCCCAGGTGTGCAGCGCCAGGTCGAATTGCGCGCTGCCGTTGTCCAGGGGCATCAGCGTGGCGTTGAGACCGGGCATCAGTTGCAGCGCTTCGTCCTGGCGTTGCTGATGGTTGTAGAGCACCTGAAACAGCGGGTTGTGGCTGAGGCTGCGTTCCGGCGCCAGGGCGTCCACCAGTTGCTCGAACGGCAGGTCCTGATGGGCCTGGGCGCCTTGGGACGCCAGGCGAACGCTGTCGATGATCTGGTTGAAACTGGCGTCGGCCTGCACATCGCCCCGCAGAATCTGGGTGTTGACGAAGAAGCCAATCAGGCCTTCGGTCTCGGCACGCTGACGGCCGGCAATGGGTACACCGATGCGCAGATCGGTCTGCCCGCTCATCCGCTGCAACAGCACTTGATAGGCCGCGAGCAGGACGGTAAACAGCGTCACGCCGCGCTGCCGGGCCAGTTCACGCATGCGCCCGGACAGCGCCGCGTCGAAGCTGAACGTCAGGCGCGCGCCACGGAAACTCTGGCGCGCCGGGCGTGGACGGTCCGCCGGCAGTTCCAGCACCGGCGGCTCGTCGCCCAGTTGTTGCTGCCAGTAGGCGAGTTGCCGATCACCCTCGCCCGCGTCCAGGCAGGCGCGCTGCCACAGGGCGACGTCGGCGTAGCTCAAAGGCAGCGGTGGCAGTGAGTCAGTATCGTTTTGAAGGGCAGCGCGATAAGCCTCGACGAAGTCCAGCAGCAGGACTTGAATCGACCAACCGTCGGCGATGATGTGGTGCAGGCAGACCAGCAAAACGTGCTCATCCGAGCCGCGCTCGATCAACGCCACGCGCCACAGCGGGCCCTGGGCCAGGTCGAACGGGCGGCGGGCGAAGGCATCAGCCAAGGACTGCACTTCGCCTTCGTCCGCCGCATGCAGACGCTCGAATGGCAGCGGTTGACCAGGTTGAATCACTTGCTCCGGCGTGCCGTCCTCAGCGGTGGCAAACACCGTGCGCAGGCTGGCATGACGCTCGGCCACGCGCTCGAACGCCGTTTGCACGGCCCCAACATCCAGCGCGCCCTTCAGGCGCAAGGCACCCGGCAGGTGGTAGGTGCTGTTGCCCGGTTCCAGTTGCTCCAGAAACCACAGCCGCTGCTGGGAAAACGACGCCGGGCTGCGCTCGCCCGCCACGCCCGGCGGCACCGGCAGCGACGACGCATCGAGGCCCTGCTCGCGCAGCTTGTTCAAAAACACCCGACGCTGAGCGCTGCCAAGGCTGAGGAAACGCGTGGCCAGCGCCAGGAGTTTGCTCCGGGAAGTCATGCTCGGTTGCGACATCAGTTGCTTTCCTCCAGCTCATTCATTAACTCGTCCAGGGCATCGAGCCGGTCGAGTGTCAGGGTCTGCCCCTGCAAGGTGTCGATCAGCGCCGCCTGGGCAGCGACGGTGGTGGCTTCGAAAGCCTGGGCCAGCGGGATGCTCACCCCGAGGCGCTCGCGAATGCGCGACAGCAGCCGCGTCGCCAGCAACGAATGGCCACCGAGTTCGAAGAAGTTGTCGTGACGACCGACCTGCTCAACCTTGAGCAGGCTCTGCCAGAGCTCGGCGAGGACTTCCTCACGTTCGCCTTGAGGCGCTTCAAATACGCGCTCCTCAAGGCTCGGCGCCGGCAGGGCCTTGCGGTCGAGCTTGCCGTTGGCGTTGCGCGGCATCTGGGCCAGCACGACGACGTGGGCCGGCACCATGAACGCCGGCAGGGTCTGCGCCAGCGCGCTTTTCAGCACGTCGCTGGACAGCGCCTGCCGGGCCTCGGCGACCACATAGGCCACCAGTTGCGGGCCATGGGGCGTCGGTTGTGCGCTGACCACGGCGTCGTGCACAGAGGGTTGCGCCAACAGCAGGTTTTCGATTTCGCCCAGTTCGATGCGCTGGCCGCGGATCTTCACCTGGAAGTCCGCACGGCCGACGTATTCCAGCGCGCCGTCGGCGTTCCAGCGGGCCAGGTCGCCGCTGCGGTACAGCCGCGCACCGGTTTCGCCAAACGGATCGGGCAGGAAGCGCTCGGCGGTCAGCCCTGGCCGCGCGGCGTAGCCACGGCCGACACCGACACCGCCGATGTACAGCTCGCCCACCACACCGGGCGCGGCCAGTTGCAGGTTGGAATCCAGCACATACAGGCAGTTGTTGTCGGTGGGCCGGCCAATCGGCATGTTGGCGTTGAGGGCGGGCGCGGCGGTCAGGGTGTGCAGCGCGACATCGTCGGCGCACTCCGCCGGACCGTAGGCGTTCACCAACGTTACCTCGGGGTAGCGCGCAAACCAGCGCGCGGCGAGGTCGGTGGTCAGCGCTTCACCGGTCGGCAGCAGCCAGCGCAGGGCATCGAGCCGCTGGGGCGCGACCGCGAGCATGGCGTCGATCACCGCCGGCACGCATTCCAGCACGCTGACCTGATTGGCGGCGACTTCCTCCAGCAGGCGTTGTGGGTCCTGGACCACGGCGTCCGGCAGGATCTCCACGCGCCCGCCAAACAGCGGCGCGGTGAGGAATTGCCAGACGGAAATGTCGAAGCCGGTGGCGGCGGTCTGGGCAATGACATCGCCCTCGCCCAGCCGCAGATACGGCAGCTTGGACATCTGGTTGTTGAGCATGCCGCGCTGATTGACCATCACCCCTTTCGGCTCGCCGGTGGAACCGGAGGTGTAGATGACGTAGGCCAGTTGCTCGGCGGTGGCGTAGCGGCCCGGGTTCTCGTCGGCGGACTGATCGGCGCCCGCCAGCACGTCCTCAAGCACCAGCACACGGGGCTTGCGTTCAGCCAGCGTGACAATCGCCTCGACCTGGGGCAGACACTCCCGCGGCGTCAGCAATACCGGCGCAGCGCTGCTCACCAGCATGCGCGCGCTGCGCCCGGCCGGATGACGATCATCCAGCGCCAGATAGGCCGCACCAGCCTTGAACGCACCGACAATCATGCTCAACGACGGCAGGCCGCGCGGAGCGAACAGCGCCACTACGTCGTCGCCCTGCACGCCCGCTGCGATCAGGCCGTGACCGATGCAGTTGGCCTGACGATTGAGTTCGCGGTAGCTCAGGCTTTGCCCCTGACAACGGGCCACTTCCTGGGCCGGATGGGCCAGCACCCGCGCCTCGAAACGCTCCAGGTAGCTGATGTCGTACCAATGCTGTTGCACCGGGCCGAGACCCTGGGCCAGCAGCTGCTCGCGCTCATTGTGCTCAAGAATCTGCAACTGACTCAGGGTCTGCTGCGGGTTGTCGATCAACTGCGTGAGCAGACGACGGAAGTGGCTGACCAGTGTGCCCATGTCGGCGTCGTTGAAGTGCCGGCTGTCGTAGGTCAACTGCAGTTGCAGGGATTCACCGGGCAGCAGCACCACGGTCAACGGGTAGTTGGTGTGGGTGCGGTTGGCCAGCGGGTTGATGCGGTATTCGTTCACGGCCTGCTGCACCTCGGCACCCAACGGAACGTTCTCGAAAACAAACAGGCTGTCGAACAGCGGCTGGCCGCGGGGGGTGTCGGCGAGCAGCTGAATGTCGGCCAGGGACAGGTGTTCGTGCTGGCGCATGTCGGCGTTCTGCCCCTGCAAGGCATTCAGCAGGTCCAGCGCCGACGCGCCCATGCCCGGCCGGCGGATGCGCAGCGGCAAGGTGTTGATGAACAGCCCCAGCGCGCCTTCGATGCCTTCCAGTTCGGTCGGACGACCGGCCACGGTGACGCCGAACAGCACTTCGTCGCGGTCGGCATGGCGCATCAGCAACAAGGCCCAGGCGGCCTGCACGAAGGTGTTGGCGGTCAGACGATGCTGACGGGCTTGTTCGGCGAGTTTTACGGTCTGCTCGACGCCCAGCGCCAGGGTCACGTCGCGCATCTGCGAGTCACCCTGAGGACTGTGGCGGTACGGCAGCGGCGTAACGTCGGTGAAGCCTGCCAATGCGTTGCGCCAGTAATCGCGGCTCATCGCTTCGTCCTGCTCGGCGAGCCAGGCGAGGAAGTCGCGGTACGGCCGCGCCGGCGGCAGGCTGACCTGACGCCCATCCAGAAACGCGCGGTAATGGGCGAAGAATTCGGTGAGCATCAGGCCCCGGCACCAGGCGTCGATCAAGGCGTGGTGGTGGCTCTGAACGATGCGGAAATCCGCCTCGCCGAACTTGATCAGGCGCAGGCGCAGCAGCGGCGCCCGGGCGAAATCGAAGCCCTGTTCGCGCTCGCTGTTCAGCAGGTCATCAAGCTCGGCTTCGGCGGCATCGCGGGACAGATGGCTGAGGTCGATCAGTTGCACCGGTGACGGCACGCGACGCATCACCACCTGACGCTGCACGCCGCTTTCCAGGCCGTGAAACGCCGTGCGCAACGCCGGGTGGCGCTGCACCACTTGCTGCCAGGCGTACTTGAACGCGTCGAAATCCACGTTGGCCCCGACGTCGTACTGGTCCTGCATCAGGTAGATGCCGTTGCCCTGCTCCAGCAGGCTGTGCAGCAAAATGCCCTGCTGCATCGGCGCCAGCGGCAGGATGTCTTCGATCTCCCGCGCGGGGATGCCCAGCGCGTCGAGCTGGGCCTGATTCAGGCCGGCCAGGGGGAAGTCCGACGGCGTCAGGCCGGCATTGGTTTCGTCGCCGCAATGGGCGATCAGCTGCAGCAACTGCGCTTCGTACAGTGCGACCAGTTGCCTGATGCTGTCGCGGCTGAAGCGTTCGCGGCTGAAGGTCCAGTCCAGCTGCAACTGGCCGTCGCGCACCTGACCGTCCACCGCCAACGCATTGGCCAGCGGCCCTTGGGGGTCACGCAGATTGTTCGGCGTGCGGCTCGACAATGCGAAAAGCCCGCCCTCGCTGTCGTCGAAGCGGCCGAGGTAGTTAAAGGTCACGCCCTGCCCGATCAGCTCCGGCAACTCTGCGCCGGCGAGGTATTTCAGTACGCCATAGGCGAGGCCTTTTTCCGGCACGGCGCGCACGGTTTCCTTGACTGCCTTGAGGGTGGCGACCGCGTCATCCGCTGCGTCCAGCGCCAGCGGGTACAGGCTGGTGAACCAGCCGACGCTGCGGCTCAGGTCCAAGGCGCCAGTGGCGTCCTCGCGGCCATGGCCTTCGAGGCTGATGACGTGGCGACGGCGGCCGCTCCACTGCCACAGCGCCTGGGACAGCGCCGCCAGCAGCAGGTCGTCGATGCGCGTGCGATACGCCGCCGGGGCTTCGCTGAGCAGGCGACGGGTGTTGAGCGCGTCGAGGCTCAGGTGCAGGGTTTCGCTGTCGCCGACCCGGCTTTCCACCGACGCATCGCCGGGCAGGATGGCATCGGCGGCGTTCAGTGCTTGCCAGTAGGGCAGTTGGTGCTGCAGCTCAGGGCTGCGCGCCAGGCTGCTCAACGACTGCGACCAGGCCTGGAAGCTGGCGGTTTTGTCGGCCAGGGCCACGCTGTTGCCGGCCGCCAGTTGGCGGTAGGCCAGTTGCAGGTCTTCGAGCAATACCCGCCACGAGACGCCGTCCACGGCAAGGTGATGGATCGCCAGCAGCAACCGCGCTTCACCCGACGGCAGGCGCGCATGGACCACGCGCAGCAGCGGACCGGTGTCGATGTTCAGGCTGCGCTGGGCTTCGTCGCTCAGTGAATCGAGGTCGTCTTCGCGGCTCAGTTCGCAGGTCCACAGCACGCGCTCGGCATTTTCGCTGTCGCGGTAACGCTGCTGCCACTGGCCCGCATCGTTCTGGTGGAAGCTCAGACGCAGGCTGTCGTGGTGCGCCAGCACGGCCGCGATGGCCTGCTGCAACCGCGCGGTGTCCAGCGCTTCGGGCGCGTCGAGCAGCAGCGACTGGTTCCAGTGCTGACGCTGGGCGATCGGCAGGCTGAAAAAGCGCGCCTGAATCGGCGTCAGGGCAAACTCGCGGGGTGCGACGGCCGCCGTGACGGGCGCGGCAGCAGGCCTGGCTTCGGCCACCGTGGCGACCTGAGCGAGTTCGGCGATGGTCTGTTTTTCGAACAGCTGCTTGGGCGTCAGGCGAATGCCCTGACGCCGGGCACGGGCGATGATCTGCAGGCTGAGGATCGAGTCGCCGCCGAGGGTGAAGAAGTTGTCGTGACGGCCCACCGCCTCAACGTTCAACGCCGCCTGCCAGAGCGCGGCGAGTGCAGCTTCGACCCCTTCGTGGGGCGCTTCGAAATCTTCGGACGTTGTGGTCGGCGACGGCAGCGCGCTGGCGTCGAGCTTGCCGTTGGCCGTCAGCGGGAAGGCATCGAGGGTCAGGATGTGGCTCGGGACCATGTAGTCCGGCAGGCTCTGGGCCAGTTGCGTGCGCAGCGCCTCGCCGTCTACCGATGCGCCATTGATCACTAGTACATGGGCGATCAATTGGCCGCGATCATCGACACGGACATGGGCGTCACGCAGGCCGTCAAGCTGGCGCAGCCGCTGGGCGATTTCACCCAGGGCCACGCGGTAGCCGCGCACCTTGACCTGATCGTCGGCACGACCGAGGAACTGAATCTGCCCGTTGGCCAGCAGGCGCGCGCGGTCGCCACTGCGGTAGAGACGCCCACCGCTGCCCCTCGGGTCCGGAATAAACGCCGCAGCAGTCATGGCCGGACGCTGGTGATACCCGCGCGCCAGTCCGGGCCCGCCGATGTACAGCTCGCCGACGTCGCCCTGCACCACCGGTTGCAGTTGGTCGTTGAGAATCAGCGCCACGGCATTGGGCAGCGGGCGGCCGACGGGCACGCTGTCGCCAGTCGACTCGCCAAAGGCCTCATTGCTCAGCACGCCCACGGTGGTTTCGGTCGGGCCGTAGTGGTTGATGACCCGGCAACCGGGCTTCAGGCGATTGACCTGCGCCACCAGCTCCCACGGCACCGTATCGCCGCCAAGGATCAGCGCATGTTCGGGCAGCACATCGGCCGCATTCGTCGCCTGCAACAGGCCGTTCAAATGGGTCGGTACGATTTTCAGCACCCCCACCTTGTGCTCGGCCATGTAAGCGGCGAAACGGTCGGCGTCATTGGTACGGTCGGGGCTGATCAGGTGCAGCGAACGCGCCGAGCACAGCGCGCCGAATAGCACGGTGTGGCCCAGGTCGGCGCCGACGGTGGAGACCATCGCCATGCTCGCTTCGGGGGCCAGATCAAGCCGTGCGAGCAAGCCCTGCACGTAATCGGCCAGGGCGCCGTGGCTGATGACCACCCCTTTCGGCGTGCCGCTGGTGCCGGAGGTGTAGATCAGGTACGCGGCCTGATCGGCGTTTACGGGCACATCTAGTGTTGTCGCCGGTAGCGAACGCCACGCAGCGTCGGCCGCCACGCTGATGACGTCGCCATGGAAGTCACCCGGCGCCGCCACGTCACTGATCAACGCGCTTGCGCCACTGTCGGCCAGCACAAACGCCTGACGTTCGGCGGGCCATTTCGGGTCCATCGGCACGAACGCGGCGCCGCTCTTGAGCACCGCCAGCAGGCCGACGACGAACTCCAGCGAGCGCTCCAGCAGAATGCCGACGCGGCTTTCCACGCCCACACCGGCCTGGCGCAGGTGCTGTGCCAATTGATTGGCCTGGGCGTCGACCTCGGCAAAGCGGGCGCTGCGCTGTTCGTCTTGCAGGGCCAGACGATTCGGTTGTGCGCTGACGCTGGCATTCCACAGGCTCAGGACATCGGTGGCCGGGAACGTCACGGATTCCGCCGCGATGGAGGAAGGTTCGGCGCCGATCTGCAGATCAGCCAGCCGCACCTGAGGTTGCGCCACCACTTGCGCGCAGATCCGCAGCAGGTCACCGGCGAGACCGGCGATGCGCGGCTCGTCGAACAGGTCGCAGGCATAGGTGAACACCGCTTGAATGCCGTCGGCGTCGTCGGTGATGTCGAGGCCTAAATCGAAATGCGCCGAGTAGTCGTCGAGCTGGTTGACGTCCATGCGCACGCCGGCCATTTCAACGTTGTGCGGCAGCGGAAACTGCTGGGTGAATTTCACCTGGCACAGCGGGTTGTGGCTGAGGTTGCGCGATACGCCGAGGGCTTCGACCAGTTGCTCGAATGGCAGGTCCTGATGGTGTTGCGCACCCAGCGCGGTATGGCGAACCGCCTCGATCAGCGTGCTGAACGGCTGTCGCGGCGACACCTCGCTGCGCAGCACCAGGGTGTTGACGAACAGGCCAATCAGCCCTTCGGATTCAGTGCAGGTACGCCCCGCCACCGGCACACCAACGCGCAGGTCAGTCTGGCTGCTGTAACGCTGCAACAGGGTTTTGTAGGCGGCGAGCATGACCATGAACAGGGTCGCGCCGTGATGGCTGGCGAGGTCGCGCAGGCCCTGGCTCAAGCCGCGGTCGAGGGCGATGGCGTAACGGGCGCCGCGATGGCTTTGTTGCGCCGGACGCGGGCGGTCAGCCGGCAGGTTCAAGACGGTCTGGGCATCACCTAATTGCTCACGCCAGTAGGCCAGTTGGCGCTGCCCTTCCCCACCGGCCAGACGCGCGCGCTGCCAGGCGGCGAAGTCGGCGTATTGAACCGGCAGTGGCGGCAACGCCGGTTGTGCCCCCTTTGCATGGGCGCTGTACAGCGCAGCGAATTCCTTGAGCATGACCTGCACCGACCAGCCGTCGGCAATGATGTGGTGCAGGACCAGCACCAGTTGCTGCCGATCCGGCGCCAGTCGCACGTTGAGCACGCGCCACAGCGGGCCGTTCTGCAGATCCATCGGCTGCTCGACGGCCGCTTTGGCGAGTTCGGCCAACGCTGCCTGCGGATCGGTGTCCTCGCTCAGGTAATGACGTTCGATCAGCACCGGGCCTGGCGCGTGGATTCGCTGCACCAGCTTTTCGTTGGCGTCGATGGCGAAGGTGGTGCGCAGGCTTTCGTGGCGGGCGGCCAGGTCGTCAAGGCTGCGTTGCAGCGCGGCGTCGTCCAGCGCGCCGTTGAGACTCAACTGGCCGCACAGGTGATAGGCGCTGCTGTCCGGCTCCAGTTGCGCGAGGAACCACAGGCGTTGCTGGGCGAAGGATTGCTCGGGATCGCTGTCACGGGAAATGCGCGGCACGCCCGCAGAGGCTTGGGCACTGCGGCCGTGGGTGGAGACGTGCGCGGCGACGTGGGCGTTGAAGGCGCCAAGGGTCGGATGCTCGAACAGGTGCGCGGGCTCAAGCTTCAGGCCCAGCTCGCTGTTCAGGCGCGACAGCACTTGCACCACGCCGACCGAATCACCGCCACGGGCGAAGAAGTGATCGGCGGCATTCAGGTCGCTTTTGCCGAGGACCTCCTGCCACGCGGCCAGGACTTCCGGCAGCAAAGGCGAAGCCTCAACCGAGACGTCCGCGCTGTCAGCATCGAGCAAACGCCCGTCCTGCCAGATCGCGAAACTGTCGAGGCTGCCGTTCTGCCAGCCACTGCGGCAGGCGGAACGTTGCAGCTTGCCGCTGGTGGTCCGCGGCAGTGCGCCCGGCTCCAGCAGCACGATGACTTTCGGCGCCACCAGAAACAGCTCGGACACGGCGTCGCGTACCGCATCGCAGATCATCGGCGGCTTCATCAGGCGGCGCACGTTGCGGCTGATTTCCAGTGCCAGGCCGACGCCTTCGACGCCCTGCTCGTCCGTCACCGGGAAGGCGGCGATGCGCCCGCGACGCAGAAGCTCCACGCTCTTCTCCAGCGCCTGTTCGATGTCCTGGGGGTACAGGTTCTGGCCGTTGAGGATGATCAAATCCTTCAAACGACCGGTGATGAACAGCTCGTTGTCGCTGGCAATGCCCAGATCGCCGCTGCGCAACCAGCGCTGGCCGTCTTCCTCGACGAAGGTCTGCGCGGTGGCTTCGGCATTCTGCCAATAGCCCTGGGCGACGCTCGGTCCGGCAATCCAGATCTCGCCGACGTGGCCGGACGCGAGTGGCTGCAGCGTCGCCGGATCGACAATGCGCAGGTCGTGATCGGGCCGGCACCAGCCGCACCCTGGCAGACGGCTGCTGGAATTCTGATTGGCGAACATCGCCTCTGCGGCATCCCCGGCCGCCAGTTGACTGCCGTCGAAAGGCTTGATGCCGAACGGCCTGTCGCGCTCGGCGGCGCTGACATACAGCGTCGCTTCAGCCAGACCGTAGCTCGGGGTCAGGGCGCGGCGGTTGAAACCGGCCGGCTCAAAGTGGTCGCTGAAGGCATCCAGGGTGGCAATGCGGATCGGCTCGGAGCCGGAAAACGCCAGGCTCCAGCGATCCAGCACGAGGCCCTTGACGGCGCCAGGTTTGATCCGCTCGACGCACAGGCGATAGGCGAAATCCGGACCGCCGGAGAAGGTCCCGCCGTACTGACTCATCGCTTCCAGCCAGCGCGCCGGCCGGCCAAGGAAATAGTTCGGCGACATCAGCGTCAGCGTGCCGCCGTAGTACAGCGGCAACAGCAGGCCGCACATCAGGCCCATGTCGTGGTACAGCGGCAGCCAGCTGACCCAGCTTTCCGACGCGGGGTCCGAAATGAAGTGCCGGGCCATGGCGATTTCGTTGGCCATGAGATTGTCGTGGGAGACCATCACGCCTTTCGGTGCGCTGGTGGAGCCCGAGGTGTATTGCAGGAAGGCCAGCGAGGCAGTGTCGATCAGCGGCGCCTGAAACCCTGCGTGGCCGTCGCTGATCTCCTCGACTGCCGCGAAACGTGCGCCCGCGGGCATGAACGGCTGCAACAGGTGCTGAAATTTATCCAGGTCTTCCCGACGGCCGAGGACCATCTGCGGCGCGGCGTCGTGGAGGATGCCGGTCAGCCGGTCAAGGTGCGTCTGCCGGTTGTATTCGGGGGCGAAGGCCGGCACGGCGATGACCTTGGCGTACAAACAGCCGAGGAACGCCGCCGCGTAATCGGCGCCGGTCGGCAGGATCAGCACGCACCGCTCGCCGCCCTGCGCACCGAGATGCTGCTGCAGGCAGGCGGCAATCGAACGCGCCCTGGCATCCAGCTGGGCGTAAGTGGTCAGCAGCGGCGGCTGGTCCTCGTGGACGATGTGTCGAAGGGCAATCCGGTCCGGCTGGGTCTGCGCATAAAAGCCCACCAGTTCGGGAAAATGCGCGGCCTGATCTCGTATGGATTTCATTCTTTCACCTGTTTGTATCGGCAAGGCTCAACCCGCAGGCAGCGCAACGGCGGCCCACAACGTTGTGAGAAAAGAGTGGGTGGCCGCTGACGACCACCGCTGTGACGGACTTTGTTTGCTGCCCGGACCTAGCGCGCCAGCTTGAGAGCCACGCGCGGTTCGGTCTGCGCCTGCAACGCCCCCTGAGCAGAGCGCGCCGAACACGGTTGCGCCTGGTCACCGAAGATCGATTCGACGACTTCCTGGGAGCGGATCGCCAGCACCGACAACAGCGTGTCGCTCAAGCCATGGCTGTCTTCGCAGCAACCCTGCAGGAAGATCCCGGCTTCGCTGCCGGGGGTCAGTGGCAAGCGATAGTGACGGTCGACGTTGGCGCCCTCGATGTATTGCTGAATGCCCGAGAGCAGTTCCAGGTGGTAGTCGCGGCGGTAACCGGTGGCGAGCACCACGACGTCGAAGGACTCGCTGTGCATCTGGTCATGGGGCGCGTCCCGCAGGAACAGTTCGATGCCGTCGGCGGCCACTTCGGCGTGGACCACTTCGCGGTTGGTGAGCATGCGGTGACGCTCTTCGCCGCGCACCTTCTGCTGGTACATGCGCTGGAAAATCGTCTCGATCAGGTCGGTGTCGACCACCGAATAGTTGGTGTTGCGGAACTCGTCGAACAGCGCCACGCGACGCTCCTGGCTGTGGTTGAAGATGGTGTCGGTGAACGACGGGTTGAAGATCTGATTGACGAAGGGGCTGTCATCGGACGGCTTCAGCGCGCTGCCGCGAATCACCAAAGTGGCCTCGACGTTGTCGAAACGCGAGGCCAGGTCTTCGAAGATTTCCGCCGCGCTCTGACCGCCGCCGACCACAGCCACGCGCACCGGGCCGGGACGGTTGGCGAGGAGTTTTTCGATCCCGCCGCGATAGCCGGCAGAGTGCAGCACGCGAGGATCTTCAAGACCGTCGAAGGCCGCCGGCGACTGGGGAATGCCGCCGATGCCGAACACCAGATTGCGCGCGCGACGACGGGAGATTTCACCGCTCGCGTCCCGGGACAGCACGTCCATGGCGACAAAGCGGCCGTCTTCGAAATGCGGTTCCACCGACATCACTTCGGCGCCGTAATGGGCCTGTTCGTTGAAGTGGGACGCCGCCCAGGTCAGGTAATCGGTGTACTCCTCGCGGGTCGGAAAGAAAGTCTTCAGGTTGATGAAGTCCTGCAGACGGCCGCGCTCGTTGAGGTAATTAACGAAGGTGAAACGGCTGGCCGGATTGCGCAGGGTCACCAGGTCCTTGAGGAAGGAAATCTGCATGGTGGAACCGTCGATCAGCATGCCTTCGTGCCAGTTGAACGCCGGCTTTTTCTCGAGGAAACACACGTGGGGCGCCAGACCGCTGCGCTGGGCATGCTCCTGGGTGGCAATGGCCAAAGCCAGGTTCGACGGGCCGAAACCGATGCCGATGAAGTCGTAGACGAGTTCCATGCTTCCCTCTCGTAAGGCGCGATGCGCGATCGACTCCGGCAGGCCGCACGACAAGGTCGCTGGCGCCGGATGGCAGTTCACGCGCATCAAAAATGTTTAAGACTGATTCTCATTAACATGACGACTGAGGCTGACGGCTGTTTAGTCCCGGTCGCCGAAAATTCTTACAGCGCCTCGACTGTTTTCATCTGGTAGGCGGCGCCGATCTCTTCCACCGCGTCGCGGCTGGCGTTTTCACGACGATCACCCTGCAGCTCGCTGAGCTGGCCGGCCTCCATCTTCACCAGGCGGTCGGCGAGGTCGAAGTACTGGTCGTCGTGGCTGATGGCGAACACCGTGACGCCGGCCTTTTTGAACATCGGCAGCAGCTCGCGGTAGAAAAAGCGGCGGAACAGCGGGTCCTGATCGGCGGCCCATTCGTCTAGCAGCAGAATGTCGCGCTTCTCCAGCAACGCCAGCATCAGTGCCAGGCGCTTGCGCTGCCCCTGGGAAAAACGCGTGTCGAGCAGGTGCCCGTCGGCGAGCTGCACCTTGTGCTTCATGTGCAGTTTTTCCAGCCAGTGCTCGACGTCAGCCGCGTCGGCGTTCTGCCCATCGGGCCCGAGCAATTGAGCGAACAGGTGGAAGTCGGTGAACACACTGGCGAACAGCTGACGGTAGGCCAGCCAGTCGTCCGAGCCGATGACCTGGCCGTCGATCAGGATCGCCCCCGCTGAAGGTCGATACAGGCCACTGAGCAAGCGCGCCAGGCTGGATTTGCCGCTGCCGTTGCCACCCATGAGGAACACCGTTTCGCCCCGGCGCAGGGTCAGGTTGACCGGGCCGACATCGAAACCGGGCTCGTCGCCCTGGGGCGCATAGTGGTATTCGACATCACGCAGTTCGAGGGTCTGCCAGTGGCCGGCGATGTGGCTGGGTGCGACGTCGAAGCTTTCGTGGTGTTCGGCCAGCGCCAGCGACTCGACTTTATCCAGCGCCACGCGCCCGGAGATCTGCGCGGGAATCGCTGCCACCGCCAGCACCAGCGGCGTGCGCATGAACAGCACGGTCAGCGCATAGGTCGCCGCCACTTCCGTCGGCGCCCAGCCCAGGCCGTTGGCCAGGTAGAACGCCAGGCCGATGGTGCCGAGGACCATGATGTTGGCCCAGTTGCTGGCTAGGCCGTGATACCGGTCAGCCAGGGTGAAATGCTCGCGGTAGCGCCGGGCGGCGACGTCGAAGGTTTCTTCGTACAGCCGGCGCGCGCGGTCGCGGTTGAGGGTCAGCTCCTTGCGCCCGTCGATCACCCCTTGGTAGCTCTGATAGAGCTTGTCTTCGGACTCACGCAGCGCGCGGATGTGGGCGTTGAGTTTGCCCACCAGCAGCCAGCCCACCCCCAACGTGAACGCCATCCAGCACAGCGTGGTGATGAACAGCGACGGCGAAAGCCAGGCCAGGTAACTGAACGACGCGACGCTGAGCACTGAGCCGTAGATCAGGTCCGGCAGTTGCACGAAGGCCATGGTCACCGCGCGAATGTCGCTGGACAGGCTGGCGAAGATCTTCGCCCCGCCGATGGATTCGATCCGCTCGATGTTGGTGTCCAGGAGGCGCTTGACCATCACCCGGCGCAGGCCGTAGACGAACCGGTGACCCAGCGCGGTCAGCGACAACGACGCCCCGGACGCCAGCGCCAGCAGCACGGCGAGCATCAGACCGAACTGCCACAGCGCGGTGCCAAGGCCTTCGTGACTGCTGATCATGCGTTGGTTGACGAAGGCAATCACGCCGACGCTCAACAGCCCGCTGCTGACGCTCAGCAGCAGCACCAATGCAAGCGGCCAGCGGTATTGCTGGAAGACCAGACGAACTAGTTTCATGAATGACTCCGGGCAGTGAAAACGAAAGACATGACGCGGCGATGCCTAGAGCTCGCCGAGCCGCGCGCGGCAGTGGGACAGGGTGTCGCGCAGGAGGAAGTTGACCATCGTCGGCGAGGTGCCGATGACCTTGGCCACGTCGCGCTGGGTGTAGCCCTGGATCTGGCTGAGGTCGAAGATGATGCGCATGCGCTTGGGCAACTCGTTGAGCGCCCCGACCAGTTGATCCAGTGACTCGCGACCGGCCAGCACGCGTTCGGGGGACACCTCGAAACGTATCTGCTCTTCATGCTCGGCTTCGGCGCCATGGTTGCGTTCGAGACGCTGGCGGCGAAGACGGTCGATGGACAGATTGCGCACGACGCGAAACATGTAGCGTGCCGGTTCCGCCGATGCGAAGTCGCTTTCGAGCATCTTCACGAAAGCGTCCTGGACCACGTCTTCGGCCCGGGCGCGACAGCCAAGGAATTTTGCCGCCAGGCGCATCAGCGCCTCGCGGTGAGTGTTGTAGGTGCCCATCAGCGCGTCGAGGCGCGGGTCTCTCGCGCCACGGGTGGCGCCAACACACGGTGAGCCGAGCCGTGCGGGCTGGCTCATTGCAGGGCGAAAATCCATCTTGTTCGACATCCCTGGTAACAAAGGAACGCGAAGGATAACGCAAACGATTCTCATTGCAACGTAAGAAAATTTACCGATTAGTGAAACTTTCTCGACGTGACCTGAATCGTTTTGGTTCTGCAGTCTTCATTTCATCAGGCGCAGCTCCAGGTACTGCAGGAGCATGATGGTCTTGCCGTCATTGATTTCGCCGCTTTCCACCATGGCGATGGCCCGCTCGAAATCCAGCTCCAGCACCTCGATGTCTTCGCCCTCCTCTTCCAGCCCACCGCCGTCGCTGACCCGATCGCCGGGCCGGTATTCGCCGATAAAAAAGTGAATGCGCTCGGTCACCGAACCCGGGCTCATGAAGGCATCGAAGATCTTCTTCACCGAGCGCACGACGTAGCCGGTTTCTTCCTCGGCTTCCAGGCGGATGCGCTCTTCGGGGCTGGCGTTGTCCAGCAACCCTGCTGCTGCTTCGATCAAATAACCATCGTGGCCGTTGACGAAGGCCGGCATGCGGAACTGCCGGGTCAGCACCACGGTGCGGCGCTCCAGGTTGTACAACAGAATCGTCGCGCCGTTGCCCCGGTCGTAGACCTCGCGGGTCTGGGACTGCCAACTGCCGTCACGGCGTTGCAGCTCGAAGCTGTATTTCTTGAGCACGTACCAGTTGTCTGAGAGGAGTTGTTCGTCAGTGATGCGGATGGGGGTGGATGGCATATAGCGGTCCTTGATAAATGCGTTTTTTGATATCGATTGCCAACGGTGATCCCGCTGATTCAACGCGATCACCTTGTGGAGCCGGCTTGCTGGCGAATCCGTTGTGCCAGGCGATGCGGTGATGAATGGCCAACCGCGTTCGCCAGCAAACCGGCTCAGATTTGTGCTCGGCGGAGCTCTATCGTCCGCCGTGAAAACGGCGATTAAACTGGCCGTTTCCCGAGGGTAAGCCTGCGATCAGTAGTCGCGCCGCATCGCTTTTTGTGGGACCGGCTTTAGCCGGGAAGAGGCCAGTGTAAGGACCCTCATATTGGCGGTGTCACACCCGACGTCTTCCCGGCTAAAGCCGGTCCCACTAATAGGCGTTGCATACCCTGCAGGAGCGCGCTTGCCTGCGAAGGCGTCGGATCAGGCAACGCCGTGGCAAGGGTCAAACATGCTCGCGCCGCACAAAAACCCCGAACTATTGTTTCCATCGATTGCCAACATAGTCACGAACGCCGTTCTGTTTGCCCGTGCAAATCCGGATGATGGCGACACTGATTAACCAGACAAGGATTTGCCCGCAATGTCCATCAACATGACCATTCTGTTGGCCCTCATCGTTTCGTTCTCCATCGCCCTGGTCGGCGTGGTGCATATCTGACGACGGCGTTCGCCGTGCAGTAGGCGCTGAGGCCCGATCCGGCACACCCGACCGGGCCATCGATCGTCGCTTTTATTCGTGAAAAGCCGCCACCGTCTCCTTGCTGCCGACAAAAAAACTGTCGGCGACGATGCGCAGCGGCTGCAGATCCAGGTCGCTTTTGCCCGTTTCGATAAGCCGCGCAAAGTGCCCGTACATGGCAGGGTACTCGCCCTCCTCAGACACGCTCTGCGCCACGCCGTCGATGCTAACCTGCGCGCCGCCCGCGTCCAGACGCATCACGCCTTCGTTGCAGTGCAGCTCGATGCTCCACTGCTCGTTGACGCTGTGATCGAAATCCAGTTCGGCGACCACCTGCACGTCCTCACCGGAACGCATTTGCAACGACGCCGCAATCGGCGACTGGCAATTGCTCGGTACGCTCAGGTTGGCCGACTCGACGAACAGCGCACGGGGCAACAGTTCGGTGACGATCGACAACGCGTTGATGCCCGGATCGAACACGCCCAGCCCGCCTGCCTGCCAGATCCACGCCTGGCCCGGGTGCCATTTGCGCACCTGCTCTTTCCAGTCGATCCGCACCTGTTTCAGGGTCTTGCCCTCAAGCCATTGCACCGCATTGCGCACGCCCGGGGCGAAGCGTGAATGCCAGGCGAACAGCCCGCTGACGCCCGCCGCATTGACTTCGTCGATCAGGGCGAGCGCTTCGCCCAGGGTCGAGCACGGCGGCTTTTCCACCAGCACGTGTTTACCAGCCTTCAGCGCCTCTTCAACCAGCGCAAAACGCCCCTGGGGCGGCGTGCAAAAGGCGATGGCGTCCACCGCCGGGCCGCCCGCCAGCAACTCTGCCAGCGAGCTGAAATTGGGCACGCCAGGACAGTGCTGACCCAGCGTCGCAACAGCCACCAGCTCAAACCGGTCACTGGCGTGGATTGCCGGCACGTGCTGGTCCTGGGCGATCTTGCCGTAACCCACCAGCCCTAAACGAATCGGATGCATCGATGACTCCTGTGATGTTGTCTTTGTTATGACAGACGCGCCCATACGGGACGCCCTAAAGCAATTCAATGAAGCGGTGCTGCCTCGCCCTGCTGATATTCGCGGGGGGTACAGCCGAACTCCCGGCGGAACACGGTGTGCAGGTATTGCGCGGACTTGAAGCCGCAGTTCTGCGCGATGTCGGCGATGGCCGCGTCACCGTGTTTGAGCCCTGACGCCGCGGCCGTGAGTTTGAAGCTCAGAATCTCGTCGTGCACGCTACAACCGCGCTCCTTGCGAAAGTGCGATTCCAGCGAAGAACGGGAAATGCCGACGTAGCCCGCGACCTGGGCGGTTTTGATGCCCTGGCAGGCGTACTGGCGAATGAAGTGCAGCGCCTGCATGACATACGGATTACCCAGCGGTTGATGCAGGCTGGAGGCCTGAACGTTGATGGCCTCGGGCGGCACCAGGATCTGGCGGGCGGTCGAGGGCATACCGTGGAGCATCTGGTGCAGCAACTGCGCCGCCGTTCGCCCCATGCTTTGCGTACCCTGGGTCACCGAACTCAGCGGCACCCGCGTCAGGGTGCGGGTCAGCGGGTCGTTGTCAATGCCGATCAGCGCCACCTGCTCGGGCACCGCAATGCCCGCAGTCAGGCACGCCTGCAGCAACTGCCGCGCACGGGCATCGCTGACGGCGATGATACCGATGGGCTTGGGCAGGCTTTGCAGCCAGGTAATCTGTTGCTCGACGGCGCTGTCCCACAACGGCGCGCTGGTGCTCAGGCCGCGATAGACCTCCCCGTGCAAACCGTCGCGCTGCAACAGCCGGCGAAAGGCTTTCTCACGCTCCTGAGCCCAGCGATTGCTCTGGGCTTCCGGCAGGCTGAAACAGGCGAATCGCGTCAGACCGGCCTCGATCAGGTGCTCGTAGGCCAGTTTGATCAGGGCGAAGTTGTCGGTGGCGACGTAGGGAATATGCTTCGGGTAGGCCCGCTCGTCCTCGTAGGAACCGCCCACCGCCACCACCGGCAAGGTGCTCCCGGCCAGCGCCTCGCCGATCAGCGGATCGTCGAAATCGGCAATGATGCCGTCGCCCTGCCAGCGCTCGATCCCTTTGAGGCGGCAGAGAAAATCCTCTTCCAGAAACAGATCCCAGGTCGCGCGGGTGCTGCTCAGGTAATTGCCGATGCCGGTGATGATGCCGCGGTCGTAGATCTTGCCGCCGTTGAACAACAGGGCGATGCGGTGAGCGGGCGGGACGGTTTTCATTATTGTTCCCCGGGCCTGTGAAGCGAGTCGGCACAGACTAGGCCTGCGCCGGGGGAATCTCAATACTCAAAATCGAACACCGAGTTGGTGATTTTCGCAATCGGGACGGACGGGGCCATTGTTAGTATCGGGGCACAGGCACTCACACATCGCCGGTTAACACTGGCAAGAATAAGAAGGAAACCCCGATGCCCTGCTTCCCCGATGTCGACACCATTCGCTACGAAGGCCCCGGCAGCGAGTCGCCCCTCGCCTTCCGCCATTACGACGCCAACAAGATCATCCTCGGCAAGCCCATGCGCGAACACCTGCGCATGGCCGCCTGCTACTGGCACACCTTCGTCTGGCCCGGCGCCGATATGTTCGGCGTCGGCACCTTCAAGCGTCCGTGGGTCAAGGCGGGGGACGCCATGGAGCTGGCCCGTTTGAAAGCCGATGCGGCGTTCGAGTTCTTCTCCAAACTGGGCATCGACTACTACAGCTTCCACGACACCGACGTCGCCCCCGAAGGCGCCAGCCTGAAAGAGTACAGCCACAACTTCGCGCAGATGGTCGACGAACTCGAACGCCATCAGGAGCAGAGCGGCATTCAGCTGCTGTGGGGCACTGCCAACTGTTTCAGCAACCCGCGCTTTGCGGCTGGCGCTGCGAGTAACCCGGACCCGGAAGTGTTCGCCTTCGCCGCCGCACAGGTCTTCAGCGCGATGAACGCGACTCATCGGCTCAAGGGCTCGAACTACGTGCTATGGGGCGGTCGTGAGGGTTACGAGACGCTGCTCAACACCGACCTCAAGCGTGAACGCGAGCAACTGGGACGGTTCATGGCCATGGTGGTCGAGCACAAACACAAGATCGGCTTTACCGGCGACCTGCTGATCGAACCCAAACCCCAGGAGCCGACCAAGCACCAGTACGATTACGACACCGCCACGGTGTTCGGTTTTCTGCAACAGTTCGGGCTGGAGAAGGAGATCAAGGTCAATATCGAGGCCAACCACGCCACCCTCGCCGGCCACAGTTTTCACCATGAAATCGCCACCGCGGCGTCCCTCGGCATCTTTGGCAGCATCGACGCCAACCGTGGCGATCCGCAGAACGGCTGGGACACCGACCAGTTCCCCAACAGCGTCGAAGAGCTGACCCTGGCCACTTACGAGATTCTCAAGGCCGGCGGTTTCAAGAACGGCGGCTACAATTTCGATTCCAAAGTGCGCCGGCAGAGCCTGGACGAAATCGACCTGTTCTACGGCCACGTCGCGGCCATGGACGTGCTCGCGCTGTCGCTGGAGCGGGCTGCTGCGATGATTCAGGACGACAAACTGCAGGCGTTCAAGGACCAGCGCTACGCCGGCTGGGACCAACCGTTCGGGCGCGCCGTGCTGTCGGGGGAATTCAGCCTGGATGCCCTGGCGCAGCACGCGATGGACAATGAACTCAACCCGCAAGCCGTCAGCGGCCGCCAGGAAATGCTCGAAGGCGTGGTCAACCGGTTTATTTATCCCTGACAGCAGCCGCCCGCGATCCCTGCTGGATGGATGCTATGTCTTTCGTAGGACCGGCTTCAGCCGGGAAGAGGCCAGTGGTAGCACCCTCACATTTGCAGTGTGACGACTGACGCATTCCCGGCTAAAGCCGGTCCTACCAGTCGAGGTCATCGCCAAATCCGCTGGATGGACGCGATGCTTTTCGTAGGACCGGCTTTAGCCGGGAAGAGGCCAATGCGTGCAACATTCATCTTGCGGTGTGACGCCAACAGCTTCCCGGCTAAAGCCGGTCCTACTGAGGGAATTGCGTTGGTTACATTCTCACGACAATTCCCTGCTCGCGGTGCGCGGCCAGTCTCTACAGTTCCACCGGTAAATGCTCGAAAAGTGTCTCTAAACAAAAATAACAGGACGCAACCCCATGAAGAGTTTCAAGACTACCCTGCTCGCCAGTGCCCTGGCACTGCTCAGCCTGCCCGTCATGGCCGATTCGGCCCATCCGAAAATCGGCTTCTCCATCGACGATCTGCGCCTTGAACGCTGGTCCCGGGACCGCGATTACTTCGTTGCGGCCGCAGAAAAAATGGACGCCAAGGTGTACGTGCAGTCCGCTGACGCCAACGAGCAGAAGCAGATCTCCCAGATCGAAAACCTCATCTCCCGGGGCGTCGACGTCATCGTCATCGTGCCGTTCAACGCCACCGTGTTGACCAACGCCGTCGCCGAAGCCAAAAAAGCCGGCATCAAAGTGGTGTCCTACGACCGACTGATTCTCAATGCCGACATCGACGCCTATATCTCCTTCGATAACGAGAAAGTCGGCGAAATGCAGGCGGCCGGCGTGCTCAAGGCGGCCCCGAAAGGCAATTACTTCCTGCTCGGTGGTGCGCCCACCGACAACAACGCCAAGGTGCTGCGCGAAGGCCAGATGAAAGTGCTGCAGCCGGCCATCGACAAGGGCGACATCAAGATCGTCGGCCAGCAATGGGTCAAGGAATGGAACCCGACCGAAGCCCTGAGCATCGTCGAAAACGCCCTGACCAAAAACAGCAACAAGATCGACGGCATCGTCGCCTCCAACGACGCCACCGCCGGCGGTGCGATTCAGGCCCTCGCCGCGCAGAAACTGGCCGGTAAAGTGCCGATCTCCGGGCAAGACGCCGACCTGGCCGCGGTCAAGCGCGTGATCGACGGCACCCAGACCATGACCGTCTACAAGCCGCTGAAACTGATCGCCTCGGAAGCGGCAAAACTGTCGGTGCAACTGGCGCGCAACGAGAAGCCTACCTTCAGCTCGCAGTACGACAACGGCACGAAGAAGGTCGACACCATCCTGCTGACCCCGACGCCGCTGACCAAGGACAACATCGATCTGCTGGAGAAAGACGGGTTCTACACCAAGGATCAGATCGCCGGTAAGTGATCACCCTTTGCAGGCTGCCATAGCTGCAGTGTGAGCCTGCACCGACACCTGTAGGAGCGTGGCTTGTCCCGCGAGCAGCGGGAGCCCGTCGTAAAACCTGACACTGTGGTTTGCCTGACACAACGCGTCTGCTGAATTTACGACGGCTTCGCAGCCGGTCGCGGGACACGCCGCGTTCCTGCACGAGAACTCCGGCCTGTCCTGGAATACCGCGCCATGTCCGATTACCTGCTGCAAATGAACGGCATCGTCAAATCCTTCGGCGGCGTCAAAGCACTCAACGGCATCGACATCAAGGTGCGGGCCGGCGAATGCGTCGGCCTGTGCGGTGAGAACGGCGCCGGCAAATCAACGCTGATGAAAGTCCTTTCGGCGGTCTATCCCCACGGCACCTGGGAGGGCGAAATCCTCTGGGACGGCCAGCCGCTGAAGGCGCAGTCCATCAGCGAAACCGAGGCCGCCGGGATCGTCATCATTCATCAGGAACTCACCCTCGTCCCCGACCTGTCGGTGGCGGAGAACATTTTCATGGGTCACGAACTGACCCTGCCCGGCGGGCGCATGAATTACCCGGCGATGATCCACCGCGCCGAAGCCTTGATGCGCGAACTGAAAGTGCCGGACATGAACGTCGCCCTGCCGGTTTCACAATACGGTGGCGGCTATCAGCAACTGGTGGAAATCGCCAAGGCGTTGAACAAACAGGCGCGCCTGCTGATCCTCGACGAACCCTCTTCGGCCCTGACCCGCTCGGAAATCGAGGTCCTGCTCGACATCATTCGCGACCTCAAAGCCAAGGGCGTCGCCTGCGTCTACATCTCCCACAAACTCGATGAAGTCGCCGCCGTTTGCGACACCATCTCGGTCATCCGCGACGGCAAGCACATCGCAACCACGGCCATGGCTGACATGGACATACCCAGCATCATCACGCAGATGGTCGGCCGCGAGATGAGCAACCTCTACCCCACCGAACCCCACACCGTCGGCGAGGTGATTTTCGAGGCGCGCAATGTCACCTGCTACGACGTCGACAATCCCAAACGCAAGCGCGTGGACGACATCTCGTTCGTGCTCAAACGCGGGGAAATCCTCGGCATCGCCGGGCTGGTCGGGGCCGGGCGCACCGAACTGGTCTCGGCGCTGTTCGGCGCCTACCCGGGCCGTTACACCGGAGAAGTGTGGCTGGACGGTAAGCCCATCGACACACGCACGCCGCTCAAATCCATCCGCGCGGGGCTGTGCATGGTTCCCGAGGACCGCAAGCGTCAGGGCATCATTCCAGACCTGGGCGTGGGCCAGAACATCACCCTCGCCGTGCTCGACAGCTTCGCCCACCTGACCCGCATCGACGCCGAAGCCGAGCTGGGCAGCATCGACAAGGAGATCGCGCGCATGCACCTGAAGACCGCGAGCCCGTTCTTGCCGATCACCAGCCTCTCCGGCGGCAATCAGCAAAAAGCCGTACTGGCGAAAATGCTGCTGACCCAGCCGCGGGTATTGATTCTCGACGAGCCCACTCGCGGTGTGGACGTTGGCGCCAAATATGAGATCTACAAACTGATGGGCGCGCTGGCGGCCAGTGGCGTGTCGATCATCATGGTGTCGTCGGAGCTGGCCGAAGTGCTCGGCGTCTCCGACCGGGTGCTGGTGATCGGCGAAGGCCAGTTGCGCGGGGACTTCATCAATCAGGGCCTGACCCAGGAACAGGTGCTGGCGGCCGCACTCAGCCAGTCCGGGGACGCCCTTGCTGCGCACAACAAAAACAATAACGACCGGCCAGGTGCTGTGGGAGACGCGCGTCAATGAATCAGCTCAAGCAACTGTTTACTCGCTACAAAATGCTCGCCCTGGTGATCGCCATCGCGGTCATCTGGCTGTTCTTCAGCTGGGAAACCGACGGGGGCTTTCTGACGCCGCGCAACCTGTCGAACCTGCTGAGGCAGATGTCGATCACCGGGATTCTGGCCTGCGGCATGGTGCTGGTGATCATCAGCGGCGAGATCGATCTGTCGGTGGGCTCACTGCTCGGACTGCTCGGCGGCGTGGCGGCGATTCTCGACGTGGTCTACCACCTGCCGCTGCCGCTGAACCTGTGCATCGTCGCCGGCTGCGGGCTGTTGATCGGCCTCGCCAACGGCTGCATGACCGCGTACCTGCGCATCCCCTCGTTCATCGTCGGCCTGGGCGGCATGCTGGCGTTTCGCGGGATTCTGCTGGGGATCACCGGCGGCACCACCATCGCACCGGTGTCGCCGGAACTGGTCTACATCGGTCAGGGTTACCTGCCGCCGCTGGTGGGGGTCGTGCTCGGCGTGCTGCTCTTCGCGCTGACGCTGTTCCTGACCTGGCGCCAGCGCAGCAACCGCGCGCTGCATGGGCTGGCCGCCCATTCGCTGGTTCGGGATGTGGTGCGCGTGGCGGCGATAGGGGCCGTGCTTGCGGGCTTCGTCTACACCCTGAACAGCTATGACGGGATTCCGGTGCCGGTGTTGCTGCTATTGGTCCTGCTTGGCGTCTTCAGCTACATCACCAGCCAGACCGTGTTCGGCCGCCGCATCTACTCGGTGGGCAGCAACATGGAAGCCACGCGCCTGTCCGGTATTAACGTGCAGGCGGTGAAATTGTGGATCTTCGGCATCATGGGCGTGATGTGCGCCCTCGCCGGCCTGGTCAACACCGCCCGCCTGGCGGCCGGTTCACCGTCGGCGGGCAACATGGGCGAACTCGACGCCATCGCCGCCTGCTTCATCGGCGGCACCTCCATGCGCGGCGGCTCGGGCACCGTCTACGGCGCCCTGCTCGGCGCCCTGGTCATCACCAGCCTCGACAACGGCATGTCCATGCTCGACGTCGACAGCTACTGGCAGATGATCGTCAAGGGCAGCATTTTGGTGCTGGCGGTGTGGGTTGATGTAAGTACGCGGGCTGGGCGGCGGTGACGATGGATCAGGTCGAGCCGCTGCCTTTTCAGTGCCTGAAATACCGCCTTCGCGAGCAAGGTGGAGCGCCACCAGAGTCGCTTCCACAAGTCCTGTATGCGACACGGGGCTTGGGTTGTACACGGACTCCCTGTACGAGGTTTGGAAACGGCTCAATACCTGCGTCTGATACGAAACCTGTAGGAGTGAGCTTGCTCGCGAAAAGGCCGGTACAGCCGCCGCAATTCCTGAGTCAGGAATACCGCATTCGCTAGCATCTCCCTCCAACATGTTGGCTATCTCCTGCCCCGACGCGGAGTGACGGCGTAACATACGGCCAACTACCCAATCACGAGGTTGCTATGACCGAACCATCGCCGAACCATCCGGAAGATCTGCCCAAGGCCCTCGCTGATCTCGCCATGGCCCAGGAACACGACAGGGCATTGACTGCCCAGATCGAGCAGGCGGTTAGCGAGGCCGACCAAGGTAAGTTCGCGAGTGATCAGTACGTCGCAGAAATGCGCGCACGGCGCTGGACGCGATAGTCCGTTCACCGCCCCTCCAGCAACTCTCCCGCCCGATCCAGCAACCCCAGCGGGTCGTCCGTCTTGTGAATGTCCACCGAGAGCATCTGCCGGAACTTGCGCGCGCCGGGGAAGCCGGTGCCCAGGCCCAGCACATGGCGGGTGATGTGGTGCATGGAGCCGCCTTCGCGAAGGTGCGCTTCCACATAGGGGCGCATCAGCCTGAGGGCTTCGGCGCGGGTGATCTGCGGGGCGTCGCTGCCAAACAGTTCGCGGTCCACGCCTGCCAGCAGGTAGGGGTTGTGATACGCCTCGCGGCCGAGCATCACGCCGTCGAAAGTGGTCAGGTGTTCCTGGCACTGCTCCAGGGTCTTGATGCCGCCGTTGAGGATGATCTCCAGCTCGGGAAAATCCTGTTTCAACTGCGCAGCGATGTCATAGCGCAGCGGCGGGATGTCACGGTTTTCCTTGGGCGACAGGCCTTCAAGAATGGCGATGCGGGCATGCACGGTGAAGCTGGTGCAGCCGGCGTCGCGCACGGTGCCGACGAACTCACAAAGCTGCTCGTAACTGTCGCGACCGTTGATGCCGATGCGGTGCTTGACCGTCACCGGAATCGTCACGGCGTCGCGCATGGCCTTGACGCAATCGGCCACCAACTGCGGATGCCCCATCAACACCGCGCCGATCATGTTGTTCTGCACGCGATCGCTCGGGCAACCGACGTTGAGATTGACCTCATCGTAACCCGCTGCCTGAGCGAGACGCGCACTGGCGGCAAGGTCGGCCGGGTTGCTGCCGCCCAACTGCAACGCCAGCGGATGCTCCGTTTCGTCGTGGCGCAAGAAGCGCTCTGTGTCGCCGTGCAGCAATGCGCCGGTGGTGACCATCTCGGTGTAGAGCAACGCATTCTTCGACAGCAGACGCAGGAAGAAACGGCAGTGACGATCCGTCCAGTCCATCATCGGGGCCACGGAAAAACGCCGTGAGGGCTCGGACGGCAGGCGGTCGGTACGGGGTTCTGTGATAGGCAGCATGGGAGCAATAAGCAGATCGGGCAAAGAGGACGCGCATTCTAACAGCTCGCACGCCCGACTGAAGCCGCTCCTGCCGAAAACGCGCCCCCTCTGCAGGCCGGCCGCATACGGCAATTAAGTAAGCAGCCACCAGAAAGTTATCACAACTTAACCGATACAACACAGTCATAAACTTCACGACCTTCCTAAGCATTAGCACGCTAACAACCCGCTTTCAAACGCGCTTCCTAATACATCAATAGTCGCCACTTTAATTAAGTCACTTCCCGGAAGATAATTTGACGCCATAAATTCGTACCTCTGCCGCGCTACTGCTTTACAAACAAACTTATCTAAATAAAAACAGAAGTTGACGCCAACAAAATAAATGAACTTTATTTTAATCAAACACTGGCAAACTATTTTTAATGAGATATAACAAGTAACAACCTGTACCCAAGATCGTACAAACATGACAACCCTTAAAGTTATCGGCCTATGGCTGCTGCCCCTGTGCGCCGTAACCACGGTGTTTGCCCAGCCCAGCGTGAATACTTCCGCGACGGTTGAACAGCACCGGACGCTTAACCACCGTGACGTCGGAGGCATTGTGATCGGCCAGACCATGACCCTGGCAGGCCGGACGTTTTATGACAGTTTCGCCAATACCTGGCGTGAGAAAGATGAAGCGGAAACGTTCACCGTCACCATTACTGAACGACCCACTGCGCGCTTAGGCAGTCAGGTATTCGTGGATTACGGCAACCGCCGCTTGTTTCAAATGTTCCTGCCGCCAAACCGCACGCTTATTCCGGCCATTGCAGCCGACGCGGCCGGTCAGGTGTATCAGGCCATTCTTGATTATCAATTGGCACAATTCTTTGGCGACCCGGACATGGGACGAGACGAGCTATGAAAGCACTCACTATTAATCGCAGTTTGGGGGTTGTCGCCAGCCTCGCCTTGATGGCCGGCCTCTGTTCAGGCGTCCTGGCCAGCGAGTTGGCGTATGTGCCGAACAACCCGTCGTTTGGCGGCAATCCGCTGAACGGACCGGTGCTGCTCAATCAGGCCCAGGCGCAAAACCATTACGTCGAAAAGTCTTCATCGTCCGGCGCCTACGCCGGGCAGACCGCGCTGACCCAGTTCAACAGCATGTTGCAGAGCGCCATCCTCAGCCGGGTGTCGTCGGCAGTGACGTCCAGCATCGTCGGCGCCAACGGCCAACTGGTGCCGGGCACCGTTGAAACCACCGACTTCCGCATCGCGATTACCAACCTGCAAGGCGGCCTGCTGCAGATCGTCACGACCGACAAAAACACCGGCCAGACCACCCAGTTTCAAGTGAATCAACCGTAAGGCCCGTCGCATCCGCTACCCCGCAACACCCCACTACAACACTGAATAAGGAACATCATCATGCAAGCACGCAAATCCTTACTGTCTCTGGCCATCCTGTTTGCGGTATCCGGTGCGGCCATGGCCGACTCGAGTACCGTCAATACCACCCAGGCAGGTTCTGACAACGGACTGAACGTCGAGCAGCGCGGCGCCACCCAGTCCAATGTCACCGTCAATCAGAACGGCGGACGCAACGGCGCAGGCGCTATTAACCAGACTGCCACTTACAGCAGCCTGACGATCAATCAGACTGGCTACTACAACATCTCCAGCGCCAAACAGGCGGGAAACAACAATACCGGCTCGATCACTCAAAACGGTGGTGGCCCTCAGCCGCAGATCGCCAGGCTCGATCAATCCGGGGGCTACAGCAAAGCGACCATTGATCAACAGGGCAACTACAGCACCAGCGCCTACGTCACCCAGGGCGGCGGCAATAACAACACCGCCAGCACCTCGCAATCCGGCAACAGCACGCGCGTCAGCGGGTCCATCACCCAGGACGGCAGCTATAACCTGGCGAGCGTCTCGCAGCAGGGCAACAACAACACCGTGACAGGCAAAGTCACCCAGGCGGGCAACAGCAACACCGGGACTGTTTCGCAACAGAATAACTACCCGCTGGTGTCCGCTACCCTGCAGCAGAACGGCAACAATAACCTGGGCTCGATTCAGCAGACGGGCACTTCCTTCACCACAGCAAGCGCTCAGCAGCGCGGCGACTTCAACACCCTCTCGATTTCCCAGACCGGCATATCGAAGAAGGCAGACGTGCAACAGTTCGGCAATGGCAACTACGCGTCCAGCACCCAGACCGGCCTCAACAACGAAGATACCCTCCTGCAAACCGGCAACAACAACCGAGCGATCTTGAGCCAGACCGGCGCCGGGACTTATCAGTCCGTCAACCTGATCGGCGTGACTCAATCCGGCAACAACATGGTCGCCAACGTCAGCCAGACCGGCGGCAGCGGCAACGTGGCAACGATCTACCAACACTAAGATGATGTACCCCGCCAGGGTCTGGCGGGGTTTTCTTGCGGGAAGAAAAAGAATGCGCGTCCGCCCCCTCATGTTGATCGTCATCGCCGTCATGCTGATTGCCGGCTGCACCACGTCCCGGCCTGCGGCGACCATTTCCCCGGCCACGCTGTCGCCTGCAACCCAGAGCCTGCGTGACCTGACCCACCTGCCGCCGCCCGCGGGTCCCATCAGCGTCGCGGTGTACGGCCTGCGAGATCAGACCGGGCAGTACAAGCCGTCCCCCGACAGCTCATTTTCCACCTCGGTGACCCAGGGCGCCGCGTCGCTGCTGATCAGCGCCCTGCGCGACTCACGCTGGTTCAAGCCGGTGGAACGCGAGAATCTTCAGGACCTGCTCACCGAGCGCAAGATCATCCGCGCGCTGGAGCAGCCCCAGGATCAGGCCCAAGTGCAACTGCCTGCGCTGCGACCGGCGAACATGATCATCGAAGGCGCCATCGTCGCCTACGAAAGCAACGTGCGTACCGGCGGTATCGGCGTTCGGTACCTAGGTGTCGGGCCGTCGGAGCTTTACCGCCAGGATCAGGTGACCGTCAACCTGAGGGCGGTGGACATCCGCACCGGTGACATCATCCAGAGCATCACCACCACCAAGACCATATTCTCGATTCAGGTCGATTTTGGCATCTTCCGCTTCGTCTCCCTCAAGCACCTGCTGGAGGTCGAGACCGGGGTGTCGCGAAACGAACCCGTGCAGCAATGCGTGCGCGAAGCGATCGAAACCGCGCTGATCCACATGATTGCCCAAGGTGCGCGGGACGGCAGCTGGAACCTGAAAAACCCCGCCGACCTGAACAAACCGCTGCTGCAGAGCTATCTGCAGAGCTACGACGAACAGATGACCACCTTGCCGCTGGGTGATGCGGACAAGGACATCGTTGCCACAGGAGAGAAGAATGGAACGCAACGCTAAAGGATTCGGCTGGATCGCAGCGGCACTGCTGCTTACCGGCACGCTCGCCCAGGCGCAGGATCTGGTGCGCGAAGACCGCTATGCGGACATCACCGTCGGCAACAGCGTCGCCACCATTTTGCAGATCGGCGCCTATAACAATGCTCGCGTTGATCAAAGCGGGACGCGACAGAATCAGGCGGTGAGTCAGACCGGCAGTCGCAACCAGGCGGTGGTCAACCAGAGCGGCGTCAACAATGCGATCACTGCACAGCAGAACGGCACGGCGAACACCGTGCAGGTCAGCCAGTCCGGCAACAGCAACCAGACCGGCGTAACACAGAACGGCACCGACAACGCCGCGAGCGTGGTTCAGACCGGCGCCTACAATCAGGCTTTCGTCGGGCAGTATGGTCAGGCCAACCAGGCCAGCGTCAGCCAGGCTGGATTCGGCGGCGCCGTCTCCATCAAGCAGTTCGGCGACCACATGAATGCCAGCGCGACCCAACGGTGATCTCGATGATGGACTTCACGCAACTGGTGGTGACGGTGGACGCCCAGCGCAGCGGCTCGACGGTGGTGATCCGCCCGCACCTTGAAACCCCCGCCCCGCTGACGCTGCAATACCGAATGACCGTCAGGCAGATCAGCGCCCAGGGCACTTCGGCGATCAATCAGGAGGGCGATCTGCAGAACGGCGTCGCGGCGAACAGCATCAGCCTGAGCCTGCCGGCCGAGGCAACGTGTCAGGTTCACCTCGAAGTCTTCGACCGGACCACTCTGATCAAATCGGTGGACAGCGATTGCAGTAATACGCCCGCCCGCTGATTCAGAAGGCGGCGGGTTCAGCAGGACTCGCCGCTCAGCGTCATCTACGCCGCCCAGTCCCTGACCGTCAGCGGATAAGATGACAGACACCGGGAACATCCCGGGCGGTCCGGGCTCCAACCAGTCTGGATCGAGTCTCCGCCCTCCTCGGGAACCGACAGACCATGACCCGCGCCGCCCTTTGAAAAAGCTCGGATTGTCCGGATCATGGCTGACGCGCAGGTATGCCGTTTGCGCAAATGCAAGCGTCTAAACCCGCCTGTCTGTCGCGGTTTACGCCCTTGAGTGACCGGCGGCGCTCGGGTAATGTCAGCACACCCACAGGACAGAGCACGCTCATGACTTCCAAGCTGGAACAACTCAAGCAATTCACCACCGTCGTTGCCGACACCGGCGATTTCGCTGCCATCGAAAAACTGAAACCCGTCGACGCCACCACCAACCCTTCCCTCTTGCTCAAGGCCGCTTCCAGCGACAGCAACGCTGACCGCTTGAAAGAAGCGTTCACCGGCAGCAAGGGCGACATCAACGTTGCCAGCGACCGTTTCGCCGTCGCCATCGGCCGTGAAATTCTGAAAGTGGTCCCGGGCCGCGTTTCCACCGAAGTGGACGCACGCCTGTCGTTCGACACACAGGCTTGCATCGAGCGCGCCGACCGCATTGTCGGTTTGTACGAAGATTTCGGCATCGGTCGCGACCGCATCCTGATCAAGCTGGCGTCGACCTGGGAAGGCATCAAGGCCGCTGAAGTGCTGGAAAAGAAAGGCATCCAGTGCAACCTGACCCTGCTGTTCTCCTTCGCCCAGGCCCAGGCTTGTGCGGACGCCGGCGTGTTCCTGATCTCGCCATTCGTGGGTCGCATCTACGACTGGTACAAGAAAGCCGAAGGCAAAGACTACGTCGGTGCAGAAGATCCGGGCGTGCAGTCGGTGACCCGTATCTACAACTACTACAAAGCCAACGACTACAAGACCGTGGTCATGGGCGCCAGCTTCCGTAACCTAAGCCAGATCGAAGAACTGGCCGGTTGCGACCGTCTGACCATCAGCCCTGACCTGCTGCAGAAACTGGCAGAAGACAACGGCACGCTGGCTCAGAAGCTCAAGCCGGGCAACGGCGGCGAGCCCCGCGTGACCCTCAACGAAAGCCAGTTCCGCTGGGCTTCCAACGAGGACGCCATGGCCACCGAGAAACTGGCCGAAGGCATTCGCCAGTTCGCCCGTGACCAGGTAGCCCTGGAAAAGATGCTGTCGAACAAAGCGTAACGTTTCAGGCATGTAAAAAGGGCGGCACCTTCACAGGTGCCGCCCTTTTTTAATGCCTCGGTTCAGGACCGGGGCGTGTTACAGGTGTTGGTCATGGTCTACTGGTGTTCGAGCGCATTGACCAGATCACGGAAGGCTTCGCGGTTCGAGTCGTTCAAGCCCATCAGGATCTTGTGGGCCTCAAGCACCTTGGCCTTGACCACCTCTTCGCACTGATCCTGGCTCGGCAGGTCGCTCAGGGCTTCAGGCCGGGGAATCGGCCGACCGACGATGTTGAACACCTGATCGAAGCCCATGGACTGCAACAGCCGCGTGATGTCTTCGTGGGTGGTGACGACCGTCGGCAACAACCCGGCCTTCTGGCGCGAGAGGATCGACAGCTTGGCCAGCAGACCGAGGGTGGTGCTGTCGATGCTGCGGGTTTCGGTCAGATCGATGACCACCGTCGAGAAATTCATCGAGGTGAAGATCCGTTCAATTGTCGCATCCAACGCCGAGCACAGCGTCAGACGCACTTCACCCACAAACTTGAGGACGAATGTGCCGTCTTGCTCGGCGAACTGGATTCTACCGGTACTCATTAAAGGTTCCTGCTCAACACTAACAAGGCGATATCATCCGGCATCTCCCCTAGCGTGGCCAATCCAAACGTCTGGCGCAGACCATCCAGGCTGCCCCCCGCCGCCTTGACCAGTTCGGGCAAGTTGGCTTCTTTCTCTTTGAGTGTATCACCTGGCAGAAGGTCCAGAATGCCGTCGGACAGCAGCGTCAGACTAAAGGACTCAGGCAGATCGATGACGTGATCCGTGTAAGTCGCTTCGTTGAACAGCCCAACGGGCAGACCACGGCCCTCAAGGTAATGCGTGTCACTCGGGGTGTAGAACACCGGCAGCGGCAAATGGCCGCCGACGCTGTAGGTCAACTGCCCGGTTTCCTCGTCGATCACACCGCCCACCATCGTCACGTGCTTGCCCAGCTTGCAGCTGATGAGCCCGCGATTGATGTGGCCCAGCACGTCGGACGGCTTGAATTCCGGCAAACTGCCGCCGCGCTTGGATTCGAACAGCAGGCGCGTGGTCATGAATTTCAACAGCACGGTGATGAACGCAGACGATGCACCGTGGCCGGACACGTCCGCCAGATAGAACGCAACACGGCGCTCATCCACCCGGAAATAATCAACGAAATCGCCCGACAGGTACAGGGACGGGATGATCTCATGTTCGAATTCGAACGCGTCGATCGCCCAGGGGCTGGTGGGCAGCATGTTCATCTGCACCTGACGGCCCGCGTCCTGGTCTTCCTGCAGCAAGTGCAGGCTGGCCTCGAGTTCGCGGTTGGCGGTCTCCAGCTTCTGTCGGTATTCCTGGTTTTCGTGGAGAAGGCGTGCCCGATCCAGCGCACGTCGGACCGAGTGCTCAAGCACGGCGAGGTCTTCGAGGGGTTTGATCAGGTAATCGGCCGCGCCAAGGCGCAGTGCTTCGACGGCATCGCTCATCACGCCTGCGCCGGACACCACGATGACCGGCGTTTCCGGCGCAAGGCTGGTGACCTGACGAATCAGCTCGAGACCGCCCACCTGCGGCATGCGCAGATCGCAGATCAGCAGATCGGGCTTTTCCTGCTCGAAAGTCTGGAGACCCTGCAGGCCATTACCGGCTTGCAGAACGCTGAACCCACTGTCTTCCAAATAGGCCGCGAGACTCGCGCGCACTACTTCGTCGTCATCGATGATCAGCAGCGTGGCACTGGTTTTTTGCATGTGGGCAAACGGCGCCAGATTAGGTTGGCGTAGGCGGCTGGTTGCAGTCAGCCCGCGTACTGGATTCGCTTCTAGCCTCTCTGGCTCAGGTAGCGGACTTTTGGTCAAACGCTTCACATGACAGAGCTGCCCTTCAAGGCGCAGACGGTACTCCCATCCGCCTGGCGTTTCAAGCATGGCCCGGCTGCCGAGCGGCGTCTTTACATCGCAAATCACCCGGAGTTATAAGAACCGTTAAATCAGCAATCAAATCAAAGGATGTGACATGGGCCAGCTCGATCGCGATTACGAAGAAAAACGGGATTACATCCGCATGCGTGTGGATGCGGACATCAGCCTGATCTACGCCGGCCAGATTATCCCGGCGGTCTGCGTGGATTTATCCAGCTCCGGCATGCAAATACAGGCGCCCCGCTCGTTTCAGGTGGGCGACAAGATCAGCGTGACCATCGATTCCGAGCACGCTGCGCTCAAGGGCCTGGAGGCCGATACCGAGGTGGTCTGGATTGCGGACATGGACGGCGGCGAGCAGAAACTGGGCCTGACAATCCTGGCAATGAAGTGACGGCAGCGCGGAACTCCGTCACATTTTCGAAAAAGAGTGAAAATAAAAAGGCGACCATCTGGTCGCCTTTTTAGCATCGTTTTGCAGACCGGATGGATCAGAAATCGTCGACAACTTTGCCGTCTTTGACCTTGAACTCGCGGTTCTGCAAGTAAGCGTTGCGGATGAAGATGTACTTGTCGCCATTGATCAGCTTTTCAGCCGACAGCAGGCTGGCGCGGGTATCGACCAGGCTCACGCCCAGCGCGGTGTTGCGCGTCGGCACGTGGTCGATGTAGCGCCACGGCTGGGTGTAGGTGTCAGGGTATTTGGCGAATGCGTCACGCACGGTGCTAGGACCGAACAAGGGCAGCATCACGAACGGACCGCTGGCAACGCCCCAGTGACCAAGGGTCTGACCGAAGTCTTCATCGTTGCGCTGCAGGCCCATTTTGGTGCCGACGTCGAAGAAGCCGAGCAGGCCGAACGTGGTGTTGAAGATCAGGCGAGCGGTGTCGACGCCGGCCGCTGCGGGCTTGGCCTGCAGCACGTCGTTGGCAAAGTTGGTCACTTCGCCAACGTTTTTGAACATGTTGTGGATGCCGTCTTCAAGAAACTGCGGCGTGATGAACTCATAGCCCTGGGCGATGGGTTTTAGCGCGTAGGTGTCGACGGTGTCGTTGAAACGGAAAATTGCACGGTTAACGCCTTCCCACGGATCTTCTTCCGCGGCGTTTGCAGCCATCGGCGCCACGGCCAGGCTGGCCCACACGCACGTTCGAACCAGACGATTGATAAAGCCAGCACCGTTCTCGGGCATAGCTGAGACTCCCAGTCAAAGTAATGAAGCGGGCGCTACGCCCCAAACCAAAAGCGAGAGTATAAAGACTTCTGTGACTATTTACGTCGCCGAAATGGTCGGCGTTTTGTAGGGCAATAAACATCCCGGATCACTGTCATCGTTCGGTCATCGATTTGTCATGGCAATCCCTTAGCGTCAACGGCTTTGAGAGGGAATGCCATGCTCGCCCCGGTTGCCGTCGCTGCTCCGTCGTTCACCGCTGTATTGTTCGGACTCAGCGGATGCCTCGTCGACTTCGGCGCCCAGACGCGCACACTGCTGGCCAGCGACGGCAAGTCTCTCCGTTCCCAGGATGCTCAACCCTTTGCAGCACTGGCTCCCGGCGCGATCAACGCACTGAAGCATCTCAAGCAGCACGGCATCCCTTGCGCCTGGATCGATGAATACCCCTCCTCCATCACCGATCAGCTGTCTGCGCCACTGAACACCATGATTTTGCCCACACCTACACCGACCAACCGCTGGCCTGCACCCGATGCGTGCTGGCAGGCGCTGATGACCCTTGGCGTTAATCAACTGGACGGCTGCGTGCTGGTCAGCGGCGATCCGCGCCTGCTCATGGCCGGAATGAATGCCGGGCTGTGGACGGTCGGGCTGGCGTCCTGTGGGCCGCTGTGCGGCTTGTCACCCGAACAATGGGAGGCGTTGAGCGATCTGGATCGCGAGCGCCGTCGGGGCCGAGCCACCCTTGAGCTGTATGCGGCCGGCGCACATTCAGTCATCGATCACTTGGGCGAGCTTGAGTCGTGTCTGGCGGATATCGCGCTACGCCGGAAGAAGTTGGAAAAGCCTTGATGTGACGGGCGTCATGCACAGCGGGCTGGAGTGGATTAGTCTAAGGCGGTCAGGACCTTTGCTTGCGCATTGCGGTCCATCGTGAGACCCATCACATTAAGGAAGACCCCATGTCCGTCAGTGACTTGCAACTACAACTCAACACTTTGCGCGAGCAACTTGAGCAGAATCCACAGCTGACTCTGGAGGAGCGCGGGAATCTGACCGAGGTCATGGAGCAGATCCAGGCCCAGATCGAACTCGAGACGGTCTCCCAGGACCCGAGCATTTCCGACGGCGTCAATCTGGCCGTCGAGCGATTTGAAGTCGACCACCCCACCATCGCCGGCACCTTGCGCAATGTGCTGGTCACGCTCGGCAGCATGGGGATCTGATTCAGGCGTCCGCTGGCCCACCTCATTGAAGCAGGCCGGCTCCTACGGGTTGTGTGTGCGCTGAAGATTGCCTGCGTTGCCGAGAGCCACTGTAGGAGCGCGCTTGCCCGCGAATGCGGTGGGTCAGTCGACATCTTCGTTTCAGACCCACCGCGTTCGCCAGCAAGCCAGCTCCTGCACATGGCGCATCCTTGCTTCACTGCCGTGCGAGACGCCCGTTCTCAAGCGTCAGTGTTTCCGTGCTGCGGTACGGATTAATGTCCAGCCCGCCGCGGCGCACGTAGCGCGCATACACCGTCAGTTTCTCCGGCTTCAGCAAACGCTGCAGGTCCATGAAAATGCGTTCCACGCAATGCTCGTGGAAATCCGAATGCTGGCGGAAGCTGACGATGTACGCCAGAAAACTTGCGTGATCCAGCGCCGCGCCACGGTACTCCACCGCTACGCTGCCCCAGTCCGGCTGGCTGGTCACCGGGCAGTTGGATTTGAGCAGATGGCTGTGCAGCGCATCGTCCACCACTCGCGACTCATCGCAGCGCAGCAGTTCGGGTTGAGGGCGGTCGTAGCTTGAAATGCTCACGTCGAGGTCATCCACGCACACGCCCGGTACCGCGACGATACCTTCGGCCTCGATGTCCCTCAGGCTGCGAATGCGCACCCCAACCGCCTTGCCCGCAGCGGTCGACAGGTCTTTCTCCAGCGTGGCAATCAGCTCGGCCTCAGACGCAAACGCGGTCTGATTGAGCGAGTTCAGGTAGAGCTTGAACGATTTGGATTCGATGATATTGGCCGAGTCCGCCGGAATGCTGAACTCACCGATGGCCACCACGGGCTTGCCCGACGGCAGCAGCCACGACAGCTCATAACAATTCCAGAAATCGACACCCTGGTAAGGCAGCGTCTCGGCGGTCAGACCCAGTTCCGCCCACTTGGCAGCGCGTGGAATCGGGAATAGCAGAGACGGGGTGTACGTAGCGATGTATTCGCTGGACTTGCCCAGCGGCGAGTGTTCGGCTGCGGGATGCATGGCGGGACCTGAACCTGAAAAAAGCGGCTGTTAAAAACCAAGGCCGCGAAGTTTATCGGGTTCAGCCCGGGTTTTCAGCGTTTACTGACTGATCGCCACCTTGCCGACCATGCCCGCCTGGTAATGCCCGGGAATATTGCAAGCGAACTCAAGGCCAGTGGCGTCAGCGAACGTCCAGGTCAGTTCGGCGGTTCTACCCGGTTCCACCAGCACGCTGTTGGGATCGTCGTGCTTCATGCCCCCGGCGCCATGCTCCGTGGCTTGCTCCCCGCCGTGGGCCATCCCGTGATCCATGCCGGCCATATCGTGCTTCATGCCAGTCGGGGTGAGCATGCCGCTGGCCGTCATTTTCAGCATTTCCTGCTGGTGCGCCGCATGCATCGCCGCATCACCGAGGTTGAACTCATGCAGCAACCGGCCCTTGTTGACCAGCACGAACCGCACGGTTTCGCCCTTTTTCACGTCCAGCGATTTTGGCTCGAAGTAGATATCACCCAGCGTCACTTCAACCGTACGGGTTGCCTGGGCAGCACCGGCCGGGTGACCGAACGCGAAATGCTCGCCGGGTGACGCCTGCGCCGAGAGGCTTGAGCCCAGCAGGAGGGCAATAGCGATATGACGGAACAACATGGGCCTCTCCTACTCGTAGCGCAGGGCGTGGGCCGGCTGGATCTGCGCGGCGCGGTAGGCAGGGTAGATTGTTGCCAGAAAGCTGAGGATGAACCCGGCACTGCAGATCAGCGCCACATCACTGCCCTCGAGTTTCGACGGAAGATTGCTGATGAAGTAAACATCCGACGTGAAGATGTGCTGGCCCGTCACCCGCTCGACCCAGCCAACGATCTGGCTGACGTTGATCGCGGCGATCACACCCAGCACGCCGCCGATGACAGTGCCGACGATGCCGATGACGGTGCCCTGCACCATGAAAATGGACATAATCTGCCCAGGAGTGGCGCCAATGGTGCGCAGGATCGCGATGTCGGCACCCTTGTCGTTCACCACCATGATCAGCGTGGCGATGATGTTGAAGGCCGCCACAGCGACGATCATCAGCAACAGCAGACCGATCATGGTCTTTTCCATCTTCATGGCGCTGAACAGGCTGCCCTGGCTGTGGGTCCAGTCATCGGCCTTGTAATCCGCACCGAGCCCTGCGGCAATCGCCGTTGACACCTGGGGCGCGGCGTACAGATCGGTCAGCGCCAGGCGCACGCCTTGTACCTGATTAGGCTGCCAGCGCTGGATAACCGCGGCATCCGCGACGTTGACCAGCGCCATGGAACCGTCCAGTTCAGCGCCGACCTTGAACACGCCCACCACCGTCAAACGCTGCAAGCGCGGAGTAATGCCACCTGGGGCGCTGCTGATTTCCGGGACGATCAGCGTCAGTTTGTCGCCGACGTTCAGACGAAAGCGCCGGGCCGTGATCTCGCCGATCACCACACCAAACTCGCCCGCTTTCAAGTCCTGCAACCGGCCCTGCACAATGTGCTGGGTGACGATGGAGACCTTGGATTCCAGTGCCGGGTCGACGCCGTTGATTTGAATCGGCTGCATCGAGCCCTTGTACGACAGCATGCCGTCCATTTCAGTGAACGGCACGGCGGCCGTCACTTGCGGATCCTTTAACGATGCTTTGGCAGCCGGCTGCCAGTCGTTCAGGGGCTTCACGCCGGAGATCACCGCGTGGGGGACCATGCCGAGGATCCGCGAACTCATTTCCTGCTGGAAACCGTTCATCACGGACAGCACCACGATCATCGCCAGCACACCCAGCGCCAGCCCGATCATCGAGGTCATGGAAATGAACGAGATGAAGTGGTTGCGACGCTTGGCCCGCGTGTAGCGCGTACCGATAAAGATGGATAACGGTCTGAACATTCGTGGAGCACCGTAACTAAGCAGCTGAAAGTAAAAAGCCGATGCCCGGAAGGCATCGGGTGTGCGGGTCAGGCTTCGACCAGACGACCATCTTCAAGACGCCACACGCGGTCCATCTGCCGGGCCAGCGTCATGTCGTGGGTCACCACCAGAAACGCGGTGCGTGACGACGTGCTGAGTTCCAGCATCAGGTCCTGAATGCCTTGTGCGGTGTGCGAATCGAGGTTGCCGGTGGGCTCGTCGAGCATGACCAGCCCCGGCTGGTTGACCAACGCGCGGGCAATGGCCACCCGTTGACGTTCGCCGCCGGACAACTCCGACGGCTTGTGCGCCAGTCGATGCTTGAGCCCCACCCGCTCCAGCAGCGCGGTGGCACGCTGACGCGCTTCCGGAATCGGCGTCTTGCCGATCAGCAGCGGCATGCAAACGTTTTCCAGCGCGGTGAACTCGGCCAGCAAGTGGTGGAACTGATAGACGAAGCCCAGGGCACGATTGCGCAGCAGGCCGCGGGCTTTCTCGTTCAGCGCCGAAAGCTCTTCGCCCGCCAGCCAGACACTGCCTTCGGTGGGCGTGTCGAGGCCGCCGAGCAAGTTGAGCAAGGTACTTTTGCCCGACCCCGAACTGCCGACGATCGCCACGCGCTCGCCCGGGTGCAACTCCAGTTGCAGGCCCGACAGGACAACGACCGATTCCGGACCTTCCTCGTAGGATTTGCCCAGGTTGCGGCAGCTCAGTACAGCTTTATCACTCATGCCCGACTCACTCATAACGTAGCGCCTCCGCCGGCTGGGTGCGCGCAGCGCGCCAGGCTGGATACAGGGTGGCGAGGAAACTCAGGACCAGCGCCGCGCCGCATACCAGCAGCACGTCCTGGGCCATCAATTGCGAAGGCAGATAGTCGATGAAGTAGACATCCGCATTGAGAAACTTGTGGCCGATCAGGCCTTCCAGCGCCGAAATCGCCGAACTGACGTTGAGCGCCGCGAGAATCCCGACACCGGCGCCGATCAATGTTCCGACCACGCCGATAACAGTGCCCTGGACCATGAAGATGGCCATGATCTGGCCCGGCGTCGCGCCCAGCGTGCGTAGAATCGCGATGTCACCGCGCTTGTCGTTGACCACCATGACCAGCGTGGAAATGATATTGAACGCCGCGACCGCCACAATCAGCAACAGCAGCAGGCCGATGATGGATTTCTCCATGCCGATCGCCTGATACAGGTTGCCGTGGGTGCGGGTCCAGTCGCGGGAGTAATACTGATGCTCGCCGAGATTCTGGGCGATTTCGTACGCCGTGCGCGGCGCTTTGAACAGATCGGTGAACTTCAGGCGCAAACCCTGCACCTGGTCAGGCTTCCAGCGGTGCAGCCGCGCCAGATCCTGCAGATTGGTGACGCCCAGGTAGCCGTCCAGCTCGCCGGCGCCGACATGAAAGATGCCGACCACGGTGAAGCGCTTCATGCGCGGGAACATGCCGGCCGGGGTCACGGTGACTTCAGGGGACACGAAGGTGACTTTGTCGCCCATGCCGACACCGAGCTTGGTCGCGGCCTTGTCGCCGATCACCACGCCGAAGCCACCCGCGACCAGATCGTCGAGGCTGCCCTGCTTCATGAAGCCATCGATGATCGACACCTTGCGCTCCTGCGCCGGGTCGATGGCGTTGAGCAGGATCTTCTGCACGTTGCCGTTGTTGGTCAGCAGGCCTTGCATCTGGGTGAATGGCGCAACGGCTTCGACCTGTTTGTTCTGTTTGACGCGGGCGGCCAGGGCCTGCCAGTCATTGATCGGCTCGCCGGACTCGATGGTGGCGTGGGGCACCATGCCGAGCACGCGGGTGCGCATCTCATGGTCGAAGCCATTCATGACCGAAAGCACGACGATCATCACGACCACGCCCAGGGCGAGGCCGATCATCGACGTCAGGGAAATGAAGGAGACAAAATGATTACGGCGTTTTGCACGGGTGTAGCGCGTGCCGATGAATACAAAAAGAGGTCTGAACATTTAGGGGCTTGTTCGGAGGAATGGGAACGTCCTTGTGGCGGGCCTGGGCAAGCGGCTTTACACTCGAATCACCGCCGAATCATGCTCGGAAAGCTGAGCTATGATTTTGAGCAATCACTCTGACAACCGCCGCTACCATGGGTTCGCCATGCCGACACTAGATGAAGAAGAACGCCGCGAATACTACCGTATCGAGGACAGCGTCGCACTGGAAATTAACCGCATCGCCGGCCCCGGCACGGGAGATGATCCTGGCCATCACGACACTTCCACGCTCTTCGATCTGCTGAGCGAATTGCACGTCGCCGAGTTCGAATCCCAGCACCTGCTGCGCCAGCTGGATGACCGCGACCGCACCACCAACAGCTTCCTGCGGGCCATGAGCAAGCGCATCGACCTGCTTGGCCAAGTGGTTGCGCACACTGCGCTGGGCAGGCTGGGCGCCCCGCAGCGCGTGATCATGTCCGAGGGCGGCCTGCAATTCGAGACCCCTCAACCCTTCCCGCCCGGCACCTTGTTGTCGGTGAAAATGGTGCTGATGCCCCAGGCTTCAGGGATGCTGCTGCGCGCCCGGGTCACGCAATGCCATGCCTTGACGGTGGGTGACTTTGACGTGGGCATGGAGTGGATCGACCTTACCGACGCCCAACGCCAACTGCTTGCCCGACACATCCTGCAACGACAAGCCGCACAGCGACGCCTGGCCCGCGAGCAGACCGATCCCGATGTAAATCAGAACTGAGCCCGACTTATCCAGCGCTATGCGTACCAAGGAGTGATTGTGACCATTATTTACGGCCACCGCGGCGCCAAGGGCGAAGCACCGGAAAACACCCTGACCAGCTTTCAGGAATGTTTCAAACACGGCGTCAAACGCTGCGAACTGGATCTGCATCTGTCCCGCGACGGCGAGCTGATGGTGATCCACGATCCGACGCTCAAACGCACCACCGACCGTCGCGGCAAGGTCGTCGAACACGATGCCGCCGACCTGGTGACTTACGACGCGCGCAAGGGCGGCCCTGGTTGGGTGCAGCCCTGCCCCATTCCTCGCCTGGAAGAGCTGTTTGAAAAATGCCCCTTCGATCACTGGCAGCTTGAAGTCAAAAGCGCGTCACGCACCCGCGCGGCGACGACCGTGCTGGCCATCCGCGAAATGGCTCAGCGCCACGGACTGCTGGATAAAGTGACGATCACGTCGAGCTCTCGGGAAGTGCTGCGTGCAGCCCTGGAGCTGACGCCAGACATTTCACGCGGTCTGGTGGCCGAATACGCCTGGCTTGACCCGCTGAAAGTGGCTCAAGGGTATGGCTGCGAGATACTCGCGCTGAACTGGACGCTGTGCACGCCAGAGCGCCTGAAGAAAGCCCAGAATCAGGGCCTGCATGTGTCGGTCTGGACGGTCAATGAGCCCGCGCTCATGCGCAGGCTCGCTGACTTCGGCGTTGACAGCCTGATTACAGACTTTCCCGGTTTGGCCAGCGCCACCCTTGGGAAGTACTGAAATCGGTCTCCCCGGCCGGCTCAGGCCACCGGCCGGAGCCGCTCAAAAAAGCCGGTTGAGGCCGTCGTATGCGGCTACCCGATAGGCCTCGGCCATGGTCGGGTAGTTGAACGTGGTGTTGACGAAGTACTTGAGGGTGTTCGCCTCGCCCGGCTGATTCATGATCGCCTGACCGATGTGCACGATCTCCGATGCCTGGTCGCCGAAGCAGTGCACCCCAAGGATCTGCAGGGTTTCCCGGTGGAACAGGATTTTCAGCATGCCGACCGGCTCGTTGGAAATCTGCGCACGGGCCATGCTCTTGAAGAACGCCTTGCCCACTTCGTACGGTACTTTTGCGATGGTCAGGTCATGCTCGTTCTGACCGATCGAGCTGATCTCGGGGATGGTGTAGATCCCGGTCGGCACGTCGTTGACGAAGCGCCATGCGCCGTTGTCGACCGCGCTGCCCGACGCCGAACGACCCTGGTCATAAGCCGCGCTCGCCAGACTCGGCCAGCCGATCACGTCGCCGGCGCCATAAATGTTCGGCTGGCTGGTGCGGTAGGCTTCATCGACATCGATCTGCCCGCGACCGTTGGCCTTGATGCCGACGTTCTCCAGACCCAGCTTGTCAGTGTTGCCGGTACGGCCGTTACACCACAGCAAGGCGTCCGCCTTGACCTTCTTGCCGGACTTGAGGTGCAGGATCACACCGTTGTCCAGCCCTTCAACACGCTCGTATTCCTCGTTGTGGCGAACCATCACGTTGTTGTTGCTGAAGTGATAGCTCAGGCCCCGGGAGATTTCCGAGTCAAGGAAGCTCAGCAACTGGTCACGGTTGTCGATCAGTTCGATCTCGACCCCCAGGCCGCTGAAAATCGACGCGTATTCGCAGCCGATAACCCCGGCGCCGTAAATGATCAGTTTGCGCGGGGTGTGACCGAGGCTGAGGATGGTGTCGCTGTCATAGATGCGCTTGTGGGAAAAGTCGATATCGGCCGGGCGATAAGGCCGCGAGCCGGTGGCGATGATGATCTGGTTGGCGACCAGTTTTTCCACGATTCCGGTGTTGCACACCACATCAATACTGCGCTCATCGGCAAAGCTGCCGGTGCCGAAGAACACGTCGACACGATTGCGCGCGTAGTAGCCGGTGCGCGACGCCACTTGCTTGTTGATGACCCTCTCGGCGTTCTTCAACACGTCCGGAAACGAAAACCAGCGCGGCTCGCCAATGGCGCGGAACATCGGGTTGGTGTTGAACTGGATGATCTGCTTGACCGAGTGACGCAGGGCCTTCGACGGGATCGTGCCCAAGTGGGTGCAGTTGCCGCCGACCTGCCGACGGCTGTCGACCATTGCCACCTTGCGCCCGGCCTTGGCGGCGTTCATCGCCGCGCCTTCACCCGCCGGGCCCGAACCCAACACCACCACGTCATAGTTGTAGACAGCCATGCGTACTCCTCAGAACTGGCCGAGGCACCACTCTGGTGCCTCCGGCTGAATCATGCCGCCGCGGGCAGCATGAAGGATCGAAACTCGCGGCGCAGTCTAGTCTCATCGAAGGGAAACGACCATTAACCCTTGGTCGTGCCCCTCGGCAGATTTGACTGCAACGCCGCAGGTCGAGTGCTGGAAACCTGACTCGGCTGCGCAATTGCTGCGGATGATAAATCCCTTGGGTGACGAATCCAAAAAAATCGCACCGCCCGGGCATCTGCTTCCGCAACAGCTCAAGAAGTTTACTCAGCCAGATGCAGGAACAAGCGCTGCGCCAGCTCTTTGCCAATGGTGCTGCGATAAATGCTCACCACTTCTTTGTTGTCCCTGGCAGCCTTGAGCAGAGCCCGGTAACCCAACAGACGCTGCTCGGGAAGCTTCAGATGTGCCGCGGTGAACGCATCGGCGGCGGCGTCCTCGCTGGCGTAGTGAAAATGCGCCCACCACAGCAGGTGGTCGTCCTTGTCGCGAATCGCATATTCCTGAACGAAATCGTTACGGCGGGCGCCCGACATGTTTTTCCGTCCGTCATAACGGGAGATGTTCACCTCTCGCTGCCGGTCCAGATAGCTAATGCGACTGGCCGTCGGCGGTTGACGCTTGATCATCTCGATGCGCAGTTGACGGCCTTGCTCACGGAGCCGGGCCTCCCCCGCCCGCAGTTCCGCGAGCAGCTCTTCCGGCGCTTGAGCACTGCTCTCGCCTGCGTGGGGTTCGTTCCCATAGACCTGCAGCTTCTGCGCAATCTCTCGAAGCTTGTCGGCTTTTTGCCCAAGAATGTCTTCCATGTCCTCGGGCTCGTTGGCGCGCCGCGATTGGCGTATGGCACTGGCGATGTCCGGTTCAACACGTTCCAACAGAGCCTGTGAGCGCCGCACAAGCTCGGTCAGCGGCACAATACTGTCTCGACTGACAGGCTTGGGTCGCTGCGCCTCCAGCTCGACCCATTCGCCTTCGGCTTGCTGGTGATACGCGCCGATGACACGGTCACCGGTGGCGGCCTTGACTTCGACGACCTCTCCCAGTGCAGGCTCATCACCCTCGCGCAGGCGACCGATCAACGTGCGCTGGCCTTGGGTCTTGATCACACGCTTGCGCGCCTGCTTCACCCTGGGGACATACTCGGGCAGTGTCTCTGCGGGCTCCTCGCTCTCGCGAATGAGATCCGAAAGCCGGTGCTCGGCGCGATCGGAAATGGCTGACAGATCATCGAAGAACCGCTGGAAATGTTCGGTGATCATGGTCTCCGGCTCGCTTTCAAAAGCAGCAAGCGCAACCATCGACGCGCGGTCGTACTCGCGCAACGAACTTTCCAGCACGCAGATCTGCTCGGCGATCGGATAATCGTGCGGCTTCTCCAGTTCGGCCTGGGAGGTCAGCGCCCCGTGCAGGTCGTCGTCGTTGAGCAGGCGCTTGAAGGTGACCGCCTTATGCCCATCGATGATGGTTTCGGGCTTGAAGCACAACTCGAGGGACGACCACATACGGCTGGCCCGCCAGTCAATCACGGCAAACATGCGGTTGTTGTAGAACTCCAGCGCTTCAGTGCGCCAATAGCCTTCGCCGACTTTCGGAACGGCCCGCAGCCTGTGCCACAGGCCTTCCCTGACCAGTGACCATTTCACGCCGATCTCCTGCAGCACCAGCGACTTCTCGAACAGCGCCAGATAAAGCCCGACATTGTCGGCGGTGACCAGGTTCGCCAAAGCACGCATTTGCGCCAGGTCTGCCTTGGCCAGGGTCAGCATGTCACTCAACAGCACCCCCTCAAGCAGACAAATGCGCCGCGCAATGCCTTGCAGGTCTTTTGCGTAGACCTTGTCGCTGGTCCGGTCGGCCGGCCTGAGTTGCTGGTCGAGTTCGTTCTTGCGATCAATGATATCGATCACTTCGCGGATGTCGGTCTCCAGTGCTGAAATAACATCCTGATGCTGGTCGATCGGCAGACTGTCGAACCGGTTGTCGTTACTCACGATCCTGGTGTAAAGGTCATGCTGGCGCTTGAGCAGCTCGGCTTTTTGCGCATTGACACGCGTAAGACGGGCGGCGTTTTCCAGGGCCAGTTGCCGAGCGCTGCGTTTCGGGCCGCCCCCCTTGAGGCGCAGGGCGAGGTCCAGGCGCCAGCGCTCGCCGTCCCGAACAAGCCGAGGCCCTGGGCGGTCAACGTGCTGCGGGTCGATGATCAGCACTTCGTCGCCGACGTTTACCCGATAAACCGCGTCTTCCACCTGCGCGTACCAGACGCCGTCCGCCTCATAGAGGCCCCAAGTGTCGGGAGCGCTTGAAGGCTCACGCAGCGCGGGCTTCGGCACGATTTCGAAGGTCTGCAGCGCGGTCCTTTGCCTCATGCTCAGGTTCAGATCGGGCCGCGACCAGGAAAATTCGAGCTGCGCAGGGAGTCTTTCCGGCGCAGTGGAGACCCTGCGTGCGATCTCGGGAGCCGACGTCGGCGACACTGCGAGGAGTTCAGCCAGATTCGGCCGGTCGAACTGCGGCACGTGACGAGGGCGTGGCAGCACACGACTGCCGATCACGTTGTGCAACAGCAGCATCGCCACGGTCAGCAGCATGTTGGCCGTGGACACTGCCCCATCGCTGGCGCGGGCGGCGCTGCCGGCGGACACCTGCGCTTGCGCCTCAGCCATCAGTTGCACCAGCCACAGCGCGGTACCGGCCGTCCCGGAAACGAAGGGCATGACCATGTCCAGCGCCAGCCAGCCGCCACGCTTGAGCAACGTCCAACGGCTCTCGGCATTGGAGGTCGACTGCCTGTTCGCCAGCTCGATCAACGCCGACGCATTGCCTTGGTAAAGCGCCACCAGCGGATCACCGGTCACCTCGTCCGCGGTGAGTTGCGCAGGCGCTGGTGTTTCCAGGGGCGCGAATTCCGAGCCTTGTCCGAAACGCAGAATATGCGGCTGATCGAATCCGCCGTTGGCATACACCCGACGGGCTCGGTCGGTCATCCAGGTCAGCACTTCGTCACTCAGTTCGCCCGGTTCGACGAGGGCGGCGCGCAAGGCCGCCATTGAGCTGAATTCGGTCAGCGATTGCCGCGAAAGCGGTCGATAAAGCACCACCGGACCCTTGGCCGGGTCCTGATCACCGATGACGAACATGTTCGTCACGACATCGGCCGACGCCCCGCTTTCGGCGCGAAATCCCAGCGGGCGCAACGTGGTGTCACGCAGTGCCGGTGGCCGTTGCTCCCGGGGCAGCATGAGCGCGGCGACGAGGCCATACGCCGTGGCGCAGAAATGCGCAGCGCTGCGAATCTTCTGCTCCAAAGCCTCAAGCGGCAATTGAGCGCGCAGTTGATCGATGTAAAGCGCCTGACGCCGGGCTGACTCGCGGGTGTCGCTTATCAGCACACGCTCCACCAGCGCAGGGTAATAGCGCCCGATGTCGACCTGGCACACCAGCAATCTGAGGTAGTCGGCAGTGAACCACCCGGGCATTGGCTTGCCGTCCCGATGCACCACGTGCAAGGCACCGGCCGGCTGGCCCGAAAGATTCTCCAGCGCGAATTCGGCGACGCTCATGCGCATCGGCTCGACAGAGCCGGAGGTGATGACTTCTCCACCGTGTGGTATGGCCACAGCGATTACCTGGCTGATCACCACCTCCAGATCGGCGACCAACACGTCAGTGGCCTCTGGATGGTCGGCCAGCAGTGCTTGCTGCAGTTGCTGGCGCGCGTAGTCCAGCAGCGGTGGCAAGCCCTCGTTGAAGGTCTTGCCGCCGGACCTCGCCTGGGCGCCGGCCAACGCAATCATCCGGCGGCTGAAATCCAGGCGATCGTCGACACTGGCGTTGCGCAGCCACTGCGGAAGCTTTTCCGTGCTTTGCGGGCCGGAAACCAAGTGCACCAGGACGGTCGAGACGTCCGTGCTCGCGGCCACGCGACGTTCCATCTCGGCAAAATCCTGCGCGGTAGCGTGATCCAGGCCGGCCAGGTCCCACAGCTGTTGCTCCAACACGGCGCCGGACAATGCATCGAATATGTCTTCGCCGGGCTCACGGAGCACCCAGTCCACAGGATCATCCGCTGATTCGGGCCTGTCGAAGCTGGACAGGAGATCAGCCAGGGAAGCATGCCTGATGATGACGCCCGGCGACTGCCAGCTGAAAAACACTTCAGCGCCGCGCCATACACCGGTCGCCGCCAGCACGGGCAGGCCGACCTCCTGCAGCGAATCATCAGGCCGGCGATAGGGGATGCAGGCGCGAATGACGTCATCCGGCCAGGTGTTGTCAATGTGCAGCATGAAATCGCGCTGAGTCTTGTCGGCAAAACCTGCAATGCCGCGCAGAAATCCCCGCTCATCTTTCTTCAGGGTCTGACTGTTCGCCACAGCTGTCGAAAAGTCCTGCCTGAGCGCATCGGACAAACGCGCCCAAGGGCTTTGACCGCCTGCCACTGGCGCTCCCCAAAAGGCGACCAGCGCTTTCTGGAACGCCTCGTCCAGCCCCAGTGCGACGGTGTCCACCAGAACGTTCAGTGTGTCGAAATCGATTGGCGTGGCCGGCGCACCCAAAACCTCGGGGTGCAGTACAAGCGTGTGGGCCGCTGACGTCCAGCGCGGGGTCTTGCCGGTCAGAAAAGCCTGCTGAACGTTTCTGAGCAGAGTTTCGGCGCGCTGACCGTCGTCAGGGGTTGTGCGAGTGATGACGGCTGTCCGAGGGTCGATTTGAAGGTCGGGGAAATGCAGTTGCAGCGCGGCGCGCAGTTGAGCAAGGGTTACATCGGCCAACGTTGGACGTCGGGAAAAAACTTCGATCAGGTCAATATTCAGGCGCATATGCCAGTTAACTCGTGCAATTGGATGAGAAACACTCAACGACCCTTAGGGCATTGAGCGCATTTGCGGCGAGTTAAATCGGGAACGGGCCCATCGGTGGGATACATAGATATTGTTTTTACGCGGCCGCAGCGGGAAGTTGGTGGTCAATGCGCAGGGTGTTCTGATTGCCAACCGCCAGCTTTACACATATCGTTACAAAACTGCTGCGCCCTGGGTCAAGCGCGGGCGCCGCAGCAGAGGACGCATAAATACAACGGATCCCCCCAGCTAGACAGCTTAAGTGAGTAATTCCTGATGGCCTCCAACACGGGCAAAGGCAAGGCGATATTTCGCGTTGTCAGCGGCAACTTCCTTGAAATGTTTGACTTCATGGTCTATGGCTTCTACGCCACTGCCATCGCCAAAACCTTCTTCCCTGCCGACAGTGAATTCGCATCGTTGATGCTGTCGCTGGCGACCTTCGGGGCCGGCTTCCTTATGCGCCCGCTGGGTGCAATCTTCCTCGGCGCCTACATCGACCATCACGGCCGGAAAAAAGGCCTGGTCATCACCTTGGCGATGATGGCCATGGGCACGGTGCTGATTGCCTGCGTGCCGGGTTACGCGACCCTGGGCGTTGCCGCACCCATCCTGGTGTTGGTTGGCCGCCTGCTGCAAGGCTTCTCGGCCGGCGTTGAACTGGGCGGTGTCTCGGTGTATCTGGCGGAGATTTCAACGCCAGGCCGCAAGGGTTTCTTCGTCAGCTGGCAGTCGGCTAGCCAACAGGCCGCGGTGGTTTTCGCCGGCCTGCTGGGCGTCGGTCTGAACCATTGGTTGAGCCCGGAAGACATGGGCCAATGGGGCTGGCGTGTGCCGTTCCTGATTGGCTGTCTGATCGTTCCGGCGATCTTCGTGATCCGCCGTTCGCTTGAAGAAACCCCCGAGTTCGAAGCCCGCGCGCAGCATCACCGCCCAAGCCTGGGAGAAGTGGTCAAGTCGATCGGTCAGAACTTCGGCCTTGTCATCGCCGGCATGGCGCTGGTGGTCATGACCACCGTGTCGTTCTACCTGATCACCGCCTACACCCCGACCTTCGGCAAAAACGAGCTGCACCTGTCTGATCTGGACAGCTTGCTGGTGACCGTGTGCGTCGGTATTTCGAACTTCATCTGGCTGCCAGTGATGGGCGCGCTGTCGGACCGGATCGGCCGCAAACCGCTGCTGCTGGCGGCGACCATTCTGGCAATCATCACGGCGTACCCTGCCCTGTCCTGGCTGACCGCCAACCCAAGCTTCGGCAATCTGCTGATGGTCGAGCTGTGGTTGTCGTTCCTGTACGGTTCGTACAACGGCGCGATGGTGGTTTCCCTGACCGAAATCATGCCGGTCGAAGTGCGCACTACCGGCTTCTCCCTGGCCTACAGCCTGGCGACCGCGACGTTCGGCGGCTTCACGCCGGCGGCCTGTACCTACCTGATCCACGTGCTGGACAACAAAGCGGCACCGGGCATCTGGCTGAGCGGCGCTGCGGTGATGGGCCTGATCGCCACGCTGGTGCTGTTCCGCAAGGGTCAGACGCGGATTGAGGGCGTGACGGCGGTGAGCTGATCGCAGAGAGCTGCAAGCTGCAAGCTGCAAGCTGCAAGTAAAAACAAAGACGCCCCGACTGGTTCGGGGCGTCTTTGTTTCGGCAGGGCATCGACGCCAACTGTAGGAGCGGGGGGGGGGGGGGGGGGGGGGGGGGGGGGGGGGGGGGGGGGGGGGGGGGGCGGGGGGCGGGGCGGGGGGGGGGCGGCGGCGCCGCCGCGGGGGGGGCGGCCAGGCCCGGCGATGCGGGCGGGGGGCGG
>NZ_JBTOPV010000020.1:0-76697 GCF_055284355.1 Pseudomonas sp. HP_01 | reverse complement strand
TGATCCCATCCCGAACTCAGCAGTGAAACGATGCATCGCCGATGGTAGTGTGGGGTTTCCCCATGTGAGAGTAGGTCATCGTCAAGATTAAATTCCAAAACCCCATTTGCGTAAGCAGATGGGGTTTTGTTTTTGTGCGCGAAAAAACAAAGTTTCTCGCAAAAAAACCACCCGGTAGGGTGGTCTTCAATTTAGCGCTGATCAGTCACCGCGATACACGCAACCGCTGGTGCATGTCTCGTGAATCCGTATGGCGGACAACTCGGGCAGCAGCGGCTTCAACTCTTTCCAGATCCACTTCACCAATACTTCGCTGGTAGGGTTCTCGAGGCCTGGGATGTCGTTCAGATAGTTATGGTCCAGCCGCTCGTACAGAGGTTTGAAGATGGTTTTGATCTCAGAGAAATCGCGAATCCAGCCTGTATGCGGATCCGGTTCGCCCTGCAGATAGATCGCTACACGGAACGAGTGACCGTGCAGACGCCCGCACTTGTGTCCGTCCGGCACGTGAGGGAGTCGGTGAGCTGACTCGAACGTAAATTCTTTAAAAATTTCCACGGTGATATAAGCCTTAAGAAGTGGCGCTCGCTTGCGCGATAAATGCAAGCTCCGAGTTTATCAGTAATGGTTTGGCGAGCGACAGGCAGACCTGACCACCTCGTTAAACCAAGGGCTCCAGCCGTTGACCGAGACGGCCGTTGTCGACGAGCTCCAGAAACTCATCCCCCAGCCGCTGACTGCTTTCCATTGCAGTACGCCAGTAGCGTTGCCGATCCTTATCCCTTCCCACGAACCGTTTGAAGTCGCTTCGATCAGGCAGCTTGCCGTAGGGCAGCGTAGCCAGGTACGCGTTTGAGGGAGCCAGCAGCACCACGTCTTGAAGCCGAGTCTGGTCGCCTCTGCGCCAGGGCAGTGCCTTGTCAAACCATCCCGGAATGATTTTGTCGGTGAAGTGCGGATACAGCACGATGTCGCTTCCGCTGTATGGAAGGTCCAGATGGTAGTCGAGCAGGCCGCCGTCGCGGAACATCCCTGCGCCGACACCAGGTATCTCGGCAACGCCCTCCATGATCATCGGAATGGAGCCTGACGCCAGCAATGCCTGGCGCAGGTTCGATGTGTCCAGTGGCAAGCAGCAGGATGGGAAGTCTGTCAGTGGCAGAAGGGGAGGGAGGAGACGGGGGTCGTGCATGACCAGCCGTTCGAAATGCCGCGACAGGCGTGCGCGTCCGAGCAGGTTATCAGCGATGACGGCCCCCAGCCCCAGGCTCAGCCCTGTCCGATGATCCCGGGCAAGCAAGCCATGACTTTTGACGATCATCACGTTGAGTCGGTAATGGGCATTCGCCAGGACGTGCGCATCATCCGCTTGTAGAAGCGCATCGAGCATCGTCACGCAGCTGCGGGTGACCTGTGCCATCGTCACGCCTTTGGCGAAACTCTGCTCGTTGTACAGGCGCCCAAGTCGCTGGATACCTGCTACCGGGTCCGGCAGGCATGCGCTCGCAAATCGCCAAGAACCGATGGAAGCGCCAATCAACGAGCGCTCCCTTTGAGCGCGGGGCAGCCATTCGCCGAACAGCGCCAGATCCAGGCCCTGAATGCCCAGTGCTTTAGGACCACCCGCCGCGCCAGGGATGATGCCGACATCTATCGGAGATAGGCCCTGCTCCCTGATCCGCGTCATCGCACGCCTGCCAGCCTTGATAGTCAATGACGGGTATTTGATGTGAATGTTGCTCATGGCCCCTCCGGAGTTGGACAGGGGCGAAGTATATCGTGGGCCCCGTTTTCAGCCACTGGACGCACAACGGGTAGTGGCACGTAGCCAGATAAATTCAGCTTCAATTAAGTTCGCCCGTTTAAGGTGGGTCCCGTAAACAAACAGACCCCTACGGAGATCCACCATGAAAATCCTGACTGCCTTTATCGCTGCCACTGCACTCACTCTTACAGCCGGTTATGTCCAAGCTCGGGATTTAGGTCCGGATGAGGCGCTGAAATTGCGCGATGCAGGTACTATTCAATCCTTTGAAAAACTTAACGCCGTCGTCTTGGCCAAGCATCCGAAATCCACCATCACCGACACCGAACTGGAACAGGAATATGGCAAATACGTTTACCAGATCGAATTGCGCGACGCGCAAGGTGTGGAGTGGGACGTTGAAGTCGACGCCGTCAGCGGGCAAATCCTCAAAGACCATCAGGACACCTGATGATCGCCAGTAAGCGTCCCGTCAAACGTTTCGTTTACTGTCTGGTGGCCGCTTGTGCGGTCGCCTCGAGCGTTGCGTGCCTGGCTCGTGACCTGAATCAGGACGAGGTACTCGAGTTGCGCAGGAAAGGCGTGATTATGCCGCTTGAGCAGTTCATCGATCAGGCACTGGGACGTTACCCCGGCTCCAAGCTGCTTCAAGCCGAACTGGAGGAAAAACACGGTGTGCTGGTATATGAGATCGAGCTTCTCACCGCCGATCATGTCGTGCGCGAGCTGAAATTCGATGCCGGTGACAGCCGCCTGTTGCAAGACAAGGAAGACGATTGATGCGTTTGTTATTGGTTGAGGATCACGTCCCCCTGGCGGACGAGCTCATCAGTACGCTGGGCAGGCAGGGCTATGCGATCGACTGGCTGACCGACGGCCGCGACGCCATTCATCAAGGTGCCACCGAGCCTTACGACCTGATCGTGCTTGATCTCGGTCTGCCGGGCGTTCCCGGGCTTGAGGTCCTGCAGAAGTGGCGCTCCGGCGGGTTGTCCACGCCGGTCCTTATTCTGACCGCACGGGCGTCCTGGGCCGAGCGCATCGAGGGCCTCAAGGCCGGCGCTGACGACTATCTGACCAAACCCTTTCATCCAGAAGAGCTGCAGCTGCGCATCCAGGCGCTGCTTCGCCGTGTCCGAGGTCTGGTCAACCAACCGAAACTCGAAGCCGCAGGCCTCCATCTGGATGAAGGGCGCCAGTGCGTCAGTCGCGGGGAGGAAGACATTCAACTAACGGCGGCGGAGTTTCGCCTGCTGCGTTATTTCATGCTGCACCCCGGGCAGATTCTCTCCAAGAGCCACTTGGCCGAGCATCTCTATGATGGGGAGAACGAACGTGACTCGAACGTCATCGAGGTCCACGTCAATCATTTGCGCCGCAAGCTTGGACGGGCCGTGGTCGAGACGCGGCGCGGGCAGGGCTATCGTTTTGCCGGAACAGGCGAGTGAGGTCGATTCAGCGACGCTTGAGCCTGGGCCTGATCAGCGTGCTGCTGATTATAGGGCTGGTCCTGGCGCAGACCAGCCTGTGGTTGTTTGAAGTCGGCTTGCAGCGTTATCTCGAGTCCGGCCTGCGCAATGAAAGCGAGCTGCTGCTGGTTGCGCTGGTACGCGGCCCGGACGGCCTGCAGCTTGATGAGCATCGGCTGTCGCCCGGCTACCAGCGACCCTATTCCGGGCACTATTTCCGGATTGATTTCGACCAGGGGCATTGGCGCTCGCGCTCGCTGTGGGATCTGGAACTGCCGCATCCCGGGCAGCCCGGCCTGCATGCCGACCTTGCGCTGGAAAAAACCGATCAATCGCTGTTGTTGCTGCACACCGACTACCGCAAGTTCGGGCAGACCATCTCTATCACCGTCGCTCAGGACTACACCCCGGTGCGAGACAGTTTTGCACTGGTCCAGCGCATCGGTCTCGGGTTAGGGCTGATGGCCCTGATCTTGATTCTGGTGTTGCAGCGCGTCACCGTTCGCCGCGCCTTGCGCCCCTTGGAAAGGGCCAGAGAACAGATTTTCCAGTTGCAACAAGGGCAGCGCTCGCAACTTGATGAGCGAGTGCCGGTGGAACTCGAGCCCTTGGTCGCGCAGATCAATCATCTGCTGGCTCACACCGAGGACAGTCTCAAGCGCTCCCGCAATGCCCTTGGCAACCTGGGCCACGCGCTGAAGACGCCGCTGGCCGTGCTAATGAGTCTGGCCGAAGGTGACAAGCTCGCGGGCCACCCGCACGTGCGCGAGACCCTGCGCGATCAATTGCATCACATTCAGCAGCGTCTTGAGCGTGAGCTTAATCGTGCGCGGTTGTCAGGCGATGCTTTGCCGGGCGCGCGGTTTGATTGCGCTGCGGAGATACCCGGGCTGTTCTCCACATTGCGGATGATTCATGGCGAGCACCTGGAGCTGAGCAGCCAGATCGCTGCGCAACTGTTCCTGCCTTGGGATCGCGAAGACATTCTAGAGTTGCTGGGCAACATCATGGACAACGCCTGCAAGTGGGCCGACAGCCAGGTTAGCCTGACCATTGCAAAAGGCGCTGACGGCTACTGCCTGTTGATTGACGACGATGGTCCGGGCATCCCTGTGCACCATCGCGATGAAGTGATTGGCCGTGGCAATCGTCTGGACGAGCAGGTGACCGGCCACGGTCTGGGCCTCGGCATCGTCAAGGACATCGTCGAGGCGTGGGGCGGGCGCATTCAGTTGCTGGACAGCCCCATGGGCGGGCTGCAAGTGCGCATTGACCTGCCCGAGCGACTCAGCCCGCAACTGCCGGGGACCGAAAGCGCCCGTCAACTCTCGTGACCTCAACTTTTCGTGCGCCGGGCCGTTAACCGTAAAGGAATCCCGACGGCTCAACGCACAAAAACAAAGGGTCATGACTGCTATGCGGCTAAATCTAAAAGCCAAGGTACTTTCGCTCGCGGTGCTCCCGGTATTGGTGTTCGCACTGATCATCAGCGCCAGCACCGTCATCATGCTGCGTGAACAGGGCAAGCGCGAAGTCGAGGAAACCCGCCAGCACCTGCTCGCGGAGGCCAAAGCCACGTTGCAAAGTTACGTAGCTGTCGCGCTGGGCACCATCAAACCGCTGTATGACGCCTCGGCCCCGGGTGACATGGAGGCCCGCGCGCAAGTCATCAAAATGCTCTCTCAGGTCACCTACGCCAAGGACGGGTACTTCTTCGGCTACGACTCTCAGGCGGTGCGGCTGTTCAAGGGCAACAGTCCGGACGGCATCGGCAAGAGCTTCAAGGACGCCCGCGATCCAAAAGGCGTTTTCGTCAATGCCGGCCTCGTTGACGTGGCAAAAGCGGGTACTCATTACCTGGAGTACTCCTCCGCGCTGCCCGGTTCAAGCGAGCTGGTGCCCAAACTGGGTTACACCGAATACCTGCCGAAATGGGACATGGCTTTCGGGTCGTCGATCAACCTGGACAACATCGATGCCAAAGTCATGGAGCTGCAGAAGAATGTCTCCGAGCGCCGGCAGAACATGCTTGTCAGTATCATCGGCATCACCCTGCTGGTATTGGTGATCATCGCGGCGGCGGGCTTCTGGATTGCGGGCGGTATCCTGCGGCCGTTGCGCCTGATGAAAGCCAACCTTGACGACATCGCCGCCGGTGAAGGTGATCTGACCCAGCGTCTGGCGGTGACCTCCCAGGACGAACTGGGCGATCTGGCCGGGTCGTTTAACCGCTTCGTCGAGAAGATCCACGGGCTGGTCCGGCAGATCGCCGAGATGACCTCACAGCTGACTGGCCTGGTGGGTGAAGTGACCGACCAGGCGCAGCGCTCGGAGCAGGCTATGGAGCGTCAGCGTCACGAGACCGATCAGGTGGCTACGGCGATTAATCAGATGTCCGCGGCGGCGCAGGAAGTCGCGAAAAGCGCGCAAGGTGCCTCGGTCGCCGCGCAGCAGACCGATGCCGAAGGTCAGGCCGCCAAGCGTGTGGTCGAAGGCAGCATCCAGCAGATTCACGCGCTGGTGAACGACATCCGTGACAGCGGAACTTCACTGGACAGCCTGCAGAATGACGTGTCGTCCATCGTCGGCGTGCTCGGGGTGATTCGTTCCATCGCCGATCAAACCAACCTGCTGGCACTCAACGCCGCTATCGAAGCTGCGCGTGCCGGGGAAGCGGGTCGCGGGTTCGCAGTGGTGGCGGATGAGGTGCGTGCGCTGGCCAGCCGCACGCAGCAAAGCACCCAGGAAATTCAAGGCATGATCGACCGCTTGCAGCAGGGCACCCAAGGCGCGGTGCAGGCGATGAAACGTTCGAGCGAGGCCGGCGACGGGACTTCCGCTCGCGCCAACGAGGCCGGCGCGTCGCTGGACACCATCGGTCAACTGATCGGCACGATCAACGCGATGAACGCGCAGATTGCCAGCGCCGCAGAAGAGCAGACGGCCGTTGCGGAAGAGATCAATCGCAGCGTCCATCAGATCGCCGTGGCGGTCGAAAGCGTGGCCGATGAAACCCGCCACAGCGCCTCCACGTCGCGCAACCTCACGGAGCTGAATCAGCGCCTCGGCCAGTTGGTCCGGCAGTTCAGGATCTAGTCTTGAATGGCGGGTCTTGCGCAGGGCCCGCCGCTTGCGCCTCTTCCATCTGCCCTGCACATCAGGCGCGGCACTCCTGCGGTGATTGACGGACTAAGCATCAGGCCGTGTGCTCGACGCGGCTTAATGACATGGAAGAAACATGAACGAAACCGCGCTGCAAAATAAAACCCTATTGCTGTTGCTGGTGCTGGTCACCATCGCGTTCATCTGGATTCTGCTGCCGTTCTACGGCGCGGTGTTCTGGGCGGTGATCCTCGGCATCATCTTCGCGCCACTGCAACGCCGTTTGCTGGCCCGCTTTGGCTGGCAGCGCAACCTGACGTCCCTTTGCACGCTCATGATCTGTCTGGTCATCGCGATTCTGCCGGTGATTGTCATCGCGGCGTTGATGGTTCAGGAAGGGGCGACGCTTTACAAGAATGTGGAAAGTGGTCAGCTCGACATCGCCAAGTACCTGGCTGAATTCAAAGTGCTATTGCCGCCCTATGTGCAGCATTGGCTTGATCGTCTGGGCATGGGAGATTTCAACGGTCTGCGCGACAAGATCGCCAAGAGCGCGATGCAGGGCAGCAACTACCTGGCCACCCAGGCGTTCAGCTTTGGGCAGGGTACATTCGATTTCGTTGTCAGCTTTTTCATCATGCTCTACCTGCTGTTCTTCTTCCTGCGCGACGGCCAGGAGCTCACCCGCAAGATCCGCATCGCGATTCCGCTGGCCGAGCCTCAGAAAAGGCGCTTGCAGTTGAAGTTCACCCGTGTGGTTCGCGCGACGGTGAAGGGCAATATTGTGGTGGCGGTGACCCAAGGCGCATTGGGCGGGTTTATTTTCTGGGCACTGGATATCCCGAGCGCTTTGCTCTGGGCAGTGATGATGGCGTTTCTGTCGCTGCTACCGGCAGTGGGGGCGGGGATTGTCTGGGCGCCGGTTGCGCTGTATTTCCTGCTCAGCGGGATGATCTGGCAGGGCGTGGTATTGGGGCTGTTCGGGGTGTTTGTGATCGGGCTGGTGGATAACGTGTTGCGTCCGATCCTGGTGGGCAAAGATACGCGGATGCCCGATTACCTGATTCTGATTTCGACGTTGGGCGGGATGGCTGTGTTCGGGCTGAACGGGTTTGTGATAGGGCCGATGGTGGCGGCGTTGTTTATGTCGACGTGGGCGTTGTTTACCGGCGACAAAAAAACCGTTCGATTGCCCGGTTGATTGTTGTTGCAAGATCAAGAGCGTCTGCCTAAGGGCAGACATTTCGCCTTCGGCGAGTTACTTGGAAAAGCACCCCAAGTAACCAAAGGGGCCTGCTCCTGGCTAGGCCCCTCGTTCCTCGGGGTTCCTTCACTCCGGTCTCGCTCCGTGGGCCCGCGCCGAACGGACATCCATGTCCTGACGGCGCTCTCGCCGCATCCATGCGGCTCGACCCACTCCGCGAGACCTCCGTTCAGCCTGCACCCAAGTCGCGATGGGTGTCGTCTGGAATTCCTGCGTAGGAAGATCAACGGCAACTGCAACGGCATCTGCGGCCTGCTTGTTCGAGGAAAGTCCTTGGCGTGATGAAGATCCTCTGTAGGAGCGCGCTTGCCCGCGAATTGCGGTGGGTCAGCGGCATCTGTGTGGCTGACAGGATGCCATCGCGGGCAAGCGCGCTCCTACAGTGAATGTGCATGCGGTCAGTGGGACCGGCTTTAGCCGGGAAGCCTTTGATCTGCTCTTGATCTTCCTGCGCAAAAATTTCAGACACCGCCCATCGCGACTTTGGTGCAGGCCGAACGCAGGCCCACGGAGCGTCGTCGAAGTGAGGGAACCCTGACGAAGGAAGGGCCAAACCAGGAGCAGGCACTTTTGCTTACTTTTGGTGCTTTTCAAAAGTAAGTCGCCGAAGGCGAAACGATCTGCCGTTAGGTAGATGCTCTTGATCCTCTAAAATCCAAAGCCATAAAAAAACCCTGCTCGGGAGCAGGGTTTTTTGTGCATCACTCAACCATCACAAACCAGCATGGCCCACCAGGGTCAGCAGCGGTTGCGGGTAGACGCCCAGGAAGAACGCCAACAGCGTAATCCCCAACAGCATCACGCCACCTGCACGCTGCGCCCAGTTGAACGGGGCGTCGTGGCGCTGGATCTTCGAGTCTTGCAGATACAACGTCACCATCACACGCAGGTAATAGAACACGCCGATGGCGCTACCCACGACCAGCGAACCGGTCAGCCACCACAGATGCGCTTCGACGCCTGTTGCGATGATGTAGAACTTGCCGATGAAGCCAGTCGTCAGCGGGATACCCGCCAGCGACAGCATCATCACGGTCAACACCGCCGTCAGGTACGGACGACGCCAGAACAGACCGCGGTATTCAAACATCGCGTCGGCATCGCGGCCGCTGTAAGGCGAGGACATCAACGTGACCACTCCGAACGCGCCCAGGCTGGTCAGCACGTAGGTGACCAGATAAACGTTGATCGCCTCGACCGCCATGCCCTTGCTCGCCACCATCGCGATCATCAGGTAACCGAAGTGCGCGATCGACGAATAACCCAGCAGACGCTTGAGGTTGTTCTGCGTCAGGGCCAGCAGGTTACCGACCAGGATCGACGCCACGGCGATGACCGACATCACGTCCGTCAGCACGCCACTGGTGGCCGCCGGCGAGATCTGGAACAGGCGAACCAGCACGCCGAACACCGCGACCTTGCTGGCGGTGGCAAGGAAAGCCGCTACCGGGGCAGGGGCGCCTTCGTACACGTCCGGTGTCCACAAGTGGAACGGCACTAGCGACAGTTTGAAGCCCAGCCCCACCAGCATCATGCCCAGACCCAGGCTGGCGATCGGGCTTGGCATACCGGTGGCCGCGATGGCCTTGCCGATCTCGCTGAAACCCAGACTGCCGGATTCGGCATAGAGCAGCGCCATACCGAACAGCAGAAAAGCCGAGCCAGCCGCCGACAGCACCATGTACTTGATGCCGCCTTCCAGCGAACGCTTGTTGAAGAACGCGTAAGCCACCAGACCGTAGACCGGCACCGACAGCAGTTCCAGACCGATGAACAGGCTCGCCAGGTGTTGCGCGGCGACAAGCACCAAGCCACCGGCCGCAGCCATCAGGATCAGCAGGTAAAGCTCTTCGCGGTTGCCCGGATAACCTGCCTTGCCTTCACCCAGATAGGCGTGGGCCAGGGTGACGCAGGCCAGGGTCGACACCAGGATAATGCCCATGTAGAGGCAGGCGAAGCTGTCGATTTGCAGCAATGGAGTGACCACCAGTGGCGCAACTTTCAGCGCCGGGTAGATGGACAGCAGAGCCAGGTTGAGTCCCGCTACCGTCAGCAGGAATGATTGCGAGTGATTGCGACGCCATGCGATGCCCAGCATCACCACCACAATGGTGATGCTGGTAATCAGCAGCGGCGCCAGCGCAATAAAGTGTTGAATCGTCAGGTCCATAGCGCTCTTACCGGGCCGAAGCGAGTTGAGTGAAGGCGGTGCCGAGCCATTGCTGCACGCCATGCATGGTCGCCGAGGAGGTGTCGAGAATCGGTTGCGGGTACACGCCCAGCAGAATCAGCAACACCGCCAGACCCAGCACCATGATCAATTCCCGACCGTCCATGCCTTTATAGACCGCGTCGGATTTGGCCGGGCCGAAGTAGGCGCGGTGGATCATGATCAGCGAGTAGACAGAACCGAACACCAGACCGGAGGTGGCGATGGCGGTGATCCACGGCGCGCTGACAAAGCTGCCGATCAGGATCAGGAATTCACCGACGAAGTTACCGGTGCCCGGCAGGCCGAGCGACGCGGCGGCGAAGAACAGGCTGATGGCCGGCAGGTACGCGATCTTGCTCCACAGGCCACCCATTTCACGCATGTCCCGGGTGTGCAGACGCTCGTACAACTGGCCGCTGAGGATAAACAGCGCGGCAGCCGACAGGCCGTGAGCGAGCATCTGAACGACGACGCCTTGCAGCGCCTGCTGGCTACCGGAGTAGATGCCGATCAGCACGAAGCCCATGTGCGAAACGCTGGAAAACGCGATCAGGCGCTTGATGTCGGTCTGGGCGAAGGCCAGGAAGGCACCGTAGAAGATACCGATCAGGCCCAGCACCATGGCGATTGGCGCGAACTCGGCCGAGGCATTCGGGAACAGCGGCAGGGCAAAACGCAGCAGACCATACGCAGCGGTCTTCAACAGGATGCCCGCCAGGTCCACGGAACCGGCGGTCGGCGCCTGGGCGTGAGCGTCAGGCAACCAGGAGTGCAGCGGCACGATCGGCAGCTTCACCGCGAAAGCGATGAAGAAGCCCAGCATCAGGATGTATTCGGTGCCGTGGGACAGCTTGGTTTTCAGCAGGTCGGCGTAACCGAAGGTGATCACGCCGGTCTGGTTGAAGTGCACCAGCACCAGACCGAGGATCGCCACCAACATGATCAGGCCGCTGGCCTGAGTGAAGATGAAGAACTTGGTCGCTGCGTAGATCCGGGTCTTCTTGCCGTCCGCCGAACTGTGACCCCAGAGCGCGATGAGGAAGTACATCGGCACCAGCATCATTTCCCAGAAGAAGAAGAACATGAACAGGTCGATGGCGAGGAACACGCCGACGACACCGCCCAGGATCCACATCAGGTTCAGGTGGAAGAAGCCGACGTTACGCTGGATCTCTTTCCACGAGCAGAGTACCGAGAGGATACCCAGCAGGCCGGTCAACAGAATCATCAGCAGGGACAGGCCATCGAGGGCCAAGTGCACGCTGATGCCGAAGCGCTGAATCCACTGGAGCTTGAACTCAAGGGCCCAGGTCGGATCGGCGCCCGGAGCCGGAGCATAGGTAAACGTACCGGTGCTCCAGACCCACAGGCCCAGAATCGTCTCGAGAGACATAGTCAACAGCGCAATCCAGCGCGGCAGGGTAGGGCCGAAGCGCTCACCTTGCCAGCACAGCAGGCCGCCGATGAAGGGGATCAGGATTAGCCAAGGCAGAATCATGACGGGCTCAATTCCTTTCGCAAAGTCGCAAGGTTCATGTCAGATCGACTCATCAGACCAGCACAATCGCGCCGAGTACCAGTACGGCACCTGCGGCGATCGAAGCGGCGTACCAGCGGAGCTGACCGGTTTCGGTGCGGGTCATCAAGCCGTTGCCAGCTTTGACCAGACGCGGAATCAGGCCGATTGTGTGGTCGAGCGGATCGCTACGCAGGAGGCGACTGATTGCCAGGTAAGGTTTGACGAACAGCACGTCATACACCCAGTCGAAGCCCCAGGCCGCGAACCACCATGCGGACAGGAAACGACCCGGGCCGCTGTTGGCAATGGCAGTGGCCAGACGGCGCTTGCCGAGGAACAGCACCGCCGCCAGCAGAATACCGGCCAGAGCGATGGCGCCCGAGGCGATTTCCAGGCTGTGCTTGGCTTCGCCGCCCGCATGACCGGCGCTCTCCGGCAACACGCCTGCCAGTGGCGGATGAATCCAGGCGCCGATGAAGGTCGACAGCACGATCAGCACACCCAACGGCAGCCAGTGGGAAATCCCGTGGCCGGCGTGGGCCTCGGTCTTCGCTTCGCCGTGGAAGGCGATGAAGATCAGGCGGAAGGTGTACAGCGAGGTCATGAACGCGCCGACCAGACCTGCGTACAGCAGATACTGATGACCGCTGGCGAAGGCTTCCCAGAGGATTTCGTCCTTGGAATAGAAGCCCGCCGTGACCAGCGGCAAGGCCGACAGCGCCGCGCCGCCGACGATGAAGCTGGCGTAGGCCAGTGGCAGTTTCTTCCACAGGCCGCCCATCTTGAAGATGTTCTGCTCGTGGTGGCAGGCAACGATTACCGCACCGGACGCGAGGAACAGCAGCGCCTTGAAGAAGGCGTGGGTCATCAGGTGGAAAATCGCGCCGTCCCATGCACCCACACCCAGCGCCAGGAACATGTAGCCGATCTGGCTCATGGTCGAGTAGGCGAGGATACGTTTGATGTCGGTCTGCACCAGTGCGGCGAAACCCGCCAGTACCAGGGTCACGCCGCCGACGATGCCAACCAGATGCAGGATGTCCGGCGCCAGGATGAACAGGCCATGGGTCCGGGCGATCAGGTATACGCCCGCGGTTACCATGGTTGCGGCATGGATCAGTGCCGACACCGGGGTAGGACCGGCCATTGCGTCTGCCAGCCAGGTTTGCAGCGGCAGTTGCGCGGATTTACCGACCGCACCGCCCAGCAGCATCAGCGTGGCCAGCACAATCCAGAAATCGCCGACCTTGAAGTGCTGTGGTGCGCGAACCAGCAATTCCTGAATGTTCAGCGTGCCCAGTTGCTGGAACAAAATGAACAGGCCGATGGCCATGAACACGTCGCCGATGCGGGTCACGATGAAAGCTTTCAGCGCGGCGTTGCCGTTGTTGCGGTTGCTGTAATAGAAACCGATCAACAGGTACGAGCACAGGCCCACGCCTTCCCAACCGAAGTAGATGAACAGCAGGTTGTCGCCCAGGATCAGGAACAACATGCTGGCAATGAACAGGTTGGTGTAGGCGAAGAAGCGCGAGTAGCCGTCTTCACCGCGCATGTACCACGAGGCGAACAGGTGAATGAGGAAGCCGACGCCGACCACCACACCGAGCATGGTGATGGACAGGCCATCGACATACAGGGCGAAGTTGGGTTCGAAGCCGTCCACCGACATCCAGCGCCACAGCACCATGGTCAGGTGACCGCCTTCCGGTGGTGAGACGTTGAATTGCCAGATCACGTAAGCGGCCACGATGGCCGACAGGCCAATGGAGCCAACGCCGATCAGGGCTGAAAGGTTTTCCGACCATTTGCCGCGGGAAAACGACAGCAGCAGGAAACCGATCAGGGGGAATACGAAAGTCAGAAAGAGTAGGTTCATCCGCGCATCTCGCTGGCAGCGTCGATATCGAGCGTGTGGAAGCGGCGATACAGTTGCAGCAGGATCGCCAGGCCAATACTGGCCTCGGCTGCCGCAAGGCTGATCACCAGAATGAACATGATCTGGCCGTCAGGCTGTGCCCAACGGCTGCCCGCGACCACAAAGGCCAGCGCGGCTGCGTTCATCATGATTTCCAGACTCATCAACACGAACAGAATGTTGCGGCGTACCAACAGGCCCGCCAGGCCGAGGCAGAACAGGATGCCGGCGACCGCCAGACCATGTTCCAGAGGGATTGCTGAGTTCATGGCTTTACTCCTTCGCCTCGTTGCGGCCGACATGGAACGCCGTCACGGCTGCCGCAAGCAGCAGCATCGAGGCGAGTTCGACAACCAGCAGGTAAGGGCCGAACAGGCTGATGCCGACCGCCTTGGCGTCCACCGTGGTGTGACCGATGGAAGCGCCGGTGGAGTTGGCGAACAGCACGTAAATCAACTCCGCCAGCAGCAGGCCGCCCAGCAGAATCGGGCCGAGCCAGATGCCGGGTTTGAGCCAGGCGCGTTCTTGTTGAACCGAGGCCGGGCCCAGGTTCAGCATCATCACCACGAAGACGAACAGCACCATGATGGCGCCCGCATAAGCGATGACTTCAAGGGCACCGGCGAACGGCGCGCCGAGGCTGAAGAAAGTCATGGCCACGGCGATCAGCGAAATGATCAGGTAGAGCAGGGCGTGCACCGGGTTCGTGTTGGTGATCACCCGAAGGGTGGCCACCACAGCGATGCCGGATGCGAAATAGAAAGCGAATTCCATCTTTCTTCCTTAAGGCAGCAAGCTCTTGACGTTGATGGGCTGGGCTTCGTTCTGTGCATCGCCTTTCGGCTTGCCGGCGATGGCCATCCCCGCAACGCGGTAGAAGTTGTAATCAGGGTTCTTGCCGGGGCCGGAGATCAGCAGATCTTCCTTCTCGTACACGAGATCCTGACGTTTGAACTCGGCCATCTCGAAATCCGGTGTCAGCTGGATCGCGGTGGTCGGGCAAGCTTCCTCACACATGCCGCAGAAGATGCAACGCGAGAAATTGATGCGGAAGAACTCCGGGTACCAACGACCGTCGTCGGTCTCGGCCTTCTGCAGCGAGATGCAACCCACCGGGCAGGCCACGGCGCACAGGTTGCAGGCCACGCAGCGTTCTTCGCCGTCGGGGTCGCGGGTCAGGACGATGCGGCCACGGTAGCGGGGCGGCAGATACACCTGCTCTTCCGGATATTGCAGGGTGTCACGCTTACGGAAGCCATGGCCGAAGACCATGATCAGGCTGCGTAGCTGGGTACCCGTACCCTTAACGATGTCGCCAATATATTTGAACATGGGTCAAATCCTCACTGAGCCGCCAGGACGACCGCAGCGGTCACCAGCAAATTGATCAGGGTCAGTGGCAAGCAGAACTTCCAGCTGAAATCCATCACCTGGTCATAACGCGGACGAGGGATCGAAGCACGCAACAGGATGAACAGCATGATGAAGAACGCGGTTTTCAGGGCAAACCACATGAACGACAGTTGCGGCAGGATATCGAACGGGCCGTGCCAGCCGCCGAAGAACAAGGTCACCAGCAGCGCCGAGATCAGGATGATGCCGATGTACTCACCGACGAAGAACATGCCCCACTTCATGCCGGCGTATTCAATGTGGTAACCGTCGGCCAGTTCCTGTTCCGCTTCCGGCTGGTCGAACGGGTGACGGTGAGTCACGGCGACGCCAGCGATGAAGAAGGTACAGAAGCCAAAGAACTGCGGAATGATGAACCACAGGTGATCGGCCTGGTACTTGACGATGTCGCCCATGTTGAACGAACCGACCTGCACCACGATGCCCATCAGCGACAGGCCGAGGAACACTTCGTACGACACGGTCTGCGCCGAGGCACGCAAGCTGCCCAGCAGGGCGTACTTGTTGTTCGATGACCAACCGGCGAACAGCACCGCATAAACCGACAGACCGGCCATGGCGAAGAAGAACAGCAGGCCGATGTTCAGGTCGGCGACCACCCAGGTCTGGGTCACCGGGATGACCGAGAACGCGATCAACAGCGCGCTCATGGCCACCACCGGCGCCAGGGTGAAGATCACCCGGTCGACGAAGGGCGGGTTCCAGTCCTCTTTAAAGAACATCTTCAGCATGTCGGCAGCGATCTGGAACATGCCGAACGGCCCGACGCGGTTCGGCCCGTAACGGTCCTGCCACCAGCCCAACAGACGGCGTTCGACGAAACTGAGCAGCGCGCCGCAGACCACCACGGCGAGCAGCACCACGATGGCCTTGACGACAGCGATGATCGAGTCGATCACTTCAGGGGTGAACCAGGTCATTGAGCGGCCTCCTGCACTGCATCAACGGTTTTGCCGAACAGCGCCGGAGGAATACCGGCCAGACCGGACGGCAGCGCCACCAGGCCTGCGCCCAGTTCTTCGCTGATGCGCAGCGGCAGACGCAGGGTCTGGCCAGCCACGCTCAGGCTGAGCAAGGCGCCTTCGTTGACACCCAGACGGTCCGCTTCGGACTTGGCCAGCGCCACATAGGCCTGGGGAATGCGCTCTTGAACCGGCGCGGCTTTGGAGGAGGTTTCTTCGCTGCCGAACAGGTGATAGAACGGTACTACCTGCCAGGTCCCTTGTGCAGGGGAGAAGGCACGCGGCACGTTGGCGAACCAGCCCAGCTTGTCGCCGCTGCTTTCGATCAGGCGCACGCCTGGATCGCCAGCACGCAAGTGACCGCCGACTTCGTCCTGAAACTTGTTCCAGGCCTGTGGCGAGTTCCAGCCCGGCGACCAGGCAAACGGCACCTGCGAACGCGGTTCGGCAGAGCCCGAGTAGCCTTCCATCGAGAACGCGAACGCGGTGTCGATGTCCTGCGGCATACGCGGTTCGTGCACGCTGATGTTGGCGCGCATGGCGGTCCGGCCGCTGTAACGCAGCGGTTCGCGAGCCAGTTTCAAACCCTTGATGCGGAAGGACGCAGACGGCGCGGCACCGACAATGCCGGCCAGTTGCGGATTGCTCGCAGCGCAGGCAGCGGTGACGTGGTCAAGCTGAGTCCAGTCAACCGGCTGATTCAACAGGGTGGCGCGCAGGGCATGCAGCCAGCGCCAGCCTTCGTGAACCAGAATGCTCGCGTCCAGATACGTCGGGTCGAACACCTGGAAGAAGCGCTGGGCGCGGCCTTCCTGGCTGACCAGCGTACCGTCGCCTTCGGCGAAGCTTGCGGCCGGCAGCACCAGATGCGCGCGGTCGGTGGTCGCGGTCTTTTGATGATCGGCCACAATCACCACTTTGGCAGCCTTCAATGCAGCCTCGACCGTCGCAGCGTCAACCCGCGTGAACAGATCGTTTTCCAGCACGACGATAGCGTCGGCCTGGCCCGAAATCACGGCCTGCAGTGCAGCGTCGACCGAGTCGCCACCGAACAGGGTCAAGCCCATGCTGTTGGCTTCCGGCACGATCAGGCTCAGGGAGCCATTCTTCTCGCGCAGCTTCAAGGCTTTGGCGATGTTCGCCGCCGCTTCGATCAGCGCGTTCGAGCCCAGCGAGGCGCCGGACACGATCAGCGGGCGTTTGGCTTCGAGCAGAGCGGCAGCAATGCGCTCGGCCAGCGCCAGCGCTTCGCTGTCCAGACCGACAACGGCCGGGGCACTCGGGTCGATGGCGTGGGCCACGGCGAAACCGATGCGCGCCAGATCATCGGGCGCAGCGTGCACGCATTCTTCGGCGATATCGTCGAGGCGGGTGTCGGTCAGGCTGGCGATGAACAGCGGGTTCATCTCGTGCTGGCCGATGTTCTTCACTGCAGCGTCGAGCCATGGCTGGACTTTCATCGCAGCGGCCATGTCTTCGGCTTTGTTTTTCACCGACTGACGCAGGCCGAGGGCCATGCGTGCAGCGGTCTGGGTGACGTCTTCGCCGAGGATGAACACGGCGTCGTGCTCTTCGATTTCACGCATCGTCGGGATCGGCAGCGGGCTGTCTTTCAGCACCTGAGCGATCAGACGCAAACGCTCCAGCTCACCGGCTTCGATGCCCGAGTAGAAGTGCTCGGCACCGACCAGCTCGCGCAGGGCGAAGTTGCTTTCCAGGCTGGCACGCGGCGAGCCGATGCCGACGATATTGCGCCCGCGCAGCAGGTCAGCCGCTTTATCCAGCGCAGCGTCGAGGCCCAGCTTGATGCCTTCGGCCAGCGGCTGGCGTGGACGGTCGGTACGGTTGACGTAGCCATAACCGAAACGGCCACGGTCGCAGAGGAAGTACTGGTTCACCGAACCGTTGTAGCGGTTCTCGATACGGCGGATTTCACCATAACGCTCGCCCGGGCTGATGTTGCAGCCGCTTGAGCAACCGTGGCAGATGCTCGGCGAAAACTGCATGTCCCATTTCCGGTTGTAGCGCTCGGAGTGGGTCTTGTCGGTGAAAACACCGGTCGGGCAGACCTCGGTGAGGTTGCCGGAGAACTCGCTTTCCAGGGTGCCGTCTTCAACGCGACCGAAGTACACGTTGTCGTGGGCGCCGAACACGCCGAGGTCTGTACCGCCGGCGTAGTCTTTATAGAAACGCACGCAGCGATAGCAGGCGATGCAGCGGTTCATCTCGTGTGCGATGAACGGCCCCAGTTCCTGATTCTGGTGGGTGCGTTTGGTAAAGCGATAGCGGCGCTCGTTGTGGCCGGTCATCACCGTCATGTCCTGCAAATGACAGTGACCGCCTTCCTCGCAGACCGGGCAGTCGTGCGGGTGGTTCGTCATCAGCCATTCGACGACACTGGCGCGAAACGCCTTGGATTCATCGTCTTCGATGGAGATCCAGGTGTTGTCAGTGGCGGGTGTCATGCAGGACATGACGATGCGACCACGGGTGTCGTTCTCGTCGGTGTACTGCTTGACCGCGCACTGGCGACAGGCGCCAACACTGCCAAGTGCCGGATGCCAGCAGAAATAAGGGATGTCGAGGCCCAGCGACAGACATGCCTGTAACAGGTTGTCTGCGCCATCGACTTCGAGCGCTTTGCCGTCTACGTGGATAGTGGCCATGGTTCAAAGTTCTTCGTTGGCCCGGTGTCAGCGGGCGTGGCTAATGGAATCTCGGTGCCATCCGACTCAAACAGCCTCGCGGCGTCGTCGGATGCAGGGAAGGCGGCCTTGTGGGCCACCAACCGTTTATCGTGTTATGCGCCGACCACGGTCGGACTGCTGACTTGAGTCAGGCTGCCCGGACGTGCCGGGGCGATGCCTGCTTCGAACTCAGACCGGAAATACTTGATCGCGGCGCCCAGCGGTTCCACGGCGCCCGGTGCGTGAGCACAGAACGTCTTGCCAGGGCCGAGGAAGTTAACCAGGCCCAGCAGCGTCTCGATATCGCCGGGTTGACCCTCGCCTTTTTCGATGGAACGCAGGATTTTCACGCTCCACGGCAAGCCGTCGCGGCACGGTGTGCAAAAGCCGCATGATTCCTGGGAGAAGAACTCTTCCAGGTTGCGCATCAGCGAGACCATGTTGACCTTGTCGTCAACCGCCATCGCCATGCCGGTGCCCATCCGCGTGCCCACCTTGGCGACACCGCCTGCATAGAACTGGCAATCCAGATGTTCGGGAAGCAGGAAGCCTGTGCCTGCCCCACCGGGTTGCCAGCACTTGAGCTTGAAGCCGTCACGCATGCCGCCCGCGTAGTCTTCGAACAACTCGCGCGCTGGCAAGCCGAATGGCAATTCCCACAGGCCTGGGTTTTTCACCTTGCCGGAGAAGCCCATGATCTTGGTGCCCATGTCTTCGCTGCCCGGACGCGCGATGGCTTTGTACCAATCGTTGCCGTTGTTAACGATGGCCGGCACGTTGCACAGGGTCTCGACGTTGTTCACGCAGGTCGGCTTGCCCCACACACCAACGGCGGCAGGGAAGGGCGGCTTGGAACGCGGGTTGGCGCGACGGCCTTCCAGGGAGTTGATCAGCGCGGTTTCTTCACCGCAGATGTAGCGCCCGGCGCCGGTGTGCACGATCAGCTCGAAATCAAAACCGGTGCCGAGGATATTCTTGCCCAGCAGGCCTGCAGCCTTGGCTTCAGCCACGGCACGGTTCAGATGCCTGGCGGCCGTCACGTATTCGCCGCGCAGGAAGATGTAACCGCGGTAGGCCTTCAGGGCGCGAGCACTGATCAGCATGCCTTCGATGAGCAGATGGGGCAGTTGCTCCATCAGCATGCGGTCCTTCCAGGTATTCGGCTCCATTTCATCGGCGTTACACAGCAGGTAACGGATGTTCATGGATTCGTCTTTGGGCATCAGCCCCCATTTCACGCCTGTGGGAAAGCCTGCGCCGCCACGGCCTTTGAGACCGGAGTCTTTAACGGCCTGGACGATTTCATCGGGCGACTGCGTGGCGAACGCTTTGCGCGCCGCTGCGTAGCCGTCTTTCTTCTGATATTCATCGAGCCACACCGGCTCGCCGTCATCGCGCAGACGCCAGGTCAGCGGATGGGTTTCCGGGGCGCGGGCGATCAGGTTGGCGGGGCCGAAGGAAGTGATGGTCATACGTAACCCTCCAGCAGCTGGGCGACGCCCGCAGGCTGCAGATTGCCGAAAGTATCGTCGTCGATCATGACCGCCGGCGCCTTGTCGCAGTTGCCCAGGCAGCAGGCCGGCAGCAGCGTGAAGCGGCCGTCGGCGGTGGTCTGACCCAGGCCGATGCCCAGCTTGCTCTGAATCTCGCCAACGATGTCTTCGTGGCCGGCGATGAAACAGACCATGCTGTTGCAGACGCGAATGATGTGGCGGCCTACCGGCTGACGGAAGATCTGGCTATAAAACGTCGCCACGCCTTCAACATCGCTGGCGGGGATACCCAGCACTTCGCCGATCGCATAGATGGCGCCGTCCGGTACCCAGCCGCGTTCCTTCTGGACGATTTTCAGGGCTTCGATGGACGCCGCGCGCGGGTCCTCGTAGTGATGCATTTCGTGCTCGATGGCCGAGCGCTCGGATTCGCTCAGGGCGAAACGGTCTGTCTGGATAAGCGTGCTGTTCATGCTTAGCGGTCCACGTCGGCCATAACGAAATCGATACTACCCAGGTACGCAATCAAGTCCGCGACCATGCTGCCTTTGATCACCGAAGGGATCTGCTGCAGGTGCGGGTAGCTTGGGGTGCGGATCCGGGTACGGTAGCTCATGGTGCCGCCGTCGCTCGTCAGGTAATAACTGTTGATGCCCTTGGTCGCCTCGATCATCTGGAAGGATTCGTTGGCCGGCATGACCGGGCCCCACGAGACCTGCAGGAAGTGCGTGATCAGGGTTTCGATGTGCTGCAGGGTGCGTTCTTTCGGCGGCGGCGTGGTCAGCGGGTGATCCGCCTTGTACGAGCCGGCCGGCATGTTGCGCATGCACTGCTCGATGATTTTCAGGCTCTGGCGCATCTCTTCAACGCGCACGATGCAGCGATCGTAGGCGTCGCCATCGTGGGCAAGGGGCACTTCGAATTCGAAGTTCTCGTAACCCGAATACGGACGCGCCTTGCGCAGGTCGAAGTCCAGACCGGTTGCCCGCAGGCTCGGACCGGTAACGCCCCATTCCAGCGCTTCCTTGGTGTTGTACGCGGCAACGCCGACGGTCCGACCTTTAAGAATGCTGTTCTGCAGCGCTGCCTTGGTGTATTCGTCCAGACGCTTGGGCATCCAGTCGATGAAGTCTTTAACCAGCTTCTCCCACCCGCGCGGCAGGTCGTGGGCGACACCGCCGATGCGGAACCATGCCGGGTGCAGACGGAAACCGGTGACGGCTTCGATCACGGTGTAAGCGCGCTGACGGTCAGTGAATGTGAAGAACACCGGGGTCATGGCGCCCACGTCCTGGATGTAGGTCCCCAGGAACAGTAGGTGGCTGGTGATGCGGAAGAACTCGGACATCATGATGCGAATGACGTTGACCCGATCCGGTACGGTGATGCCGGCCAGTTTCTCGACCGAGAGCACGTACGGCAGGTTGTTCATCACGCCGCCGAGGTAATCGATGCGGTCGGTGTACGGAATGTAGCTGTGCCAGGACTGGCGCTCGGCCATTTTCTCGGCGCCACGGTGGTGGTAACCGATGTCCGGCACGCAGTCGACGATCTCTTCGCCGTCCAGCTGCAGGATGATGCGGAACGCACCGTGGGCCGAAGGGTGGTTCGGGCCCAGGTTGAGGAACATGTAGTCCTCGTTGGTGCCGGAACGCTTCATGCCCCAGTCTTCCGGACGGAAACGCGCGGCTTCCTCTTCCAGCTGCTGCTTGGCAAGGGTCAGGCTGTAGGGGTCGAATTCAGTGGCGCGAGCCGGGAAGTCCTTGCGCAGCGGGTGACCTTCCCAGGTCGGCGGCATCATGATGCGGGTCAGGTGCGGGTGGCCCGGGAAGTCGATCCCGAACATGTCCCACACTTCACGCTCGTACCAGTTGGCGTTCGGCCAGATACCGGTCACGGTCGGCATGCTCAGGTCGCTTTCGGAGAGCGCGACCTTGATCATCACGTCACTGTTACGTTCTATCGACATCAGGTGATAGAACACGGTGAAGTCGGCATCCGGCAAACCGCGGCGCTTGGTACGCAGGCGTTCGTCGACGCCGTGCAGGTCGTAAAGCATCACGTACGGCTTGGGCATCTGACGCAGGAAGGTCAGGATTTCAATCAGCCGCGCACGTTGCACCCACAGCACAGGCATGCCAGTGACGGTGGACTGGGCGCTGAAGGCTTCAGCGCCAAAACGGTTATGGAGTTCAACGACGACTTCTTGGTCGTCAGCCTTGTGAGGCGGGATGTACAGAGCGGTGTCTGCAGTCATAGGTCTCGATCGCTATCGGTCAACGTACAGAATGAACCCAGGTTCAGGCTTCTTTTTGTAAAAGAAAAACTGGATCAGACTTCGTCGGGGCTGCGCAGGTTGGTCACCGCGATACGCTGTTCGCGGCGCTGTTCCTTCTGCGACGGCATCTCGGCGCGATAAACGCCCTGGTCACCGACGACCCAGGAAAGGGGACGACGCTCCTGGCCAATGGATTCCTGCAAGAGCATCAAGCCTTGCAGAAATGCCTCTGGACGGGGCGGGCAGCCGGGCACGTAAACATCCACAGGGAGGAATTTATCCACGCCCTGAACCACGGAATAGATGTCGTACATGCCACCGGAGTTGGCACAGGCGCCCATGGAGATCACCCACTTGGGCTCCAGCATTTGCTCATAGAGACGCTGGATGATAGGGGCCATCTTCAGAAACGGTGTGCCGGCGATCACCATGAAATCCGCCTGACGCGGCGATGCCCGGATCACTTCGGCGCCAAAGCGCGCGATGTCGTGGGGCGCCGTGAAGGCGGTGGTCATTTCCACATAGCAGCACGACAGACCGAAGTTGTACGGCCAAAGGGAGTTCTTGCGACCCCAGTTGACCGCACCGTTCAGTACGTCTTCAAGCTTGCCCATGTAGATGTTTTTGTGGACTTGGTCTTCTAACGGATCGGAAACGACTTCGCGTTCGCCGATGGGGTACTGCTCGTTAGGAGCATCCGGGTCGATCCTGGTGAGATTATATTGCATTGCCAAAGCCTCATTGTTTTAGCTTCGCCTGCCGGTTACGACGACCAACGGGAGCCCAATCGAGCGCCCCTACCCGCCATAGGTAGACAAGACCTGCCAACAGAATTGCTATGAAAACGAGCGCTTCGGCGAAGCCGGTCCAGCCGCTTTCGCGGACGGACACAGACCAGGCGTACAGAAAGAGGGCTTCAATGTCGAAAATCACGAACAACATCGCGACCAGATAGAATTTTGCCGAGAGCCGCAGACGGGCGCCGCCGGTGGGCAGCATGCCGGATTCGAACGGTTCGTTTTTGCTGCGGCCCCAGGCTTTGGAGCCCAGCAGGCTGGACAGACCGAGCATGAAGGCGCAGAGGCCGACGACACCAAGGAGAAACACGGCGAAGCCCCAATTGTGGGCAATCAATCCTGTCGAGTCGGGCATGCTGGCAGTCCTTAACAGAGAGCAAAGGTCTCTGGGCTTGAAAGAAGTAGAAGCAGTGACGATATGTCGCAGTGCGATCAATCCCGGGATTTTATGTGCAAAAGGAGGGCAAGTAAATTTTCTGCATCAAATTTATTCGAAGGATTAATGAGATAGGTCACGGTTTTCATGCGTAGCCCCAGCAGGGGCGGGCGTTGAAGGCAGTTTGGATAAATATGTATCGTAGGGCAGGGGGGGCAATTAGCCAGCGCTTAAATGATAATAAATATCATTTGGAAGGGTGTCTGTGGTGTGTCACCGGCATGTGACGAAGTTCCCATTAATTATCAGGTCGAAGTTAGCGGGTTATTGCTTGCCTGATTAATTAACTTTTATGAGGTGATGGGAGTTGTCTATCGCCAATGGTTGACTGTTAACGTAGGTTAATTCCGGGATAGCCAGCAGAACGCCGCCCGAAGGCGGCTCCTGTATTCGGTAGGACCGTCGTTCACCACGAAGCCAGCGGTTCGAACAGCGTCAATGGAACTGTTCTTCCTCCGTCGACCCGGTCAATGCGGTCACTGAAGACTTGCCGCCCTGGATGACCGTGGTCATGTCATCGAAGTAGCCAGTGCCCACTTCCTGCTGGTGCGCCACGAACGTGTAGCCCTTCGCGGCGTCGGCGAACTCCTGTTCTTGCAGTTTTACGTAGGCAGTCATGTCGTTGCGGGCGTAGTCGTGCGCCAGGTTGAACATGCTGTGCCACATGTTGTGGATGCCTGCCAGCGTAATGAACTGATGCTTGTAGCCCATTGCTGAAAGCTCGCGCTGGAATTTGGCGATAGTCGCGTCGTCCAGGTTCTTCTTCCAGTTGAAGGAAGGCGAGCAGTTGTAGGACAGCAGCTGATCCGGGTATTCCTTTTTGATCGCCTCGGCGAAGCGACGGGCCTCGTCCAGATCCGGCTTGGCGGTTTCACACCAGATCAGATCGGCATATGGCGCGTACGCCAGGCCGCGGGCAATCGCCTGGTCCAGGCCGGCCCGTACTTTGTAGAAGCCTTCCGGCGTGCGGGTCCCGGTCACGAACGGCTGGTCGTACGGGTCGCAGTCCGACGTCAGCAGGTCCGCAGCGTTGGCGTCGGTGCGCGCCAGAATAATGGTCGGCACGCCGGCAACGTCAGCCGCCAGGCGGGCGGCCACCAGCTTCTGTACCGCTTCCTGGGTGGGGACCAGAACCTTGCCGCCCATATGGCCGCATTTTTTCACCGAGGCCAGTTGGTCTTCGAAGTGCACGCCGGCAGCGCCTGCCTCGATCATGCTCTTCATCAGCTCATAAGCGTTGAGCACGCCGCCGAAACCAGCTTCGGCGTCGGCAACGATCGGCGCGAAGTAATCGATATAGCCTTCGTCCCCCGGGTTCTTGCCGGCTTTCCACTGGATCTGGTCGGCGCGGCGGAACGAGTTGTTGATCCGCTTGACCACCGTTGGCACCGAGTCCACCGGATACAGCGACTGATCGGGGTACATCGATTCGGCGGAGTTGTTGTCCGCCGCGACTTGCCAGCCAGACAGGTAGATCGCCTGGATGCCGGCTTTGACTTGTTGCACGGCCTGGCCACCGGTGAGTGCGCCCATGCAGTTGACGAAATCCTTGTCGGGACGGAAGGAAGGCCGGGCGCCCTGAGTTACCAGGTTCCACAGCTTGTCAGCGCCCAGCTTTGCAAACGTGTGTTCAGGCTGAACCGAGCCACGCAGGCGGACGACGTCAGCAGCGGAATAGGTGCGGGTTACGCCTTTCCAGCGTGGATTCTCGGCCCAGTCTTTCTCGATGGCTGCAATTTGTTGTTCGCGTGTCAGTGCCATGGGGTAAACCTCGTTGCTTGGTGTTGTGGGTCTTGAGGTGAAGCTCCTTGCTTCGCCGGCGCCGGTCTTTCTTCAAGGCGCACTGATGGCTGCTCGCTGAATCGGAGAGCATGCTTTTCTCAGTCAGGTTATTCGCCATCGAGATGATGAGGCGATGAAGCTGCCTTGTGGGCGTAAATGACGCTAATCGGCACGAACGTGTTGAGTTCGGGCGCGATCAGGAGGCGTTCTGCACAGCCTCTGATCAGCGGGAGCGAGGCCATCATGCCTCGGCAATTTTGCCTCGTCAAACACTTTGTAGTGCCTTTTTAGTCGCACTACATCTTTCGTCTAATGCGACTCGTCGGTCAGTTTCGGGCGGCCAAGTGCTGGAAGGGGAAGTCACCGTGAATACGGGGCGGTCACAGGAGAGGGACTAGATGTAGTGCCGGATCGGGCACTACATTTATCAGTGAGGCCGTTGCGTCTCAGGATCGATGTCATTACCTACGTCTGGTGCGAAATCCTACAGATTGCAGGGCGTCGATTCAGTGGAGGCGTAAACGATGTCCCCTCAATCCAGGCTATCGACCTTCACCCGCAGCTGCATGTCGTTGCTGCCCTGTGTCGAGTAACGTCGGACGACGCCGTGTTCGTCGGCACGGGACTGATCGCTGGCGCCGGCCAGCGTGATCCACTCACCCAGCCGACCACTGACTTGCGTGTCGGTACTCTGCACCTTGATCGCGTCAGCCTGTTGCTGGCTCATGCGGTCGTTGTTGGTGCTGATGTTCAGATGGACGATGTCGCCGGTGACCGTCGCCGTGACATAGAAGCCCTGGGTCACGTTGCGGTATTGCGTGTTGGTCTGCGGGTAGCCATAGCCGTCGGACTGAACCGAGGTGATCGGTATGCTCTGGCCCATCTGGATCAGCGCCGGCGTCCCTTCGTTGGCCTGAACCTGTTGCACGCCACCCTCGCGGCTGGCGGTGCCGTAATTCTGGATGCGCGTCCGGCCGTCGGCGCTGATGCGTCCGTCCTGGGAGCGCACGGTGCCGTTGACCGAGTAGCCCTGGTCGCTCTGCACCGTGCTGTCGCTGGTGTCGACGCTGATCATCAGACGCTTGGGCGCCGTGTCGAGCTGGCCGAGGAGGTCGCGCAGTTCGCTGATCTTGTCCGGTTCGGCGTTGATGATGAGCTTGTTGCCATAGGCATTGACGCTGCCTTCGTTGCCCAGGAACGACTTCACGGTGGGCAGCAAATCGTCGCTGGTGCGGTAATTCAGGGGGATGACTTCAGTGGCGGCCGCGGCCGTGAAGCTGCAAGCCAACAGCAGTGAAGCGAGCAGGGTGCGTAATGACATCGGTGTGGTCTCCGCGAGGGTCGCGTCTGAACGACGAGTTTGCCAGTTTGTCGGCCTGGGCAGCACCAAGTTGAATCGCAGACAGCAAAACGCCCCGGTGCTTTTGTTTCAGCTTAGGCAGCTGAAGCGCGAACGCCGGGGCGCAAATGTCGCCAGGTGCAGTCAGTGCGAGTTGCGCACCATGTCCACATGGGGAAGGCCGGCTTCGAGAAACTCGTCGCTCACCACGGTAAAGCCAAAGCGCTCATACAGCGCCGTGGCATGAACCTGTGCGCTGAGCCGCGTCTGTTTCAGGTCGCGGCGCTGTGCTTCGGCGAGGATCGCGGTGATCAACGCCTCACCCACGTTCAGGCCGCGCCAGTCCTTGAGCACGGACAGTCGGCCGAATTCACCATCGGGCAGCAAGCGCGCGGTGCCCACGGCGTAATCCCCTTCAAGCGCCAGAAAATGCAGGGCGCCTGCATCTTCCGAGTCCCATTCCAGTTCGGGCGGAACCGACTGTTCAAACACGAACACGGCGTCACGAATTCGCCGAATGTCGGCGTTGTCTTTCTGCCAGTCGGCTACCCGTACGTGGATCTTATTCATCAGCAAACCCCAGACTTCCTTGTTTGACCAGCTCACAGAGCAGGTTACGTCCATCGTCATCTGCCAGCCATTGGCCAAGATTGTCGATGTGCAGCGCATCGGCTGCGCAGATCATTTTCAGCAGTTCACGCAGATGGCCCGGCAACAGACGGCTCTGACCGCTGGCGAACAGCAGCAGGTCGTCGTCGACTTCCGACCACGCCAGTCGCGCGCTCGGATTGCGGATCAGCACGGCGCCCTGTTCCAGGCTGTCGAGCAGCTCGCTCTCGGCCAGTTCCGGGCCAACCACCAACTCGGGATAACGAGGCTCGGTCATGAACTGGCCGAACCAGGTCAGCAGCAAGCGCTCGTCACCCATGTGCTCGGCCAGCAAACCTTTCAGGCGGTCGAGGGCGTCGTGCTGAATCTGGTGAGGATCGCTGACCGGCTGCGCGTCGGCGTCGGTGTAGCGCTCTTCTTCAGGCATGAACTGGCTGAGGAAGTCTGTGAAATGGGTCAGCACCTCGGCAGCGCTTGGCGCGCGGAAGCCGACCGAGTAGGTCAGGCACTCATCCACCGCGACGCCGCAGTGGGCCAGGCGCGGCGGCAGGTAGAGCATGTCGCCCGGTTCCAGCGTCCACTCGTCCGTACCCTGGAAGTCGGCGAGGATGCGCAGGTCGGCGTGCTCGAGCAGTTTGCTCTCGGAGTCGCACATCTGGCCGATCTGCCAGTGACGCTTGCCGTGGCCCTGCAGCAGGAACACGTCGTAGTTGTCGAAATGCGGACCCACGCTGCCACCCGGCGCGGCGTAGCTGATCATCACGTCATCGATGCGCCAGCTCGGCAGGAAGCGGAAGTTTTCCAGTAATTCGCTGACTTCAGGCACGAACTGATCCACGGCCTGCACCAGCAAGGTCCACTCGCGTTCCGGCAGTTTGCTGAAGTCGTCCTCGGCGAACGGGCCGCGGCGCAGCTCCCACGGACGCTCGCCTTTCTCGAGGACCAGGCGCGATTCGACTTCTTCTTCCAGTGCCAGGCCGGCCAGTTCGTCGGCATCGATCGGGCTCTGGAAGTCTGGAATGGCCTGACGAATCAGCAAAGGTTTCTTCTGCCAGTAGTCACGCAGGAACTCGCGCGCTGTGATGCCACCTAGGAGCTGAAGAGGGATGTCAGGATTCATGTGTAACCTATTGAAAAAACGAGTTTTTACGGCGGGAATAAAAACGCCCGGCTCAGCCGGGCGTTCAGAGCGGGTGCAATGCGGTCAGATGCGCTTGGCTTGCGCCACGGCGTTGCCGATGTAGTTCGCCGGCGTGAGCTTCTTCAGCTCGGCCTTGGCTTCGGCAGGCATTTCCAGACCGTCGATGAAGGTCAGCAGCGCTTCGGGGCCGATGCCCTTGCCGCGCGTCAATTCCTTGAGTTTCTCGTACGGGTTCTCGATGTCGTAGCGACGCATGACCGTCTGGATCGGCTCGGCCAGGACTTCCCAGCAAGCGTCCAGATCGGCGGCGATCTTCTGCTCGTTGAGTTCCAGCTTGCTGATGCCTTTCAGGCTCGCTTCGTAGGCAATCACGCTGTGAGCGAAGCCCACGCCGAGGTTGCGCAGCACGGTGGAGTCGGTCAGGTCACGCTGCCAGCGGGAGATCGGCAATTTGCTGGCCAGATGCTGGAACAGTGCATTGGCGATGCCGAGGTTGCCTTCGGAGTTTTCGAAGTCGATCGGGTTGACCTTGTGCGGCATGGTCGACGAACCGATTTCACCGGCGATGGTGCGCTGCTTGAAATAGCCCAGGGAGATGTAGCCCCAGATGTCGCGGTCAAAGTCGATCAGGATCGTGTTGTAACGGGCGATCGCGTCGAACAGCTCGGCGATGTAATCGTGCGGTTCGATCTGCGTGGTGTAGGGATTGAAGCCCAGACCCAGCTCGTCTTCGATGAAGGCGCGGGCGTTGGCTTCCCAGTCGATGTCCGGGTAGGCCGACAGGTGCGCGTTGTAGTTGCCGACGGCGCCGTTGATCTTGCCCAGCAGCGGCACGGCGGCCACTTGAGCGATCTGGCGCTCCAGACGGTAAACAACGTTGGCCAGTTCCTTGCCCAGGGTCGTCGGCGAGGCCGGCTGACCGTGGGTGCGCGAGAGCATCGGTACGGCGGCGAAGCGGATGGCCAGCTCGCGGATGGACTCGGCGATCTGACGCATCAGCGGCAGCAGCACGGTGTCACGGCCTTCACGCAGCATCAGCGCGTGGGACAGATTGTTGATGTCTTCGCTGGTGCAGGCAAAGTGGATGAACTCGCTGACCTTGGCCAGCTCCGGCAATTTCGCAGCCTGCTCCTTGAGCAGGTACTCGATGGCTTTGACGTCGTGGTTGGTGGTGCGCTCGATCTCTTTCACGCGCTCGGCGTGCTCGAGGGCGAAGTCATTGGCCAGGGCATCGAGGATGGCGTTGGCTTCGGCGGAGAACGCCGGGACTTCAGGGATTTGCGGGTGAGACGCCAGGCGTTGCAGCCAGCGTACTTCCACCAGGGCGCGGAAACGGATCAGGCCGTATTCGCTGAAAATCGGGCGCAGGGCCTGGGTTTTGCCGGCGTAGCGGCCATCTACAGGGGAAACCGCAGTGAGCGAAGAAAGCTGCATGGGGTGTTCTCGGACTGTCAGGCGACGAAAAGGGGCGCGTATCATACATGAAAAATCCGGCCAGCCGAGGCTGGCTGACCGCTATGAGTCGCGCGATGTCGGGTTCGGAGCGAACCGAGTGACGTTGATCACTCAGCGGTGAAGCAATGGATACAGTTCTTTCAATAACTTGCGGCGGCTGATGACCAGTTGCCAGCGGTGACCGCCCACTTGTCGCCAAAGTCGCGCACAGCGAATCCCGGCCAGCAGCAGGGCGCGGATTTTCGAAGCGTTGTTGGGTTGCTGCAGATTGCGCATGTCGCCGTGGACCTGAATCCGCTGACGCAAGGTGCTCAGGGTGTCCTGATACAGCGCGCCGCTGGCGGCAATCACGTTCTCGTGAGCGATACCAAAATGCTCGACCTGGGATTTGATCTGCGGCAGGCGCTTGCCAATGGTGTCGAGCATGTCGTCGCGCTTGGACAGTTGACGCTCCAGGCCCAGCATCGCCAGGGCATAACGCAATGGTTCCCGTTGCAGCGTGGCCGGATCGCGTTCCAGGGCGCTGGCGAGGGCGCGATAGCCCTCATGCAGATTCAGGTCGTCGCCCCCAAACACGTCCAGCGTGTCTTTCGGGTCCATGACCAGCAGCGTGCCCATCAGGCAACCAACGGCTGCTTCACCGGCCTGTCCGGTCTTGGCGATGCGATCGACCAGCACCGCAGCCTGAAAAACCCCGGCCAGGGCGACAAGTTGTTCCTGAATCGGGGTCATCAACGTGCATTCCTGGTATGCCACGGCTCGGCGATTTCGATGACGCCGCCACCCAGGCATACCTCGCCGTCGTAAAACACGACGGACTGGCCCGGGGTGACCGCGCGTTGCGGCTCGTCGAAGGTGGCGCGATAACCGGTTTCAGTGCGTTCCAGGGTGCAGCGCTGGTCGCTCTGGCGGTAGCGCACTTTGGCGGTCAGCTGGCGCGGACTGCTCAGGTCGATCGGGTTGACCCAATAGATCTCAGAGGCGAGCAGGGCGCGGGAGAACAGCCACGGATGCTCGTTGCCCTGGCCGACGATCAGCTCGTTGTGCTCCAGGTCCTTGACCAGCACGTACCACGGCTCATCACCGGCATCCTTCAGGCCACCGATGCCCAGGCCCTGACGCTGGCCGATGGTGTGGTACATCAAGCCGGCGTGGCGACCGATGACTTCGCCTTCGGTGGTCTTGATTTCGCCGGGCTGCGCAGGCAGGTATTGCTTGAGGAAGTCGGTGAAACGACGCTCGCCGATGAAACAGATACCGGTCGAGTCCTTCTTCTTCGCGGTCGCCAGCTGGTATTTCTCGGCAATAGCGCGGACCTCGGGCTTCTCCAGTTCACCGACCGGGAACAGGGTTTTGGCGATCTGCTCACCGCCAACGGCATGCAGGAAGTAGCTCTGGTCTTTGTTCGGGTCCAGGCCCTTGAGCAGTTCGGTGCGGCCGTCGATATCGCGGCGACGCACGTAATGCCCGGTGGCGATCAGGTCGGCGCCGAGCATGAAGGCGTAGTCTAGGAAAGCTTTGAACTTGATCTCGCGGTTGCACAGGATGTCCGGGTTCGGCGTGCGCCCGGCCTTGTATTCTTCGAGGAAGTGCTCGAAGACGTGATCCCAGTACTCGGCCGCGAAATTCACGGTGTGCAGTTTGATGCCGATCTTGTCGCACACGGCCTGGGCGTCCGCGAGGTCGTCCATGGCGGTGCAGTATTCCGTTCCGTCGTCTTCTTCCCAGTTCTTCATGAACAGGCCTTCCACCTGATACCCCTGCTCCATGAGCAGAAGGGCGGAGACCGAAGAATCCACGCCGCCGGACATGCCGACAATGACGCGCTTCTTTTCTGTATCGGAAAAGGCTGAATCAGACATAGGAATTCGATTGGGTAGCAGCAGGAAAGGGCGCGATTCTAACAGGGAGTCGGCGCCAAGGCTAAAAGCTATTCAGTTGCGCTGACGCAAGGGATTAGTAGGACCGGCTTCAGCCGGGAAGAGGCCTGAATGAACACCCTGAATGTTGCGGTGTGACATCTGACGCTTTCCCGGCTAAAGCCGGTCCTACGAGATGCATACGGTCTGTAGGGCTGGCTTTAGCCGGGAAGAGGCCTTAATGATGATCCTCAATTTGGCGGTGCGACATCGGACGCCTTCCCGGCTAAAGCCGGTCCTACACGATGCGTACGGTCTGTAGGACCGAAGAGGCCAGTCAGTCGCGTACAACCTCCAGGCTGTGGATCGGTCCTGCAAGGTAGTCATCGATGCATTGCAAGACCAGCTCGCTGCGCCAGCGCTCCGGTTGGCTGGCGAGTTCGTCACGGCTGAACCAGGGCGCGCCGACGATGCCGGTGTCCAATGCTCGCTCGGGGTGGTGTTGCACCGCTTTGGCCGAAAAACACACGCGCTGATAGGTCACGCCATTGCTCGGTGCGGTGTACAGGTAAATGCCGACGACGCCGGTCAGTTCGACGTCCCAGCCGGTTTCTTCCAGGGTTTCGCGAATGGCCGCTTCACGCAGCGTCTCATCAGGCTCCAGGTGCCCGGCAGGCTGATTGAGCACCAGCTTGCCGTTTTTCAATTCTTCGACGAACAGGAAGCGGCCGTTGTCTTCGATGACGGTCGCGACGGTGATGTGGGGGTGCCAGGTCATTGGGGCTTCTCGTTATCTGTAGGAGCCATCCGAGTTTACGAGGGGCGCGAAGCGGAGTGACAGATAAACCGCTTTGGCGACCGTCGTAGCCTCCGATGGCTCCTACAGGGATGGTGACAGCAAAAAAAAGCCCCGGCGCAATGGCCAGGGCTTTCTTATCGCACTAGACAGCTCTTCAGCCGCCGGTCGCCGTGCCTTACTTCAACGCGTTGATCGCGTCGTTCAGGGTTTTGCTTGGGCGCATGGCGTTGCTGGCCAGTTCCGGGGTAGGGAAGTAGTAGCCGCCGATGTCCAATGGCTTGCCCTGTACGCTGTTCAGTTCGGCGACGATGGTCGCTTCGTTGGCAGTCAGGGTTTTTGCCAGCTCGGTGAACTTGGCTTGCAGCGCCGTATCTTCGGTCTGTGCCGCCAGCGCCTGAGCCCAGTAGGTGGCCAGGTAGAAGTGGCTGCCACGGTTGTCGATACCGCCGACCTTGCGCGATGGCGACTTGTTGTTGTCCAGGAACTGACCGGTGGCCTTGTCCAGGGCTTTTGCAAGTACCAGCGCTTTCGGGTTGTCGTAGACGTTGCCCAGGTGTTCGAGAGAAGCGGCCAGTGCCAGGAATTCGCCCAGCGAATCCCAGCGCAGGAAGTTTTCTTCGTTCAGCTGTTGAACGTGCTTCGGCGCCGAACCACCTGCGCCGGTTTCGAACAGACCACCGCCACTCATCAGCGGCACGATGGACAGCATCTTGGCGCTGGTGCCCAGTTCCATGATCGGGAACAGGTCGGTCAGGTAGTCGCGCAGCACGTTGCCGGTCACCGAAATGGTGTCCTTGCCCGCGCGGATACGCTCCAGGGAAACTTTCATCGCGTCGACTGGCGACTGGATGCTGATGTCCAGGCCTGCGGTGTCGTGATCCTTCAGGTAGTGCTCGACCTTCTTGATCATCGCCGCGTCGTGGGCGCGCTCAGGGTCCAGCCAGAAAATGGCCGGGGTGCCGCTCAGGCGCGAACGGTTGACGGCCAGTTTGACCCAGTCCTGAATCGGTGCGTCCTTGGTCTGGCACATGCGCCAGATGTCGCCGGCTTCAACGTTCTGTTCCATGAGGACCTGACCTTTGTCGTCGGTCACACGGACCACGCCATCGGTTTCGATCTGGAAGGTTTTGTTGTGCGAGCCGTACTCTTCGGCTTTCTGCGCCATCAGGCCAACGTTTGGCACGCTGCCCATGGTGGTCGGGTCGAAGGCGCCGTGTTGCTTGCAGTCTTCGATCACAGCCTGATAGATGGTCGCGTAGCAACGATCCGGAATCACGGCCTTGGTGTCCTGCAGGACGCCGTCGTTGTTCCACATCTTGCCGGAATCACGAATCATCGCCGGCATCGAGGCGTCGACGATGACGTCGCTCGGCACGTGCAGGTTGGTGATGCCTTTGTCGGAGTTGACCATTGCCAGGGCAGGGCGGGTCGCGTAAACGGCTTTGACGTCCGCTTCGATCTGCGCTTGCTGGTCGGCCGGCAGGTCTTTGATGCGGGCGTACAGGTCGCCGATGCCGTTGTGCAGGTTGAAGCCGATTTCTTTCAGGACGTCAGCGTGCTTGCTCAGCGCTTCCTGATAGTACTCGGCGACGAACTCACCAAACATGATCGGGTCCGAGACCTTCATCATGGTGGCTTTCAAGTGCACGGAGAACAGCACGCCGAGCTTCTTGGCGTCTTCGATTTCACGGGCCACGAAAGCGCGCAGGGCTTTCTTGCTCATGAGGGCGCAGTCGATGATCTCGCCGGCCAGTACCGAGGTCTTGTCCTTCAGCACGGTGGTGCTGCCGTCTTTGCCGATCAGTTCGATCTTCACGGCGCCAGCGGCTTCGATCAGCGAGGATTTTTCGCTGCCGTAGAAGTCGCCGTTGTCCATGTGCGCCACGTGGGACTTGGAGTCCGCAGACCACGCACCCATTTTGTGCGGGTGCTTGCGCGCGTAGTTCTTGACGGAAAGTGGCGCTCGACGATCAGAGTTACCTTCACGCAGAACCGGGTTCACGGCGCTGCCTTTCACTTTGTCGTAGCCAGCCTGGGCAACCTTGTCGGCTTCGGTCACGACTTCATCCGGATAGTTCGGGATGTCGTAGCCCTTGGCTTGCAGTTCCTTGATCGCGGCCTTCAGCTGGGGAACCGAGGCGCTGATGTTCGGCAGCTTGATGATGTTGGCTTCAGGCGTGGTCGCCAGTTGGCCCAGCTCTGCCAGATCGTCGGAAACCTTCTTGTCGCCCAGGCGCTCGGGAAAGCTGGCGAGGATGCGGGCAGCAAGCGAGATATCGCGGGTTTCAACGGCGATGTCAGCGGAGGCGGTGAACGCTTCGATGATAGGCAGCAGTGAGTAGGTGGCGAGGGCTGGCGCTTCGTCAGTGAAGGTGTAGATGATCTTCGAGCGGTTGGACATATTCGGGATAACTCTCTTCTTTGCTGAGCGTACACAAAATTTCGAGATGCGCAGGGTAGGCACTTTCGCCCAAGGTATCGATGAGCCGAAAGTCGAGAATTTCGTCGCGTGATAGGGGGTGCATCAGTCGAGCGTCAAACGGTCGGACCCGGGTAGCGGTCTGGCCTGTCGAGGGCTGAAAGCCTGGTCTCAGGTGGTTCGGCCCCCAATGACCCAACGGTCACCGGCGCTGAGTATATCACTGCACCCGGCCATTACTACGGTACTCGTGTGACGGCTTTGCGGTGCCCGGGACCATGGTGCGGGTCTCGGGAGGTGTCATGATTTCCTCTGAAAACCCTTGAACCCTTGTATCACGGGGCCTGCGGCAACCTGTCGCAGTGGTCTGAAGCCGATGCGGCTGGTCGAGTCACCCACCGGATTTCGACTAAAGGCGCATCGGCGCCACGGCTGCGTTCGTTCACCTCTATATAGATGTACGGGATAGATGTACGGAGCGAGATCTGCGAGGCACAAAAAAAGCCGGCCAACCCTCAGCGGATTGAACGGCTTTTCGAATCTCGCGCTTGAACGGTCCGGCTCAGGCGTGATCGTGCGCTACGCGTGCTGCTTATCTAGATGTCGCTCGTGCTGGAGGACTGCTTCAGGGATATCAACGGCTGCTTTCGCACTGATGCCTACCGCATGCATTCCCTTGGGGCCTTGAATGATCTCGAACTGAACCGGCTGACCGGCCTTTAGCGTTTTATAGCCTTCCATAGTGATCGCCGAGTAGTGCGCGAACAGGTCTTCAGACTTGCCGTCTTCAACGATGAAGCCATACCCCTTGGCGTTGTTGAACCACTTGACCTTACCGCTGTGCATAGTCACATCCCTCTGCAAAGGACTCCGATGGGAGTATCATCACCTCTCATCCGCCGGACCTAAAAAATTTTGGTTGACTGCGCGGACCCTTTTTACCCAATGTGGGTTCTATTGTTTGTAACACTGATTGGCCGATAGTCAAGGTCAAGCGGCGGTCCAGTTGAAAACCGGTATCACCGCCACCACTTATTTCAATCACGTCCTCTGTGAACCTTCTTTACCATGCATGCAATCAGCAAGATTCGACTAACATTCAATCAGGATGACTCGCATCCCCATGAGGACGATGCGTCGGGCACCGCTGTACAGGAAGCCAAGCCGACATTACAGGTGCCGCCGATGTACAAGGTGCTTCTGTTTAACGATGACTACACCCCGATGGATTTCGTTGTCGAAGTGCTCGAGGTGTTTTTCAACCTGAATCGTGAGCTGGCGACCAAGGTCATGCTGGCCGTCCATACAGAGGGACGGGCCGTTTGCGGGTTGTTTACCCGCGACATTGCCGAGACCAAGGCTATGCAGGTCAACCAGTACGCCAGGGAAAGCCAGCATCCGCTACTCTGTGAAATCGAGAAGGACGGTTAACCGCCGGACACTTGGGTATGAGGTGAAGCTATGTTAAACCGTGAGCTCGAAGTCACCCTCAATCTGGCTTTCAAGGAGGCCCGCTCGAAACGTCATGAGTTCATGACCGTAGAGCATCTTCTGCTGGCCCTATTGGACAATGAGGCTGCCGCCACCGTACTGCGTGCCTGCGGCGCAAACCTCGACAAACTCAAACACGACCTCCAGGAGTTCATTGACTCCACCACGCCGCTGATCCCCGTCCACGACGAAGATCGCGAGACCCAACCTACACTCGGCTTCCAGCGCGTGCTTCAGCGCGCGGTTTTTCATGTGCAGAGCTCCGGCAAGCGGGAAGTCACTGGCGCAAACGTGCTGGTGGCAATCTTCAGCGAGCAGGAAAGCCAGGCAGTGTTCCTGCTCAAGCAGCAGAGCGTTGCCCGTATCGATGTCGTCAACTATATCGCCCACGGTATTTCCAAAGTGCCGGGGCATGGCGATCAATCTGAAGGTGAGCAAGATATGCAGGATGACGAGGGCGGTGAGTCTTCTTCCTCAGGCAATCCTCTGGATGCCTATGCGAGCAACCTGAATGAGCTGGCCCGTCAAGGCCGCATCGATCCGCTGGTAGGGCGCGAGATGGAAGTCGAGCGCGTCGCTCAGATTCTCGCGCGGCGTCGCAAGAACAACCCGCTGCTGGTGGGCGAGGCCGGGGTGGGTAAAACCGCCATTGCCGAAGGCCTGGCCAAACGCATCGTCGACAATCAGGTGCCGGACCTGCTGGCGAACAGTGTCGTGTACTCCCTCGACCTGGGCGCGCTGCTGGCCGGTACCAAGTACCGTGGCGATTTCGAGAAGCGCTTCAAGGCACTGCTCGGCGAGTTGAAGAAACGCCCGCACGCGATCCTGTTCATCGACGAAATTCACACCATTATCGGTGCGGGTGCTGCGTCAGGTGGCGTGATGGACGCCTCCAACCTGCTCAAGCCGCTGCTGTCGTCGGGTGATATCCGCTGCATCGGGTCGACCACGTTCCAGGAATTCCGCGGCATCTTCGAGAAAGACCGAGCGCTGGCTCGTCGCTTCCAGAAGGTCGACGTCTCCGAGCCTTCAGTCGAAGACACCATCGGCATTCTGCGCGGGCTGAAAGGCCGTTTCGAACAGCATCACAATATCGAATACAGCGACGAAGCCTTGCGTGCCGCTGCCGAGCTGGCATCGCGCTACATCAATGACCGTCATATGCCCGACAAGGCCATCGACGTGATTGACGAGGCGGGCGCCTATCAGCGGCTGCAACCGGTGGAAATGCGCGTTAAGCGTATTGAAGTGCCACAGGTTGAAGACATCGTGGCGAAGATCGCGCGGATTCCTCCAAAGCACGTCAACAGCTCCGACAAAGAGTTGCTGCGTAACCTGGAGCGCGACCTGAAGCTGACGGTGTTCGGTCAGGATGCAGCCATCGACTCGTTGTCCACCGCGATCAAACTGTCGCGTGCAGGCCTCAAGTCGCCGGACAAGCCGGTCGGTTCCTTCCTGTTCGCCGGTCCAACCGGTGTCGGCAAGACCGAAGCAGCGCGTCAGTTGGCCAAGGCGCTGGGTATCGAGCTGGTGCGTTTCGATATGTCCGAGTACATGGAGCGTCACACCGTATCGCGTCTGATCGGTGCGCCGCCGGGCTATGTCGGATTTGATCAGGGCGGGCTGCTGACTGAAGCGGTCACCAAACAGCCACATTGCGTGCTGCTGCTCGATGAGATCGAGAAGGCGCACCCGGAAGTCTTCAACCTGCTCCTGCAGGTCATGGACCACGGGACGCTGACCGACAACAACGGGCGCAAGGCGGACTTCCGCAATGTGATCGTGATCATGACCACCAACGCCGGTGCTGAAACGGCGGCGCGGGCTTCTATCGGTTTCACCCATCAGGATCACTCTTCTGATGCGATGGAAGTGATCAAGAAGAGCTTCACGCCGGAATTCCGCAACCGTCTGGACACCATCATTCAATTCGGTCGCCTCAGCCATGAGGTTATCAAGAGCGTGGTGGACAAGTTCCTTACCGAACTTCAGGCGCAGCTGGAAGACAAGCGTGTACTGCTGGAAGTGACCGAGGCGGCGAGAGGTTATCTGGCCGAAGGTGGTTACGACGCGGCGATGGGCGCACGTCCGATGGCGCGTCTGATCCAGGACAAGATCAAGCGTCCGCTGGCCGAAGAGATCCTTTTTGGCGAGTTGTCCGAGCATGGCGGTGTGGTGCACATCGACTTCAAGGACGGCGAGATCACGTTCGATTATGAAACCACGGCTGAAATGGCCTGACGTTTCTAGTCACTGCAACGAACCTGAAAGGTGCCGATCGGCGCCTTTTTTGTTGGGTGCAAATTGGCCGAACTCTTGTAGGCGTGAGCTTGCTCGCGATTGCGATTTGTCTGAGACACGTGAGGTGACTGACACGGCGCCATCGCGAGCAAGCTCACTCCTGCATTTGTTGAAGCGTGCCGCGGTCTGAAGGACCGCGTGATCCGCCTGGTTCCTTGCCGGGGTGCATGGCTGAATGTCACGCACACAAAAACGCCCGGCATGTGCCGGGCGTTTTTGTTAAGACCTGTTAGCGGGCGCGGTAAGTGATGCGCCCTTTGCTCAGGTCGTAGGGCGTCAGCTCAACGCGGACCTTGTCGCCGGTAAGAATGCGGATGTAGTTCTTGCGCATCTTGCCGGAGATGTGCGCGGTTACGACGTGCCCATTTTCCAACTCCACACGGAACATGGTGTTGGGCAGGGTGTCGACGACAGTGCCTTCCATTTCGAAGCTGTCTTCTTTCGACATGCAGTAAAGCCCTCGGTATCCAATGAATGGCCCGGTGCAAACGGCAGCCAGGCAAAAGCGGGCTGCATTGTGCCCGAAAATTGAGGTTTAAGCCAAGGGCTTCAGTAAAGAGTGACCCATCTTTGATTGGTGAGCAGTTCGATGGGGCGATATTGGGTCTTGTAATTCATCTTTTTGCAGTTCTTTATCCAGTAGCCGAGGTACACCGCATGCAATTGCATGCGTGCGGCTTCGGCGATCTGCCAGAGAATCGCGTACCGCCCGAGGCTGCGACGCTCTTCCGATGGCTCGTAGAACGTGTAGACGGCCGAAAGCCCGTTGGGCAGCAGGTCGGTGACGGCCACGGCGAGCAGCCGGCCTTCCAGGCGGAATTCGTAAAAACGCGAAAACGGCAGGTCGCGGACCAGAAAGGTGGAAAACTGGTCGCGGCTCGGGGGAAACATATCGCCATCGGCATGGCGCTGCTCAATGTAGCGCTGATACAGATCGAAGTATTCCTCGCTGAAATGCGGCTTGGTGCTCGTCACTTCGAGGTCGGCGTTCCTTTTGAAGATACGTTTTTGCTGACGATCGGGCACGAACAGTCCGACAGGAATGCGCGCAGGCACACAGGCGCTGCAGTTCTGGCAGTGCGGACGGTAAAGATGATCGCCACTGCGGCGAAACCCCATGTCCGAGAGATCGGCATAGACCTGGACGTCCATCGGCTGGCTGGGGTCGAGAAACAGCGTGGTGGCTTGTTCCTCGGGCAGGTAGCTACAGGAGTGGGGTTGAGTGGCATAAAACTTCAGCCGCGCCAGCTCGGTCATGATCAACCCTCGAGAAAAACTTTAGATGTGAGTGTAAGCCAGCCCAATCAAACTCGCCTAGGCGCCCAGTCGCTGGAATTGCTCGCGTCGAGGTGTTTATGCAGATAGTCGGCGAACGTCTGGCGCGCAATCGAGCGCGCGCCAAGGCTTAGCAGGTGATCAGTAGGCATTTGGCAATCAATCAGAACAAAACCTGATTCTTTCAAGTATTCGACCAACGTTGCGAAGCCGACCTTGGAGGCGTTGTCGGCGCGGCTGAACATTGATTCGCCGAAAAACAGCTGACCCATCGCCAAGCCGTACAGACCGCCTACCAGTGCATCGCCGTCCCAGACTTCGACGCTGTGGGCGAAGCCGCGCGCGTGCAGTTCAATGTAAGCCGCCTGCATGGAGCCGGTGATCCACGTGCCGTCGGCGTAGGCCCGTGGTTCGGCGCACGCTTGAATGACCGCCGCGAAATCCTGGTCGAAGGTGACCCGGTAACGCCCCTGGCGCAGCAGCTTGCTCAGACTGCGCGATACATGAAGCTCATCCGGAAACAGCACGGTACGCGGGTCCGGCGACCACCAGAGAATCGGCTGGCCTTGCTGATACCAGGGGAAACAGCCATGGCGGTACGCAGCGATCAGGCGATCGGCGGACAGATCGCCGCCGCCGGCCAACAGTCCGTTGGGCTCGCGCATGGCTTTTTCCAGCGGGGGGAAATCAAGGGTGTCGCGTTGTAACCAGGTCAGCATGGCATCCAGACTTTACGAGAGGGGAGGGGAGTCAGCGCAGGCTTGCAGCTGCGTGCTGCAACTCTCTATTGCAGACGGGGTCACAAGCCGCTTGATCGCGCCTGGATGTTGGACCACAAGGTTTCTTCATCCAGGCATGGCCTTTTGACAGTTCAAGAGGGAAGGAAGAACACCCTATAAGTCTTTGTCAGCAAAGAAAATGCGTGTTCATCTTGTCAGCGGCCTGCGAAGCTTGAACATCTGCAAGCTGCGCGCCAGACTAGCCTAGCGCGCGGCGCGCAAATCCGTACAATGCCGATGTTGTTTAACCTCATTTCAAGTCACCTGTCGAGCGTGCGTTATCGCAGGCACGGTTTTCACGATCGTCAGGCCGCTTTTCAGGCCGAAGTTCGGGAAAGCCACTGCCATTTCGTCCAGGCAGTCGTACACAGTCAATCATCAGATGTTCGCGCTTGCGCGCAGGAATTTAAGCGTTTTGAAGAAATCCACCATAGCACCCACCCCCGTTCCGCTCTGGCGGCAACACCTGCACTACCGGCTCAAGGAAGGTGCACTGATCGCGTTTGGCGCGCTGTGTCTGTATCTGATCATGGCGCTGCTGACCTACGACCAGGGCGATCCGGGCTGGAGTCACACGAGCAGTTCGGCCCAGGTACAGAACGCCGCAGGCCTTGCCGGCGCTTACTCCGCCGACATCCTGTTCATGATCCTCGGCTACTTCGCCTACATCTTCCCGTTGCTGCTGGGGGTCAAGGCCTATCAGGTTTTCCGCCAGCGCCATGAGCCGTGGCAATGGAGCGGCTGGCTGTTTTCCTGGCGCATGATCGGTCTGGTGTTTCTCGTGCTGGCGGGTGCTTCCCTGGCGCATTTGCACTTTCATTCGGCGTCGGGCCTGCCGGGTTCGGCCGGCGGCGTTCTGGGCGAGGTGCTGGGCGATCTGGCCAAGCGTGCGCTGAATGTTCAGGGCAGCACGCTGCTGTTCATCGCCTTGTTTCTGTTCGGTCTGACCGTGTTCACCGATCTGTCCTGGTTCAAGGTCATGGACAACACCGGCAAGATCACCCTGGACCTGATTGAACTGTTCACCGGCTCATTGAACCGCTGGTGGACCGCCCGCAACGAGCGCAAGCAGATGGTGGCTCAGTTGCGTGAAGTCGACATGCGTGTCGACGAAGTGGTCGCTCCGGTTGCCCCGGATCGACGCGAGCAGGCCAAGGCCAAAGAACGCCTCATCGAGCGCGAGCAGGCGCTGACTGAGCACATGGTCGCCCGTGAGAAGCACGTGCCCGCCGTCATCGCCCCGGCACCGCCACGCGCGCCCGAGCCGAGCAAGCGCGTGCAGAAAGAGAAGCAGGCGCCGTTGTTCGTCGACAGCGCCGTGGAAGGCACTTTGCCGCCCATCTCGATCCTCGACCCGGCTGAGAAAAAGCAGCTCAACTATTCGCCTGAATCGCTGGCGGCGGTGGGGCATCTGCTGGAGATCAAGCTCAAGGAGTTTGGCGTCGAAGTCACCGTGGACTCGATTCATCCAGGGCCGGTGATTACCCGTTACGAAATCCAGCCGGCTGCCGGCGTGAAAGTCAGCCGCATTTCAAACCTGGCTAAAGACCTCGCACGCTCCCTGGCAGTGACCAGTGTCCGTGTGGTCGAGGTCATTCCCGGCAAGACCACCGTCGGTATCGAGATCCCCAACGAGGATCGCCAGATCGTGCGCTTCTCCGAGGTCCTCTCGACGCCGGAATACGACGACGCGAAATCGCCGGTCACCCTGGCGCTGGGTCACGACATCGGCGGCAAGCCGGTTATCACCGACCTCGCCAAGATGCCGCACCTGCTGGTGGCCGGTACTACCGGTTCCGGTAAGTCGGTGGGCGTGAACGCCATGATCCTGTCGATCCTGTTCAAGTCCGGTCCGGAAGACGCCAAGCTGATCATGATCGACCCGAAAATGCTCGAGCTGTCGATCTACGAAGGCATCCCGCATTTGCTGTGCCCCGTGGTCACTGACATGAAGGACGCCGCCAATGCCCTGCGCTGGTCGGTGGCTGAAATGGAACGCCGCTACAAGCTGATGGCCAAGATGGGCGTGCGTAACCTGTCTGGCTTCAACCAGAAGGTGCGTGAAGCAGAGGAGGCCGGCACGCCGCTGTCCGATCCGCTGTACCACCGTGAAAGCATTCACGATGAAGCGCCGCTGCTGACCAAGTTGCCGACCATCGTTGTGGTGGTCGACGAATTCGCCGACATGATGATGATCGTCGGCAAGAAGGTCGAAGAACTCATCGCCCGTATTGCCCAGAAGGCCCGTGCGGCAGGTATCCACCTGATTCTTGCGACCCAGCGACCTTCGGTGGACGTGATCACCGGCCTGATCAAGGCGAACATCCCGACGCGCATGGCGTTCCAGGTGTCGAGCAAGATTGACTCCCGGACCATCATCGACCAGGGCGGCGCCGAACAATTGCTCGGTCACGGCGACATGCTCTACATGCCTCCGGGCACCAGCCTGCCGATTCGTGTGCACGGCGCGTTCGTGTCGGACGAAGAGGTTCACCGCGTCGTTGAGGCGTGGAAGCTGCGTGGCACGCCAAACTACAACGATGACATTCTGGCCGGCGTTGAAGAGCCGGGCAGCGGCTTCGATGGCGGTGGCGGCGGCGGTGATGGCGAAGACAGCGAAAGCGATGCGCTGTACGACGAGGCCGTCAAGTTCGTGCTGGAAAGCCGTCGTGCGTCGATCTCTGCAGTACAGCGCAAGCTGAAGATTGGCTATAACCGCGCCGCGCGCATGATTGAAACCATGGAAAACGCCGGCGTCGTAACGCCGATGAACACCAACGGCTCGCGTGAAGTGATTGCGCCGGCCCCTGTGCGTGACTGACACTTCCCGGTCACGCGTTACCGGGCGTTGCCATCGCGGCGGCGCCCGGCTTCAACCACACTCAAAGAGGAATCCCATGCGTCTTATCCGCATGCTGTTGGTATCTGCACTGGCTTTTTCCGCTCTATCGGCCCACGCCGACAGCAAGGACGTGGCACGTCTGACCCAACTGCTGGAAAACTCGAAAACCCTGAGCGGGCGCTTCTCCCAGCTCACCCTCGACGGTGGCGGCACGCAGTTGCAGGAAACCACCGGCGAAATGACCTTGCAGCGCCCGGGCCTGTTCTACTGGCATACCGACGCGCCGCAGGAGCAACTGATGGTGTCCGACGGCAAGAAGGTTTCCCTCTGGGACCCTGACCTGGAGCAGGTCACCATCAAGACCCTCGACCAGCGTCTGACCCAGACCCCGGCGCTGCTGCTGTCCGGCGACGTCTCAAAAATCAGCGAAAGCTTCGACATCACTGCCAAGGAAGCGGGCGGCGTGATCGACTTCGTGCTCAAGCCTAAATCCAAGGACACCCTGTTCGATAGCCTGCGCCTGTCCTTTCGCAACGGCATGATCAACGACATGCAACTGATCGACAGCGTCGGCCAGCGCACCAACATCCTGTTCACCGGCGTCAAGGCCAACGAGCCTGTCGCGGCGAGCAAATTCCAGTTCCAGATCCCGAAGGGCGCTGACGTCATTCAGGAATAAAAGGGGTTCACCTGTTTCATGGACCTGTTCAGCACCGAACCGATCGCGCAACCGTTGGCCGCCCGCCTGCGAGCGACCAATCTGGATGAGTACGTCGGCCAGCAGCACCTGCTTGCCCACGGCAAGCCGCTGCGTGAAGCGCTGGAGCAGGGCGCCCTGCATTCGATGATTTTCTGGGGACCGCCCGGCGTGGGCAAAACCACCCTGGCGCGGTTGCTGGCAAAAGTCTCCGACGCGCATTTTGAAACGGTGTCGGCGGTGCTGGCGGGGGTCAAAGAGATCCGCCAGGCGGTGGAGATCGCCAAGCAACAGGCGGGTCAATACGGCCGCCGCACCATTCTGTTCGTCGACGAAGTACACCGCTTCAACAAGTCGCAGCAGGATGCGTTTCTGCCCTACGTCGAAGATGGCACGCTGATCTTCATCGGCGCCACCACCGAAAACCCTTCTTTCGAGCTCAACAACGCGCTGCTCTCCCGCGCCCGTGTCTACGTGCTCAAGAGCCTGGACGAAGGAGCGCTGCGTCAGTTGGTCAACCGCGCGCTGAACGAAGAGCGCGGGCTGGGCAATCGGCATCTGACCCTGGGTGACGAGGCGTTCAAGACGCTTCTGGCCGCAGCGGATGGCGATGGTCGGCGGATGCTCAATCTGCTGGAGAACGCCTCGGACCTGGCGGAAGACGGCAGCGAAATCGATCCCGAGTTGCTGCAAAGCCTGCTCGGTGACAGCCGCCGTCGCTTCGACAAGGGCGGCGAAGCGTTCTACGACCAGATTTCCGCGCTGCACAAATCCATTCGCGGCTCCAATCCAGACGCTGCGCTGTACTGGTTCGCGCGGATGATCGACGGCGGCTGCGACCCGTTGTATCTGGCGCGGCGCGTGGTGCGCATGGCCAGCGAAGACATCGGTAACGCCGATCCACGCGCCTTGCCGCTGTGCATGTCGGCGTGGGATGTGCAGGAACGCCTCGGCAGCCCGGAAGGCGAGTTGGCCGTGGCCCAGGCCATCGTGTATCTGGCTTGCGCGCCGAAGAGCAACGCCGTGTACATGGGTTTTAAAATGGCCATGCGCGAAGCCACCGAGCACGGCTCGCTTGAGGTCCCGCTGCACCTGCGCAACGCGCCGACCAAGCTGATGAAGCAGCTGGGCTACGGCGAAGAATACCGCTACGCCCACGACGAGCCGGATGCCTACGCAGCGGGTGAGGATTACTTTCCCGACGAACTCGAGCCGCGCCAGTATTACCAGCCGGTCCCTCGTGGGCTTGAGCTGAAGATCGGCGAAAAGCTCAAACACCTGTCGGCGCTTGACCGCGCCAGCCCTCGTCAACGGAGAAAATAGTGATTCAGTTGATTCTTGCCGTGTCCGCCGGTGGCGTCGCTGGTACATTACTGCGTTTCGCTACGGCTAACGTGGTGGCTGCGAACTGGCCGCGCTATTTCTACACGGCGACATTGGCGGTGAACCTGGTGGGCTGCCTGCTGATCGGTCTGCTCTACGGGCTTTTTTTGATTCGCCCTGAGGTCCCGATCGAGTTGCGCGCCGGATTGATGGTGGGATTCCTCGGTGGTTTGACGACGTTTTCGTCTTTCTCACTGGACACGATTCGTCTGCTTGAAAGCGGCCAGGCTCCTCTGGCCATTGGCTACGCCCTCATCAGCGTACTGGGCGGGCTGCTCGCGACATGGGCTGGCCTGTCTTTGACCCGAATTTAATATACGAGAGACCGATATGCTCGACTCCAAACTGTTACGTACCCAACTTCAGGACGTAGCGGATCGCCTGGCTTCCCGTGGCTTCACACTGGACGTGGCCCGCATCGAAGCGCTGGAAGCCCAGCGCAAGACGGTGCAGACCCGCACCGAACAGCTTCAGGCCGAGCGTAACGCCCGTTCCAAATCCATCGGTCAGGCCAAGCAGCGCGGTGAAGACATCGCGCCGCTGATGGCCGACATCGATCGCATGGCCGAAGAGCTGAGCACCGGCAAGAAAGAGCTGGATGCCATTCAGTCCGAGCTCGATGCCATGGCGCTGAGCATGCCGAACCTGCCCCACGAATCGGTCCCGGTGGGCGCTGACGAAGAACAGAACGTTGAAGTGCGCACCTGGGGCACGCCGGCGTCGTTTGACTTCGCGGTTCAGGACCACGTTGCGTTGGGCGAGAAGTTCGGCTGGCTGGACTTCGAAACCGCCGCCAAGCTGTCCGGTGCCCGTTTCGCCCTGTTGCGTGGCCCGATTGCGCGCCTGCACCGTGCGCTGGCGCAGTTCATGATCACGCTGCACATCAATGAGCATGGTTACGAAGAGACTTACACGCCGTATCTGGTCCAGGCGCCTGCGTTGCAGGGCACCGGCCAGCTGCCGAAATTCGAAGAAGACCTGTTCAAGATTTCCCGCGAAGGCGAAGCCGATCTGTACCTGATCCCCACCGCCGAAGTGTCGCTGACCAACATCGTCTCCGGCGAAATCCTCGATCCTAAACAGCTGCCATTGAAGTTCGTCGCCCACACCCCGTGCTTCCGCAGCGAAGCCGGCGCGTCGGGCCGCGATACCCGCGGCATGATCCGTCAGCACCAGTTCGACAAGGTCGAGATGGTGCAGATCGTCGAGCCGGAGAAATCCATGGAAGCGCTGGAGAGCCTGACCGGTCACGCCGAGCGCGTTCTGCAGTTGCTCGAATTGCCGTACCGCGTACTGGCGCTGTGCACCGGCGACATGGGTTTCAGTGCGGTCAAGACCTATGACCTGGAAGTGTGGATTCCGAGCCAGGACAAATACCGTGAAATCTCGTCGTGCTCCAACTGCGGCGATTTCCAGGCGCGTCGCATGCAGGCGCGCTGGCGCAACCCGGAAACCGGCAAGCCGGAACTGGTTCACACGCTCAACGGTTCGGGCCTCGCGGTTGGTCGCACGTTGGTGGCGGTGCTGGAAAACTACCAGCAGGCCGATGGCTCGATCCGCGTGCCGGAAGTCCTCAAGCCCTGGATGGGCGGCATCGAGGTGATCGGCTAAATGGAATTTCTGCCGCTGTTCCATAACCTTCGGGGCGCTCAAGTGCTGGTGGTCGGCGGCGGCGAGATTGCCCTGCGCAAGTCTCGCCTGCTGGCTGAGGCCGGGGCGGTGCTGCGCGTGGTTGCCCCCGAGATCGGAGCGGAAGTGCGCGAGCTGATCGAGCGCAGCGGCGGGGAACAGATTCTGCGCGGCTACACAGAGTCGGACCTCAACGGCTGCGTGCTGATCATCGCTGCCACCGACGACGAACCGCTCAATGCGCAGGTGTCTGCCGATGCACGCCAGCGCGGCGTGCCGGTCAACGTGGTGGATGCGCCTGCGCTGTGCAGCGTGATCTTCCCGGCGATCGTCGACCGGTCGCCGCTGGTGATTGCGGTGTCCAGCGGTGGCGATGCTCCGGTGCTGGCACGTCTGATCCGCGCCAAGCTGGAAACCTGGATTCCACCGACTTACGGGCATCTGGCCGGTTTGGCCGCACGCTTTCGTCATCAGGTGAAAGGACTGTTTCCCAACGTTCAGCAGCGTCGGGCGTTCTGGGAGGATGTATTCCAGGGGCCCATCGCTGACCGGCAGCTGGCCGGACAGGGCGCCGAAGCCGAGCGGTTGCTGCGAGCGAAGATCGACGGCGATGCGCCGCCCACGACCGGTGAGGTGTACCTCGTGGGCGCGGGGCCGGGCGATCCTGATCTGCTGACCTTTCGCGCACTGCGTCTGATGCAGCAGGCTGACGTGGTGCTTTACGACCGCTTGGTTGCACCGGCGATTCTTGACTTGTGCCGCCGCGACGCCGACCGGGTCTACGTTGGCAAGCAGCGCGCCGATCACGCTTTGCCTCAGGACCAGATCAACCAGCAGTTGGTGGACCTGGCCAAGCAGGGCAAACGCGTGGTGCGGCTCAAGGGCGGCGATCCGTTCATCTTCGGCCGTGGCGGTGAGGAAATCGAAGAGCTGGCGGCCCACGGTATTCCTTTCCAGGTCGTGCCTGGCATCACCGCAGCCAGTGGCTGTGCGGCGTATGCGGGGATTCCGCTGACCCACCGCGATCACGCGCAGTCCGTGCGTTTCGTGACGGGCCACCTGAAGAACGGCTCTACCGACTTGCCGTGGAAAGACCTGGTGTCGCCATCGCAAACCCTGGTGCTCTACATGGGCCTGATCGGACTGCCGGTCATTTGTGAGCAGTTGATCAAGCACGGTCGCTCTGCCGATACCCCGGCTGCGCTGATCCAGCAGGGCACCACCGTCAATCAGCGCGTCTTCACCGGCACGCTGGCCAATCTGCCGCAACTGGTCGCGGAGCATGAAGTTCATGCGCCGACGCTGGTTATTGTGGGGGAAGTGGTGAAACTGCGGGAGAAACTGGCGTGGTTCGAAGGCGCTCAGGCGACCGTCTGATCTCGCCCCAGTCTGTTGGCGGTAAGTAATCAATCGCGGTCGGACGCCAAACACGTACGTCCGCCGAGGGCCCACGTCGGGCGCAAAATCCGTAGGAGCCGGCTTGCTGGCGAACGCGGTGGATCAGCGCCACATCCGTAGCTGATCCTCCGCAATCGCGGGCAAGCGCGCTCCTACAGTGATTTTGCGGTGAATGATCGAGTGGCTTTCACGCCTTCAACCGTTCTGCAAGATCCCTTTCCCGCTCAAACGCCCGCGATCATGCTCGCCGCTGAAATCCTGCTGTGGCCCTTTTGGCACGACGCCGGTCGGGTTGATGGTGGCATGGCTGCCGTAGTAGTGATGCTTGATGTGTACAAAATCCACCGTCTCCGCCACACCCCGCAGCTGATACATTTCGCGCACCCAGTTGCTCAGGTTCGGGTAGTCGGCGATGGGCCGCAGGTTGCACTTGAAGTGCCCGTGATACACCGCGTCAAAGCGAATCAGCGTGGTAAACAGGCGCACGTCCGCTTCGGTCAGGTATTCACCCGCCAGGTAGCGTTTCTCGCCGAGCAGTGTTTCCAGCGCATCCAGCTCGGCAAACACTTCATCGAAGGCCTCTTCGTAAGCACCTTGTGACGTGGCGAATCCGGCGCGATAGACACCGTTGTTCACGGCCGGGTAAATACGGTCGTTCAGCCGGTCGATCTCGTTGCGCAGCGACTCTGGGTACAGATCCAGGTGATTGCCGGTCAGGTCATCGAATGCCGAGTTGAACATCCGGATGATTTCCGACGACTCATTGCTGACGATGCGATTCAGCTGCTTGTCCCACAGCACCGGCACGGTGACCCGACCGGTGTAATCGGCGGTGTCGGTGAGGTAGCGCTGGTACATGAAGGTATGGCCATCCAGCGCATCGCCGGTGGAGCCGGCCTGCTTGTCGAACGTCCAGCCGTTTTCGCGCATCAGCCAACTGACCACGGAAACGTCGATCAGACTTTCCAGCCCTTTGAGCTTACGGACGATCAGCGTGCGATGGGCCCACGGGCAGGCCAGCGAAACGTACAAATGGTAGCGACCGGCCTCCGCCTTGAAGCCGCCTTCACCGGATGGGCCGGGCTGACCATCGCAGGTTACCCAGTTCCGGCGCTTGGCCTGCTCGCGCTGAAAAGCGCCGTCTTTGCTGCTTTCGTACCACTGGTCTTGCCAGCGTCCTTCAACGAGAAGGCCCATGTCTGACTCCAAATTGAGCTGTACCGAAGTACGTTGGAGATCAGTCTAAAGGCAATCGTTCGAACGAATAACGCAAAGACTGGGCGGTAGCTATCGGCTAAATCGATCTGTTGCGGTTTGCCCAATACTGCTCCGCCTGGGCGAAGGCTTCAGCCCGCGTCAACCCGAGGCCCCGCAGTGCCAGCGCCATGGTTGCGATCAGCGCCAGTTGCGGGTAACTGTCCTCGATGTCGCCTTTCCAGATCGCGACCAGATGCTGCGGGTCCAAGGTCGCCGGCTTCACGTGGCGACGGTCCGACAATGCCGGCCATTCCTCATCCCACGGCTGGCCATCGGTGGTGCCGTACAAGTGGCTGATGGTGTCGGGATTGATCTCGACTTCACCACCGTCGCCCTTGATCACGATGGCGTGGTCGCCGAGCAGGCTGCTGGCGTCGCGGTGCACGCCCTGATACCCAGGATGGAAAATACTCTGCAGCCCGCAGCGGGCGCCCAGTGGATTGAGAATGCGCGCCAGCGAGTGGATCGGCGAGCGCAAACCCAGCGTGTTGCGCAGATCGATCATGCGCTGTAGCTGCGGCGCCCAGTCACCAAGGGGGAAGAACGCAATATTGTGTTGCTCCAGCGCTTCACCCACCGCCTGCCAGTTGCGGCACAGCGGAATCCCCAACAGGCCCAGCAACTGCTCGCTGTACAGGCGACCGGCGGTGTGAGCGCCGCCGCCGTGCATCAGTACGCGCACGCCATTCTGTGCGAGGCACTTGGCCGCCAGCAGGTACCACGGCAGATGGCGCTTTTTGCCGGCGTAGGTCGGCCAGTCGATATCGACCGTCAGTTCCGGCGCATGCAGACGCTCGCGCACTGCTTCGGTGAAGCCCGCGAGCTCATCCGGGCTCTCTTCCTTGTGTCGCAGCAGCATCAGGAAAGCGCCGAGCTGGGTGTCTTCGACTTTTTCATCGAGCACCATGCCCATGGCTTCCCGGGCTTCGGTGCGGGTCATGTTGCGCGCACCACGCTTGCCCTTGCCGAGAATACGAACGAAGGGCGCGAAGGGATGCTCGGCAGGGGTTTCGGTGACGAGGGAAGTGAAGTCGGTCATAGACAATTGGTCGGCTTTGGCAGGCCCGCCAGCTTGGCGGCAAGTTTGGCGGGAGTGCCGTTGAACAGACGATTCAGGTGCAAACTGTTGCCTTTGTCGGCGCCCAGTTTCAGCGCGGTGTACTTGACCAGCGGCCGTGTGGCCGGGGACAGCTGAAATTCTGCATAGAACGCCCGCAGCAATTCGAGGATTTCCCAGTGATCGGGCGTGAGGACGATGTCTGCCTCAACGGCCAGGGCTTCAGCGACTTCGCTGGACCAGTCGTGCAGGTCGTCGAGATAGCCGTCTTTGTCGAGCGCGATGCTGCGTCCGTCGACGATGAGCTGTTTCATAGCCACGTGTTGACCTTGTCGTAGTGCACCGAGAGCGCAACGAAGCCGGCGTAGTCGACGCCTTCGGCCCAGTCAGGCAGCGCGATGTGTCGAGCGGTGGCGTCTTCATCGAGCACGAACAGCTTCAGGCCGCCGGTTTTCGCGCTCAGTGTCTGGGCGGTGGCGGTGTCTGCGCGCAACGCATAGGTCGCGTCGCCGCACAAAAGGATTGCGTCTTCGCTGCCGAGCACGCGCAGGCAACTGCTCAGGCGTGAGTCGGTGAACGGGGAGTGAGAGAGTACGTGCAGGGTAGCCATCAGATCGTGATCACCTGGTCGTAACGGTCAATGAGCGCGGCGATTTGCGTGTCATCCAGCACCTCGAGTGGCTCGACACTCAACCCGGACGGCTGCATCCCTCGCTCATTCAGGCTGGTGCTGCAGGCGAACAGCTCTTCCACACCGAACATCGACAACGCCTGAAGGTTGGCGGTCAGGTCTTTCTGCTGCACCTGGCTGGCGTTCTGCGCCGTCGCCAACTGAAATACGCCGTCGTCCATGAACAGCATGGCCACCGGCAGATCGAACGCGCCGCCGGCCAGGGCAATGTCCAATGCCTCGCGGGCATCCGGACCTGACCAGGGCGCCTGACGGCTGATGATCAATAACGACTTCGCCACGTTACGGCCCTCCAAAGCAGATCAAGCGATCGGCCGCCTGGACCGCGTCATGCAACTGACCCAGCCCCGACAACTCCCAGGGTGCCGGCAGGTTCGCCGCAGGTCTTGAATAACGCTCAGCTTCCTCGGCATTCAACACACCCCGGCGCAGGGCCGCTGCAATGCAGACCACGCCGTCCAGCTGGTGGGTGGTGACGAAATCACGCCATTGCGCGGCGGTGTCCAACTCGTCCTGGGGCGACACCACATTGCCGGACGCGCTGTGCACGCCGTCCTGATAGAAGAACAGGCGCACGATTTCATGGCCCTGGGCCAACGCGGCTTTGGCGAACAGCAACGCCCGTCGGGAGGAGGGCGCGTGGGCGGGCGAATGCAGGGCGATGGCGAACTTCATGGGCGGCTCGGTGGGGCGCTGACGGGGAACATGGGCGCAATGATAAAGAATTCACGAACGCCGGACAGCAAAAAGCCCGCCGAAGCGGGCTTTTTGTTGAAGCGGGCAAACTGATCAGTCTTTGCTGCCCATGATGCCGAAGATCTGCAACAGGCTGATGAACAGGTTGTAGATCGACACATACAGGCTGATGGTCGCCATGATGTAGTTGCGCTCACCGCCCTGAATGATCGCGCTGGTCTGGAACAGAATGCAGACCGACGAGAACAGCACGAAGCCGGCGCTGATCGCCAGTTGCAGGCCGCTGATCTGGAAGAACATGCTGGCCACCACGGCGCCGAGCAATACGAAGAAGCCTGCGGTGATGAAGCCGCCGAGGAAGCTCATGTCCTTGCGCGTGATCAGCACATAGGCCGACAGACCACCGAAGACCAGTGCCGTCATCGCGAACGCGGAAGCAACGACTTCAGCGCCGCCCTGCATGCCGATATAACGGTTGAGGATCGGGCCGAGGATGAACCCCATGAAGCCCGTCAGCGCGAACGCCGAAACCAGACCCCACGCCGAGTCGCGCAATTTGTTGGTGAGGAAGAACAGACCGTAGAAGCCGATCAGCACAACGAAGACGTTCGGGTAACGCACGTGCATCTGTTGTGCAACGAACGCCATGACGCCGCTGAAGGCGAGGGTAAGGGCCAGAAGGCCGTAAGTGTTGCGCAGGACGCGGCTAACCTCTAGCTGCTCGACCTGCACGCGGTTGTTGACTGCGTAATCCTGTTCGCGCATGGCGCTACTCCTGGTGGTGAAAACGAAGGGTTTGAAACCTCAAGTTGCAAAGATCATAACAGAGGCGAGGCAGCGCGCTAGCCGGAGAGTTTGACAGCTTGTTTCATTACGGTATTATGGCGCCCGCAAAGCGCCGGAGGGGTGAAAAACCTTCGACGCCAAATGCTTCGGGGAATTGGCAGAGTGGTTGAATGCACCGGTCTTGAAAACCGGCGAACGTTAATAGCGTTTCTAGGGTTCGAATCCCTAGTTCCCCGCCAAACACAGTAAAAAGCCCTGCATATGCGGGGCTTTTTCGTTTCCGGGGTTTGGTGCGCGATGATGACTGCCGCTGGCCGCCGCCGTTCAAGACGTTGACGCAGGGGAGCCTTGAATTCAGGTAACGAACGGCTGCGCCGATATAAGTGGCACGTTCGACGCATCCAAGGCACACCCATGTTCAATCGCTTCTCTATTCAGTGGAAAATCACGCTGCTCGCAGCCCTTTGTCTGTTGTTCATCGTTACGCTGCTGGTCGGCGCTTCGCTGTATCAGTCGCGAAGCAGTGCCCGGATTGTCCAGGCTTCCAGCACCGCCATGCTCCAGGAGTCCGCGCAGAAACGCATGGCTGCTCGCGGCGAGACTCAAGCCCTGCGCATCCAGCGCTACTTTATGGACGTTTACCAGTACAGCGAAGGGTTTACCCGGCAAGTAAAAATGCTGATGGCCCAGGCACGGCAGCACAGCATCGACCCCAAATCCGTGCGTGCCGATCTCTCCTCACACATACACGACGCTCTCCAGGGCAACCCCAATCTGCTGGGACTGTATGTGGTCTTCGAGGCCAATGGTCTTGACGGGCAGGACGAGCAGTTTTTAAACCAGCCGACGTTAGGCAGTAATGAAAAGGGCCGCTTCGCCCTGTACTGGTCACAATCCAGTGACGGAACACTCGAAGCCGAGGCCATGAAGGAAAAACTACTCACTGACACCACCGTGATGAGCAATGGCTCTGCCTATAATTTTTGGTACACCTGCCCTGTTGCCAGCGGCAAAACCTGCGTACTCGATCCCTATGTAGATGAAGTGGACGACGTCAAAACGTTGATGACCAGCATTGCGGTTCCGCTTGTCGTAGATGGCAAGGTCGTGGGTGTTGTCGGGGCTGACATTAGTCTGGCCAGCCTTCAGGAGATCAGCAACAAGGCAAATGCCGAGCTGTACGACGGCCAAGGTCATATCAGCATTGTCAGTCCCATGGGCCTTTTTGCTGCCCATAGCGGCGATGCCTCTTTGCTGGGCAAACCGTTGAGCACGGGCTTTGGTGCCCAAGCTGCTGAGCTCGTTAGCCTGACCGCCAGCGGTCGCTCGCAGATGCTGCGTCAGGGGGCGCTGCTGCAGGTGCTGGAACCGCTGATACCCATTCCCGGCTCCAAGCCCTGGAGTGTGCTGCTCGAAGTGCCAGAAGAAATCCTGACCGCGCCGGCGAGAAAGCTTGAAGCGGAACTCGACAACCGTCGCTCCAGCGACAGCCGTATGGCGCTAGGCATGGGCTTGCTGGCCGTTATTGCCGGTCTGGTGCTGATGTGGCTGACCGCCCGCGGCGTCACTCGGCCCATTTTGAAAGTGGCGGATATGCTCAAGGACATCGCTACCGGAGAAGGGGACCTTACTCGCCGCCTGGATTACAAAAAGGACGACGAATTGGGCAAGCTGGTTGGCTGGTTCAACCGTTTCCTCGACAAGCTGCAGCCGATCATTGCCGACGTGAAGCTATCCGTCCTGGATGCACGTTCCACCGCTGACCAGTCGGCAGCTATCGCAAAACAAACGAGTGACGGAATGCAACAGCAGTTCCGTGAAGTGGATCAGGTGGCCACCGCTTTTCAGGAAATGAGCGCTACCGCCCATGATGTTGCTCACAATGCAGCGCAAGCAGCCGAAGCTGCCCGCAGTGCCGATGAAGCGACCCATGAAGGGCTCGCCGTCATTGACACCACCACCACGGCCATTGAATTGCTGGCGAACAAGATGACTGTGGCCATGGGTGAGGTGGAAGGTCTTTCCAACAGCAGCCAACAGATTGGCTCTGTACTGGAAGTGATCCGCTCGATTGCCGATCAGACAAACCTTCTGGCACTCAACGCGGCCATTGAAGCTGCCCGAGCCGGTGATGCCGGTCGAGGTTTTGCTGTGGTGGCTGACGAGGTCCGCAGCCTTGCCAAGCGCACCCAGGATTCGGTTGAAGAAATCCGCCAGGTGATTGAGGGCCTTCAAAGCGGCACGCGCGACGTCGTCGGTACCATGGGCACGAGCCATGAACAGGCGCAGAACAGCGTACGCCAAGTGGAGCTTGCGGTGAGTGCGCTCAAGCGCATCAGTGCAGCGGTAGGGATGATTACCGACATGAACCTGCAGATCGCCAGCGCCGCCGAAGAACAAAGTCTGGTGGCGGAAGAAATCAACAGTAACGTGGCTGCCATTCGCGACGTGACTGAAAGCATCTCCCGGCAGGCGGGCGAGTCAGCGCAGGTGAGCCAGATGCTCAATAAATTGGCCAACCACCAACAAGCATTGATGGGACAATTTAAAGTATAGGCGGCGGACATATCTCGGCTGGACGTCAAGCTCGGCGTTCCCTTCAGCTGAGGTCGTTGCCTGACGGCGCATTCGCTCAAAGGTCGGGGCTCAAGTGATAGTGGCTTGAGCCGTCGAGAGGATGCGTTTCCTTGCGTGCATGCCCGCCCGGTTGAACGCATCCGTGCGCTCCTGCACAATCGACCTGCCCCTATCCTCAGCAGCGCGCTGCAGTCCCCTCTTAAGGAACACCATGCCGTTTAAAGACCTTTGCCTGGCATTGCTGGTCATCATTGCGTGGGGTTTGAATTTCATCGTGATCAAATACGGGCTGGATGGCCTGCCGCCGATGTTGCTCGGCGCGCTGCGGTTCACGCTGGTCGCGATTCCTGCCGTGTTCTTTATCCGTCGTCCGCAGTTGCCCTGGTTCTGGCTGCTGGCGTACGGCGCGACCATTTCTTTCGGTCAGTTCGCCTTTCTGTTCGAGAGCATGGCCCATGGCATGCCACCGGGGCTGGCCTCCCTGCTGCTGCAGGCGCAGGCGTTCTTCACGCTGCTATTCGCGGCGATCTTCATCGGTGAGAAATTACGCGTGTACAGCGTGGCGGGCTTAATCATCGCGGCTGGCGGATTGACCCTTATCGGCATGGGCACGGGGGCTGCGACACCGCTGCTGGCGGTGTTGCTGGTGTTGTGCGCGGCGTCGATGTGGGCGTTGGGCAATATCATCACGCGCCGGTTCGGCAACGTCGATCTGGTTGCCCTGGTAGTCTGGGGTGCGATTGTTCCGCCGCTACCGTTTCTCGCGATGTCGCTGTGGCTGGAGGGGCCGGCGCTCATTGAGCATTCATTGCTCAACCTGAGTTGGCGCTCGGTGCTGTCGCTGGCTTACCTGGCCTTCGTCGCTACGCTTTTCGGCTACATCAGCTGGAGCAAGCTGCTGTCTCGCTACCCGGCAGGCAAGGTCGCGCCGTTTTCCCTGCTGGTGCCTGTGGTCGGCCTGAGCTCCTCGGCTTTGGTGTTGGGGGAAAGACTGAGCCTGCTGCAATGCGCAGGCGGGATGCTTGTCATGCTGGGTCTGACGGTCAATTTGCTGGGCCCCAAATTATTCGGTAGAGGGCGACGCGCGGTGGCTTGATGACGGTGACGCGGGATCACTTTCGCAAAACCACGCGTATCCATTGCAGCGCTGCGTCTCTGCGCAGCGCAAGCCGTTTGCCAAGCCTTCCCGGCGTCACGATTGTGTGGGTGTGACCACTGCGCTGCAGTCAGTGCCCCATTGGCGTCTCTAAACCGCCCGGTTTGTCATGAATGCCGAAACGATCCACAAGGGTTGCACTGGCCTGGTTCATCCCGATGACATCCACATGGACCCCCAGTCGACGAAGCTTGAGCACCACTTTGTCCAATGCCGCAACCGCCGTGATGTCCCAGAAATGGGCTTCGCGAAGGTCAACTACCAGCGTATCGAGGGGCTCCTTGAGATCAAAGGATCGGATAAACCTGTCCGCTGACCCGAAGAACACCTGGCCGGATACCTGATACGTGCGGTGAGGGTGCTCAGGATCACGGGTTGAGCTCACCTCTAGTTGATGGCCGATCTTGTTTGCGAAGAACATCGCCGCCAGCAATGTGCCCGCGACGACGCCGAAGGCCAGGTTGTCGGTGGCGACCACGACCACGACCGTCACCACCATGACGATGTTGGTTGAAAGCGGATACTTTTTGAGGTTGCGGATCGAGTCCCAGCTGAACGTGCTGATCGACACCATGATCATCACGGCCACCAGCGCCGCCATCGGGATTTTCGCAAGCCAGTCGCCGAGGAAGACCATCATCACCAGCAGCGATACCCCGGCGCTCAGCGTGGACAGTCGGGTGCGGCCGCCGGATTTCACGTTGATCATCGACTGCCCGATCATTGCGCAACCTGCCATGCCGCCTATCAGGCTGGACGCGATGTTCGCGATGCCTTGCCCCTTGCACTCTCGGTTCTTGTCGCTAGAGGTGTCAGTCAGGTCGTCGACGATGGTTGCGGTCATCATCGACTCCAGCAGCCCTACGACCGCCAGGGCGGCAGAGTAGGGCAAAACGATCAGCAGGGTGTCGAGGTTCAGCGGCACGTCCGGCCACAGAAATATCGGCAGGCTGTCAGGCAACGATCCCATGTCGCCTACGGTGTGTACGGTCAGTCCCATTGAGATTGAAATTGCGGTGAGTACGATAATGCACACCAGCGGCGAGGGGAGCAGCTTCCCCAGCACCGGCAGTCGGGGAAACAGGTAAATGATGGCCAGCCCGCCGGCCGTCAGGGCATAAACCGGCCAGGTCACTCCTGTGAGTTCCGGCAGTTGGGCCATGAAAATCAGGATCGCCAGCGCGTTCACGAACCCGGTCACGACGGAGCGGGAGACGAAACGCATCAGCTCACCCAGGCGCAGATAGCCGGCGATGATCTGAAGCACCCCGCACAGCAACGAAGCTGCCAGAAGGTATTGAAGGCCATGGTCCCTGACCAGATTGACCATGAGCAGCGCCATCGCTCCGGTCGCCGCCGACACCATCGCCGGTCGGCCGCCGACGAAGGCGATGACGGTGCAGATGCAGAAAGAGGCATACAGGCCGACCTTTGGGTCGACGCCTGCAATGATGGAGAAGGCGATCGCCTCGGGGATAAGGGCCAGCGCAACAACGAGTCCAGCGAGTACGTTCGCTCTGGCGTCGGACAGCCAAGCGGTTCTGATGTTTTCAAACATTAATTCACCCATGGCAGGCACGGCATGACGCACAGCGACGGGCGCCGGGCGATACACGTGTGTCTGTTTCATTGGAGTTGTGGATTAGCCGCGGACAGAAAGTCAGGCGCAGCAGGATTCGACCGCAGTCAGGTGGCGGTCAGGGTAAAGCGAGGGGGGCGTAGCGCTAAGGCGGCGTAGGCAGCCAGTTGGAACGGGGCAAGGTAGTACCTTTGATTATTCATCGTGGGACATGGGCATGATAATTGTGATCTTGCCGCCCGGTCCAGACTGAATTCGCCCGAGCCGACTGATGGACGTAACAGCAGTAAAACCAAATCGCGCGCTTTAACAAAACTCGGCGTCGGGCACCATCGCGCTGCAAGGCTTGAGCATCAACGCCGATTACGGCATTGCGGGTCAGGCGACCACGGAGAGTTCGGGCTCTTACACAACGGGTTCCATGAACACGGCAACCAAGCTGCCGCTGTCCATCCGCGAGACGCCGCAGTCGGTGAGTGTGATCACCCGCCAGCGCATGGACGATCAGGGCATGAACGACCTGAACTGACCACTCGCCATCTGCCACATTGAGTGCCGTTTGATCACCCCGTGCTGCGATCAGACGTCCTCGTTCTGAACTTCCGCCAGCAGGTCGGGCCCAGCCACGGGCTCGATCAACTGTGCGCCCTCGTTGCGCACATTCCCGACCTCCTTGCCCACGGCATGCCAGCGAAAATCGCTGACCGGCCGGCAGCCTTCCTGCGCGATTTGCGTGAGCCGTGACGCCGGCGTCTGCGGATCGACCCATTCCCGGGCGAGTTCGGGTGTCAGCACCAGCGGGCGGCGGTCGTGGATGTCGAGCATGCCGGCATCGCTCGCTGCGGTGATGATGACGAAGCCGTCGCGTTCGTCCGGATCAAGGCCAGGCCTGACCTGTCCCAATGCGGCGAAATACATCGGTTCCTGATCTTTCAAATGGATGAACCAGGGCTGCTTGCGCTTCGAGTCGTTCGGGTCTTTGACCCATTCATACCAGCCGTTTGCCGGCGCCAGGGCGCGACCGTTCGGCCATAGCTCCTTGAAGAACTTGCCTGTCATCACCGTTTCGACCCGCGCATTGATCGGGTCGGGCCGTTTGCCTTTTGCCCAGTGGGGCGACCAGCCCCAGCGCACTTTGTCGACGCTCAGGCCGTCAGCCACTGGCCGGATGATTTCGACGCGGGTGGTCGGCGCCACGTTGTAACGCTCGATCGGCCAGAGATCATAGCCGTTGATCACCAGCTGCTCTGGCGCAAGGGTTTTGAGGTAATGGTCCATTGGCTCGTAGATCGAATAGCGTCCGCACATGTGTCACCCGTCGAATTTTCCTGCTTACAAGATTGACCGCACGCGGCTGAGAACGTTAACTGTATATACGTACAGTTAACAAACACAAGGTCAGTCCCATGAGTGTCACCATCCTTGGCCGGTTGTCGGCGGCGGGCGAGCGGTTCCCCCTTTATGCCTTTCAAGTGCCGGCAGGTTTTCCCTCGCCGGCGGCCGATCACATCGAGCGGCATATCTCCCTGGACGAGCTGTTCGATATTCGCGCGCCCCACGTCTATCTCGTAAAAATAGAAGGCGACAGCATGCAGGGCGCGGGCATCTATTGCGGCGACCTGGTGATCGTCGACCGCAGCCTCTATGCCGAGCACGGCGACATCGTCATCGCCGCGCTGAATACCGAGCCGGTCTGCAAGCGCCTGCACATGCGGGGCAACGAGGTCATCCTCAAATCCGAGAACACTAAATACCCGCCGCGCTACGTCATGGAAGGCGACGAGCTGTTGATCTGGGGCGTGGTGAAATACAGCGTTCGCGATCACGACAAGGTGATGCATTCATGAGGGGCGGGCCTCTGTTATAGAGAACAGGCAAGGGGGCAGGGGCGAAGGCTCAATCCGATGGGAACCCGCTGGGGGGCGGCAGCCACTCAGGCGGACGCTTCCATGGAATGTCTGCTCATGCGTTTTGATAACCCGTTGCGATCGCTTCAACACTTCGGTGCCTCGGTCTTTCGCCGCCATGACGGCCCGCAGCAGCCCGCCGCCGGGCAAAACCCCGGCGTTGCCCTGCAGCCGTTAGACCCGCCGACGCGTCTCGACCTGGCGGTCAATGCCCAGGGGCGTGTGGAGGTCAGCGATAGAGGGCGCATTGGAGGGCTGGACAACGAACAGCGTCTGTTGAGCGAGATCCTCAACAAGCCGGGCCAGTCGTTTACGAAGCATCCTGGCGGTCAGTTGATCGACGCCCAGGGCTTTGCCGTCAGGGCCGATGCGTCCGCGCATACGGTCCATGCCTATGTTGCTTCCAGGCCTCATCGCACGGGCGGCGTGGCGCCGGCGATACCCTTCGACAAGGGGCATCTGGCCCAGAAAAGCGGCATCTTCGAAGGCGCTGGCAGGGACGTCTGGACCCTTCATGACAAGCAGCTTTTTCGCTTTGGCGGCGACGCCAGTTGGCACGCCGCCGGGCTGCCAACCGGGCACGAGGGCACGTTCAAATCATTGAGCCTTGACGGCAACGATGTCCACGCCCTTGATGAAGCAGGCGTTGTCTGGAAGCTGGGTGACGGTCAGCCAACGCGCGTGATGTTTGCTCATCCGGTCAGTGCGACGGCGATACGGGGCAATGAGTTGCTCGGTGTGTCGACAGACGACGGGGCCGTTCATCTGGAAGAGCCTGAAGGTCGCTCCACGGAACTGACCCTCAACAACGCGCCCTTGGGTGATAAAAAAGCCGACAAGCCTTCAGCCATCGGTATCGCCGGGCCACATCTGCTGATGGTCGACGGCGGCGGGCGTTTGCACAAAGGTCGGTTGCCCACCGGTGAACAGTGGCCGGACTCGCTCAATCTACAGCCCCACGCTGCGAGGGAGTTGGCGGTCGCGGAGTTTGGCAAGCTGACCTTCAGCGGTCTGTTCAATGACCAGACCGGCAATCTGAACGCGCGGTTCAAGGACGCCCATGGCAAGGAGCACACCGCTCAATGGGACGCCACGAAGGGTGATTTCGTGCCCGGCTGGAATCTCAGTCAATCAACCGCAGTGGTCAGGCAGCAGAATTTGCCGGCGTTGGTGCCAGACGCCCACGAGATGATTCATCTGGACGGCGGCAGCGTGGCGCACAAGGACGGTCAGTTATTGGTGCAAGACCCGAGAACCGACGAGTGGAGCAAAGGTTCGGAGTCGAGTCTGCAAGACCTGCATCAGGGCAACGACGGCTTCGCCTACGTGGTCGATAAAGAAGGCGCGGTCAAGCGTCTGGCCGTGCAGGCCCAGGCGTTGTCGCGGACGATGGGCAGCGGACCGGACCTCACCACCGGCCATGGCACTGAGGTAAAGGCGGGTGCGACGTTGCGTGGCGCCCACGACGTTGTCGCGGAAAAAATCGCAGTGCTCAACGATGATCGCTACGTCACCCTGAGCGACGGACACCTGCGCACCCACGACCAGAAAGGCACGCGTCAGGCACTGCCGCCGTTGCCGGGATTTGGCGACGACGAGACGCTGGGCATTCCGGATCCCCATGAGGTCGACCAGCGCCACATTCAGGACATGACCATCGCAGGCGGCGATCTTTACGTACTTAAGGCCGGCGCGCTGTTTCGCATGGCGGCGCAACACTGGCAGGGCGGAAAACAGGGCCTGGGTGTTCATCATCAGGATCAGTCCGCCTGGAGCCTGGTTGAGCCGAATCTGCCAGCGGGCGTCTCGCTGGACAGCATTCGCACGGCCCCCGATGGCGCGTTGCTGGTGAAGCATGGCGACACCGAGCAGCAATTGAATGCCGACGGCAGCCTGACTGCGAAAGCGCCACAGAACCCCAAGCTGACGCGGCAGCATGATTTGCATCAACGCCTGGCCGAACGCGAGCACGCCCTCGGAGGTTTCACCCGCCGCGGCAACCTCAAGGTCAACGCCGCCGTGCTGGGCCGGTCCAATATGGAAACGGTCACGCCCAAGGAAGCCACGCCCGGCCCATTGAGCTACCTGAGGTCGCACTTGCGCGTCGGGGCCGGCCTGCGCAAGCCGTTTGACAAGGCCACCCATGTTTTCAAGGGCCGCAAAGGCCTGGCGGATGTCTATCAAACCGAATCGGACATGCTGGCGCGGCTGGATCAACGCTGGAGGATGAGGCCCACGGCCAGGGTCCCGGCGATGAGTGCGCGGCTGGAGCAGATTCGCGGCAATGGCGCGTTCATCAACAATCCCAAGGCTGATCTGCTCGCCGACGTCATCGAGCAAGCCACCCAGGCGGTTGCCGAAGACACCGAGCGGCTGCTGCGCTCCCTGGCCCAGGACCATGGTGTCCTGACGAGCGACGGGCAGGACAACCCGACGTTCATGCCGTCGAAACCGGTTGCCAACGACATGGTGGCCGGGTTGGCGCACTCCCTGGCGGTTTCCGGCGTGACCGATACACCGTTGAACGGGTTGCTTGAACAGCTGACGTCCCAGCGCTTTCAGGTCGGCCATCGCAAGCCCGATGGGGACCGTGACAGGGGCGATGCGCAGGCGCTGGTCAAGGCGCGGCTGGCGCTCAACGCCGATGTGCTCTTTCAGTTGAATCAGCAGCTTGATCTGCTCACGGCGGCGGCCCGCGAAGGCAATACCTCGAACGCGCTGCTCGATGGCGTGGCCAACACCCTGGAGCAGACTTACGCGAAGGAATACGCCAACGCGCCGCTGAAGAAATACACCGACGCCGGGTTTCGCAGCCACACGGAACTCGAGGCCAGCTACGACGCCAGCAAGACCATGCTCAAATACTTCCGTGACGAAAAGCACCCGATGACGCAGAACCTGCGCGCCGGAATGGACGTCCCGCCTGCGCGCATGAGCGAAGAACTGAGCACGGCACTGCGTCAGCTCAAACCCCGGGAGAACCTGAAAATAAGCCGCAACTATGCCGGCAACGTCACCGCCGGCGTCAGCGGTCCGGTCACCGGGCCGGCGTATCTGGGCGGACGGGTCAATGTCGAGCCGGAGCGCACCTACGGCCTGACCTTTACCCGCTACGAGCGCGGGCTCAAGGTCTCGATGAACCGCGACGGCGCCGTGGCCGGTGGCGGCAACATCGGCTTCGGTGCCGGGTTTGCCGATCACGCCGCTCCGAAACAGGACACCTCCGCCAACCTGATACAGAACGGCAGCTGGATGGGCGTCAGCGCCGACCTCAAATACAAATACACCCAGAGCAACGCGCTGAGTTTCTTTGTGCGCGACGAGGACATCGAAGGCTTCGTGCGGGACCTGACCAGCACACCGTTGCAAAAAAGCGGCGACGCGCAGGGGGCGGTGGCCAGCCGGCTGCACCCACTGTCTTTCCTGGATGAAAGCGCCGAGCAGGAACTGCGCACCGGTACCAAGCACAACGCCGATGTAGACCTGAACCTCGGCGCCGAATACCGGCTCAATGCAGGGCAGATCGGCGCGAAGCCGGTCAAGGGCTTCATGCGTCTTTCCGCTGGCGCTGTGGGCACCGCCAACCTCGCCAGCTACGAGCGCGAGCGAGTGAAAGGGCGCGGGTCGGACGGTTTGCGCACGGACATTCGCACCGACAACAGGGTGCGTTTTCTGGAGAAGGGCGGCGCGACCGCCTACGCGCGGTTGTTCGATGCTGCGTTCAGCTCGCAGCCTAATCGCGTGTTTCTGTCGGGCGGGGTGCCGACGGGTGTCACCGCCAGCGTGGTGGTGGAAAACAAGACCGGCAAAGCGTTCGATATCCGTTTCAAGGACACGTTGCCGTTACTGCCGGCCGAGACCAAAGCGCTCGCCAGCACGCTGGAAAAGGCGTTTCCGTTGATCGATGCGCCGGACCTGTCGGGCAAGGACGCAAAGGCGCAACTGGAAGCGCTGGCGTCGACCTACGCCACCGTGGCGATCCCGCCCGCCGAACCGTTGACCAACGCTCAGTACGCCGCGCTCAACAGCCTCAGCCAGACCCGGCGCCAGGACAAGGCGGCGGATCAGAACACGCGGCTGATGACGACCATGGATTTCACCACCAAACAGAGCAACGTCAACCGCATCGACCGCGCCAGCAACAGCAAGCGCGCCACTGATCCGGTGCGCGTCTGGCTGGGGGGAACGACCAACTCGGGCAATGCCGAGAGAATCGCCGGGTTGATGAGTCAGGACCCCCAACTGGCCGGGCTGGTGAAGGAGCTTCAGGACCGCAGGGGCACTACCCGGGCGGAGATCAAGCTGGAAGTGACGGACGACGCGAAGGCCACGATTGATCAGCAGGCCATCGCCGGGACCCTCACCGACGCCACGTTGAAGGCGATTCTGGACGACGAACAAAACCTGCGGATCAAGAGCATTTCGGTGTTCCGCAACGCCGCCAAAGAAGACTCCTTCACCTTGCCCGGGATCTGGACCAACTTCCGCAGCGGCAGCAACCTGAGTGTCGAGCGGCTGCGCGGCGAGATCACCTTCGACTACGCCGAAGCCCAGCAGGCGCCGGTGGGATACAAACTTGAGGGGCAATTGACTGCCGAGCGCGACACGCCGTCATTGAGGGGCATGGCGGCCCCGGGTGCGGGCAGCTATCGCCCGACGTGAGTGCATTGCTCACCCGCTTCGGTCGGCGTTGTCAGTCCGACCGAAGGGTAATTTCCGCTATTCAGCCCCTCGCCACGGAACCGTTCAGGCAACCGTGCCACACAGCATAAACCTCTCAGGATGACCTCCCATGCCGCCTGCCTCCCGCCCGTATTCGGGCGCTCTGCGTGTCGTTCGTCCAATGCGCATCGCTTCACTGATCGTCGCGATCTTGTGTGCCGGTTGCCAGTCTTACGGCCCGCCCGAGGCAAGCACCGAACGCACGCCGCGCCTGGTCGCGGGCCTCAATCGCAGCGTTGAGCCGGTGGCGTATTCGCGGCCGGCGCAACCCTACGACGGCAGTGATATCTGGCAGCGCATGGGACAGGATTTCCGTCTGGCCGACGACAACGGCGTCAATGAACGCATCGTGCGCCAGCGCAACTGGCTTCTCGGTAATGCAGGGTTCATCCGCAATGCCAGCCAGCGGGCCAGCCCGTATTTGCACTTCATCGTCGAAACCCTCGATCAACGCGCAATGCCGGCAGAGCTGGCCTTGTTGCCGATCATCGAAAGCGCCTATAACCCCAAAGCCAATTCGATCCGCGACGCGGCCGGGCTGTGGCAGTTCATGGCGGCCACCGGGCGTGACTTCGACCTGCGCCAGACCGCCTGGTACGACGGCCGTCGGGACGTGGTGGCCTCCAGCAAAGCGGCGATGGATTACCTGACGCGTCTGCACAGCCAGTTCGGCGGCGACTGGTTGCTGGCGATGGCGGCCTATAACGCGGGGGAGGGCACAGTAAGCCGGGCCATCGACGCGAATCAGCGACGAGGGCTGCCGACCGATTACTGGCACCTGAGCCTGCCAAAGGAAACCCAGGATTACGTGCCGCGCCTGCTGGCGCTGTCGTTGCTGGTGCGCGAACCCGAGACCTATGGCGTAAAACTTAGCCCGGTGGCCAACGCGCCGTATTTCACGGTGCTGGAGCTGGCGCGGCCGGTGGATCTGGAGCGCCTTGCCGTCACTGCCGGCATTGATCGCTCGGTGCTGTTGAACCTCAATCCGGCATTTCTGCGCAAGAAAACCGCCGACGGACCCTCTCGCCTGCTGGTGCCTCGCGACCAGTTCGAGCAGCTTTCCGCCACCGTGGACAAAATGACCGACGACGTCATGCACGGTAACGAGGCACTGGCGGTCAGTACTGCCACGGCGTCAGCCGGCATCGTGCGTCCCTGAGCCGACGCCTCGCCCGCAACGTTGTCCGCCTCAGGCCCATTTTTGGCAGCAATAGGCTCGCCGTGTGTCGATTCGGATACGATTCTGCACGCCTGGTTTGCACGCCCCATGGGCCCGAGCCAGCGGGTGAGACCTGTCCGCACACTCAATTAACGAAAATTTCACCAAACTTTTCCAGCGTTGTGTAAAAGCGCTGATACATCGTGGCCAGTCGCCGCGGAAGACACAATTAGAAACATCCGCTGCGACAGGTGGATGAGTGCTTCGGCTCGGTGAGCAGTGCCTGTTAAGTCATCTTCGGTGACAACGATTAGTTGGATCCTATTATCGAATCAGCATTGATGCGCAAACCTTTGCCGCGGGTTTAATCGTCCAGACCAGAACGCGCGATATGCCCGACCCGCTAAACTCAAGGGGTCTGGACCTATACGCGGGAGTACAGTAAATCATGTTCGGAAAACCGAGTTAAAACGGTCGGATTTCCGAACGTAGTTAAACTAGCGGCGCTCGAAACTAACAAGACGCAGGCAAGTGATTGAGCAACTTCAACAGTGTATGTCGCGTTATATAAGTTATCGGAAGCTGTGCTGTATAAGTCTGGCGAGTAAGTTAGTTCTCATTAGTAGTGGGCAGGGGTGGATGTTTAATAGACGGCGGCCCATCGCGCACGATCAAGTTCAACCAGGTCTGAAAGTACACTTAATAAGTGAGCTGAATTGTCAACCGCCGCGCGACGGTCAGGAAGACCCGGCAGAGGGAGACGGAATGCACCATGGCAGAGCATAACCTGATGATTGTTAAGCTATTGTGATGCAGGCACGAGGCAGTTCGGGCGTTTTGGCGACCCGGGTAAGTCAGCGTCCAGTCGGGGGCAAGGGATAATTTTAAATAGTCGTTTGAATGTTTTGTGAATGATTAGTTGTCGATGTCAGTAAGGTCAAAGTGATATCACTGAATCGATGTGAAGTAGTCCTCACGCCGTCGGGGAACTAAATTTAATTATTGCTGCCTTTGTAATGCGTGGTATTAATAAATCGCTTGCTCCCACTACGAGAGGTATCGATGAAAGAAGAAATCGATGTGAGCGACTGTTCGTGTCAGCCTGAAAATGTGGCGCTGGATATCCAGCAAATAGCATTGAATACCGCAAATCTGAGTATGGATCTGCTGCTGTGCGGGGAGACAGGAACAGGCAAAGATACACTGGCCAAACGTATTCATGACTTGTCCGGGCGGACAGGTTCTTTCATTGGCATGAACTGCGCGGCGATTCCGGAATCCCTGGCGGAAAGTCAGCTGTTCGGGGTGGTCAACGGCGCTTATACCGGCGTCAGCCGATCCCGTGAGGGGTACATCGAGGCCGCCTGTGGTGGCACGCTGTATCTGGACGAAATCGACAGCATGCCGTTGAGCCTGCAGGCCAAGCTGCTGCGGATTCTGGAAACCCGGGGCATCGAGCGACTGGGTTCGACCGATTTCATACCGGTGGATCTTCGGGTCATCGCCTCGGCGCAGCGCCCTCTGGATGAACTCGTGGAACAAGGGCTTTTTCGTCGCGATCTGTTTTTCCGGCTCAATGTGCTGACCATTCAAATGCCAGCCTTGCGCAAGCGTCGCGAACAGATCCTGCCATTGTTCGACCAGTTCACCCAGCAAGTCGCCGCCGATTTTGGCTGCCCGGTCGCGGAGCTGGACAATCGTCTGGTGCAGTTGCTCCTCAGCCATTCTTGGCCCGGCAACATTCGCGAGTTGAAGTCTGCCGCCAAACGATTTGTGCTGGGGTTCCCGCTGCTGGGCGGTGATGCGCCTGCGGACCGTGATCTGGAAACCGGCCTGAAGACCCAGCTGCGGGTCATCGAAAGGATGCTCATCGAGGACGCACTCAAACGTCACAAACACAGCCTGGAAGCGGTGGTGCAGGAGCTCGAAATTCCCCGGCGCACCTTGTATCACCGAATGAAAGAGCTGGGGATGAATGATGCGGATGAAGCAGTCCTGATTTAGAGGGATCGGCTTTAGCCGGGAAGGCGTCAGGCGTTACACCACACATCTGGTGACGCTCACACTGGCCTCTTCCCGGCTAAAGCCGGTCCCACTCACTTCGCAGCCAATCTCGCGCAGCCAATGTCGCGTAACCCTGAACTACCAGAGGTCGTGGATGAGTGTGTACGAGTTATTCGATGAGCAACTGGAGGACGACCACCAGGTGCCGAACCTGCGCGTGGTTGCCCGCAGTCTCGGTCATTTGGGGATCGACCTGCTGCTGTCGGGCGAGACCGGCACAGGCAAGGACACCGTCGCCAGCCGGATCCACGCGCTGTCCGGGCGCAAGGGCCGGCTGGTCGCGATGAACTGCGCGGCCATTCCGGAATCCCTGGCCGAGAGCGAACTGTTCGGCGTGGTCAGCGGCGCCTACACCGGTGCGGATCGGGCGCGGGTCGGCTACATCGAGGCCGCTCAGGGCGGCACGCTGTACCTCGACGAGATCGACAGCATGCCCCTGAGCCTGCAAGCCAAACTCCTGCGGGTGCTGGAAACACGTTCGGTCGAGCGGCTCGGCTCGACATCGCCGATTGCCCTGGACGTCTGCGTCATCGCCTCGGCCCAGCGCTCCCTTGACGAGATGGTCGAGCAGGGGCGCTTTCGCCGGGACCTGTATTTCCGCTTGAACGTCTTGACCGTGACCCTGGCGCCCTTGCGCGAGCAACGGGCACGCATCCTGCCGCTGTTCGCGCGTTTTGCTGAGGCGGCGGCGCAGGAATCGGGTATTCCGGTGCCCGAGACCACTGGCGTGCTGCGCCACGTCCTGCTCAACCACGACTGGCCGGGCAATATTCGCGAACTGAAATCAGCGGCCAAGCGTCACGTGATGGGTTTTCCGCTGCTGGGCGGAGAGGCCAGCGAAGAGGGCGAATCATCAGGCCTGAAATCGCAGTTGCGGGTCATCGAAAAAGCGCTGATTCAAGCCGCGCTCAAGCGCCACAACAACAGCGTCGATGCCGTGAGCCAGGAGCTCGAGATCCCCCGTCGGACGCTCTACCACCGCATGAAAGAACTTGACGTCTGACCTCCGTTAATCCCGCTTTCTCTGGCGACACCCCCCCCCCGTATACACAGCCAGAGCCGCAGCTTCCGGCCCATCCCGAATTTTATTGAGCCACATGCGGAACCGATCCTGAGGTCCGGGCCACCCATTGGCACCAAGCACTTTCGCTGGTGATGACTCAGGAGTGTTCGATATGAATCCAATCTCAATGGTCGGTGGCTTGGCCAACAGCGCTATCAACGCGGGTGGGCAAATGACTCAGCAGGCAGCCAGCGCTGTGACCAACGTTAAGCAGGAAAACCAGATCACCGAGTCCGCCGCCCCTTCCAAGGCCGAAGCGGCACAGAACGCCGCCACCGAAAAGGCCGATGCAAGCCAGGCGCGCCTGATTGCCATGCAGACCGAAGCCGACATCCGCAAGCAGACCAACGACGTCCTCAGCGCTATCCGCTCCGGCAAGGAAGACAGCGCCAACAAGGCGATCAGTGCCGAGGCGCAGAACGCCAAGGGCATCAGCTACTGATCGGTCCGAGCGCCCCCTGAAAAGGGGGGCATCCACCTAAGGATGGAGGTTTCATGCTAAGTCTCAATGCCAATACCAGTCCGCTGCAAAACCTGCACATCGGCACCGTGGCTTCCCAGCCGACGTCAGGCGGCGACAAGACCCCGCAGTCGCTCAAGGACGTCATCGATCAGCTCGCTCAGGCGCTGACCAAAGGCGGGCACCTGGACAAGGAATCGCCGCTGGGCCAGATGGTCGGCAAGCAGATGGAGAAGAACAACCCGTTGGCGTCCCTGGCCGGCGGCAGCCCGGACATGATCAAGGCCGCGCTGGGCGACCTGATCAAAGACAAGCTGGGCGACAACTTTGGTGCTGCCGCCGATGCAGGTCAGGCGGGTGCCGGCGCACCGGACTTGATGTCGCAGACCCTCAACGGTCTGGCCAAGGCGTCCCTGGATGATCTGCTGACCAAGACGGACAAGGGCACGACCTTCTCCAAAGACGACATGCCGCTGCTGGAAAAAATCGCCGAATTCATGGACCAGCGCACGGCCCAGGATCCGGTCAAATTCCCGGCACCGGACTCGGGCTCCTGGAAGAACGAACTCACGGCTGAGGGCGACAACTTCCTCGACGGCAAAGAGACCGCTGACTTCCGTTCTGCGCTCGACTCTCTGGGTGGTCAACTCGGCCAGCAACAAAGCGGCCTCAGTGATGCCGGCGGCGGATCGCCACTGGGTAACCCGATCGGCAGCCTTTCTCCCTCTGATCTATCGGGCGGCGCTGCGCAGACCCCGAACAGCGTGAATCAAGACCTCGGCCAACTGCTCGGCGATCTGCTGCAGAAGGGCGTCAATGCCAGCGTCGGCGGCGGCCTCGGCACGCCGATGAACGACGCGTCTCAGTCGGGCGGTGCCACCAATAGCGTGACCCAGGATCTGGGACAACTGCTCAGCGGCCTGATCAAGAAAGGGCTCGAAGCTGAACAGAACGGTGCCGGCGTCAGTGGCGCAGGCGGGCAATCTAATCCGTTCGCCCAGCACGATCAGCAAAACATGCTGGCCCAGGCCGCTTCCGCCCTCGTCTCGGCGCTGGTGGGCGGCGGTAGCAACAGCAACACCCTTTCCTGAAGCAATCTGTACGCATCGACACCGTCTGCCGGAGAACGCCCATGACCCTTTCCAATGTCAACCAACTCAAATCGCCGTCCACCGATCTTGAGCCGCGCCTGGATCAGGGATTGGTCAGCGGGCCTTCGCAGGCGGACGTCGATCTGTTCAACGCCGCCATGCGCCCTGAAATGTCGATGCAGCAGAGCCATTTGTCCGAACAGATCGCCAGCGCGCTATCGGAACGTCTTGGCGCCACCGACAAGCTGTCGCAGCAAGCGGCGCGCAAGATGAAACGGGCGTCCACCACCGACGACCCGCTGGAAATTTCCCAGATGAGCCGGTCGCTGTCGCAGTATTCGCTGCAGATGGCGCTGACCACCAAAGTCGTCAGCAAGAGCGCCCAGGCCCTCGATAAACTGACCAACCTGCAGTAGAGGCATGCCGTGAAATACCTGACTGCGGGACTGATCTGCCTGATGCTGCTGCTCAGCGGTTGCAGCGATGACACGGACCTGTTCACCGGGATGTCCGAGCAGGATTCCAATGACGTGATCGCCAGCCTCGCCGACCAGCACATCGACGCGCGCAAGCGCAGCGAGAAGACCGGCGTGGTCATCAGCGTGCCGACCGCCGAGATCAATCGCGCGGTGCGGATCCTCGATGCCGCCGGCCTGCCCCATCGATCGCGCACCAGCCTGGGTGAAATCTTCAAGAAGGAAGGGGTGATTTCCACGCCGCTGGAAGAGCGCGCGCGGTACATCTACGCCTTGTCCCAGGAGCTGGAGGCGACGCTGTCGCAGATCGACGGGGTGATCGTCGCCCGCGTGCATGTCGTGCTGCCCGAACGCATCGCGCCGGGCGAACCGGTGCAGCCAGCGTCGGCGGCGGTGTTCATCAAGCACACCGCGGCCCTCGACCCCGACAGCGTGCGCGGGCGTATTCAGCAAATGGTTGCCAGCAGCATTCCCGGCATGTCCGGCGAGCCGCTGGATTCGAAGAAATTCGCCATCGTGTTCGTGCCGGCGGCGGAGTTTCAAGACACCGAACGGCTGGTGAATTTCGGGCCGTTCCTGATCGACAGCGCCAACCTCGGCTTCTGGAATCGCATGCTGTGGCTCGCGCCGTTTGCCGCGCTGCTGTTGATTGCGTTGATCGTCCTGGTGCTGCGTGGCGACTGGCGTGACGCGCTGTTGCAACGGATCGGCCTGCGCCGGGGGGCACGGACGAGCATGCCGGTGCGGGCGTAATGCTCAGCGCCGAGGAGCACTGGATTCGTTGGTGGTGCGCTCCATGGGAGTGGGCCCATGCCGACTGGATCGACGTGTTCGCCGACCATTGCGGCATGACCCGCGAGGACTGCACCGAATTGCTCGGCACTCGCCACGACGTGTTTCTGCACAGCGTCGGCGTGGTCCCGAGCCAGCCGCCGCCGCCCGTTGACTCGCTGATGCAATGGCTGCAACTGGATACAACGCAGCAGCAACGCGCGTTATCCCTGGCTGGCCGGATCTGTTTCGGCCAAGGCGGGCAGGCGAGTCCTGACGATGCCGGGCAGGTGCATGAGCCCTGGTGCCGCGCGGTGGCCAAGGCGTTGCGGCCCGGCTTATGGCTGGACCCTTCGGTGAGCGATGCGCGCATCTTGCTGGCGGCCTGGGCGGGCGAGCCTTGCTGGTCGCGGCTGCGCCTGTCCTGGGCGCCGGATGCCTTGCCGCCGCCCTGTGCCGAGCTCCCCGAGAACAAGCTGCAAACCCTGTGGCAATCGGTGTTATGGCGGGTGTCGACGCCTTGATGATTGCGGTTACCTCATTGTTTTTCAGGAGCTGAACATGCTCGCCAAGCGTCGTCTCGTGTTGTCTTCATCCGCTGTGCTGGTCACCGACATCCTGCGTCGCGAAGACCTGGCCGGTACCGTGCTCGCCGCTGAAGTCCTGGACAACGCCCGGGCAGAAGCCGAACAGATGCTTGCCGCTGCCCACGCCCAGGCGCAGCACGAAAAGGATCAGGCGCTGGCGCACTTCTGGAACAGCGCCAACGGTTTTCTTGAGCAACTGGAGCAGCAGCGCCTGGCCTTGGTCGAGGAATCCATGGAGGCTGTGGAAACGTTGCTCAACGAGGCCCTTGCCGAGTTGCTCGACCAGACCACGCTCGCTGAACGCAGCCGCGCACTGATGCGGCATCTCGCTGCCGGGCAGACCGCCGAAACCACCGCCGTGCTCAGCGCCCATCCCGACCTGCTCGACAGCCTCGGCGATTGGTTGTCGGCCAGCCGTTTTGCCGGCCACTGGCAGCTCAAGGCTGACCCGGTGCTGGCGCCGCAGACCCTGCGCCTGAGCGATGCCAACGGCGCGTTCGACATCGACTGGGACAGCCTGCGACGCGGGCTCGCGGGGTCTTCGGCGCAATAATGAGTTTTTCTTGACTCGGTTGTGACGGTTGATGGAACCGGAGCGGCCGCAGGTTCCACTCAGGGGTTGAATCCCTCAGTTGGAGCCACCGGCATGATCAGTTTCAAATCCCTGCAAAACCACCTCGATCACTCCTATTCCCGCGCCCAGGACGACATGCAGGACGCCGCCGAAACCGCCTCGGAAAGCGGCACCATGGAAGACTTCCAGGCGTTCAGCGATGCCTCGCAGCAGACCAACGTCGCCAACATGATTCTCAACGAAGGGCTGCGCGCCAAACACGGCATCACCAAAGCGATCATCGATGGAATTCAGTGAATTCAGCGCGATCCTTGCTCAGTGGTGCGAGCGACGTCCGCTCGTGCCGCTGGACTGCTGGATCGACGATGCCAACGCGCGACTCGCCGTCTCGGGCAACGGCATTCGCCTGAGCCTCGATGTGCTCGATCCCTACGACGGCAGCGACCCGCAGCGCCTCGACGCGGTACTCGCCCAGGGCGGTGCCGGCGTGGCCTGTGCCTGCGAGGGCGGACTGGCCATCGACCCCGACACCCGCTGTGTGGTGTTGGTCAGTTTGGTCGCCGACCCCTGCAATCCCACGCAACTGCTCGAACGTCTGGAGCGCCTGGCCAATCAGCGCGCCGCGATGCTCAGCCTCATGCAAACCTCGATTCGCAGCGCGACCGCCTCGTCGTCCCGCTCGACCCTCAAAACCTGGCAACCGGGAGTGTGAAATGCGCAAGGCCTTAATGTGGTTGCCTTTGCTGATGATCGGCATCGGTGCGCCGGCGCTGGCCGCGGTGCCTGACGCCTGGAAACACACCGCCTACGCCTACGACGCGCGGCAGACCGAACTGGCGACTGCCCTGGCAGACTTCGCCAAGGAGTTCGGCATCGGCCTGGACATGCCTGCGATGCCGGGCACGCTGGATGGGCGCATTCGTGCACAGAACCCGCAGGAATTCCTCGACCGGCTCGGTCAGGAGCACCACTTCCAGTGGTTCGTCTACAACGAAACCCTGTACATCAGCCCGACCAGCGAGCAGACCTCGGCGCGCATCGAAGTTTCGCCGGAAGCGGTCGATGACCTGCAGCAGGCGCTGTCGGATGTCGGCCTGCTGGACAAGCGCTTCGGTTGGGGTGCATTGCCCGACGAAGGCGTGGTGCTGGTGCGCGGTCCGGCCAAGTACGTCGACTTCGTGCGCAGTTACAGCAAGAAGGTCGAGGCACCGGAAAAAGCCGAGAAGCAGGACGTCGTGGTCCTGCCGCTGAAGTACGCCAACGCCGCTGACCGCACCATTCGCTATCGCGATCAACAGCTCACCGTCGCCGGCGTCGCGAGCATTCTTCAGGAGCTGCTGGAAAGCCGCTCCCGAGGCGAATCCATCAACGGTGTCAACCTGCTGCAAGGGCAGGGTGGTACTGCCGGGTCTGGAGGCGGCACCACGTCGTCGGGCCTGAATTATGGCGGCATGCAAGGTCAGGGCTTCGACACCGGCGCCATCGAACAGGGGCTGGACCGGGTGCTGGGTTCCCGTGGCAAACGCGGCGGGTCCTCCAGTGAAGAGAAGGGCCGTTCGAAGATCCGCGTCAGCGCCGACGTGCGCAATAACTCGGTGCTGATTTACGACCTGCCCAAGCGCCGGGCAATGTACGAGAAGCTGGTCAAGCAACTGGACACGCCGCGTAACCTGATCGAGATCGATGCGGTGATTCTCGACATCGACCGCAACGAGCTGGCGCAGCTGTCCAGCCGCTGGAATTTCAAGGGCGGCAGCGTGAGCGGCGGCGCCAACCTGTTCGAGCAGGGCACCAGCACCACGCTGTTTATCCAGGACGCCGGCAAATTTTCGGCCGACCTGCATGCCCTCGAAGGCAACGGCGCGGCGTCGGTGATCGGCAACCCGTCGATCCTGACCCTGGAAAACCAGCCGGCGGTGATCGACTTCAGCCGCACTGAATACCTCACCGCCACTTCCGAGCGGGTTGCGGACATCGTGCCCATCACGGCGGGCACCAGCTTGCAGGTGATTCCGCGCTCTCTGGATCAGAACGGCAAGTCCCAGGTCCAGCTTATCGTCGATATTGAAGACGGCCAGATCGACACCTCGCAAATCAACGAAGACCAGCCGTCTGTGCGCAAGGGCAACGTGAGTACCCAGGCGGTGATCGCCGAGCACGGCTCGCTGGTGATCGGCGGATTCCATGGGCTGGAAACCACCGACAAGGTCAACAAAATCCCGCTGCTGGGCGACATTCCGGTGATCGGCAAGCTGCTGTTCCAGTCCCGCAGCCGCGAGCTGAACCAGCGTGAGCGTCTGTTCATCCTCACGCCTCGGCTGATCGGCGATCAGATCAACCCGGCGCGCTACGTGCAGAACGGCAACCCCCACGACGTCGATGACCAGATGAAGCGCATCAAGGAGCGTCGCGACGGTGGCGAACAACCGACCCGTAGCGATGTGCAGAACGCCTTCACCCAGTTGCTCGACGGCGTCACCCCGGTGGGCTTCAACAGCGGCGAGACTTTGCCGTTCGAAGCCGACAGCCTGTGTGATCCGGGTACCGGGCTGACCATGGATCGCCAGCGTTCGCAGTGGTTTACCCGCAAGGATTGGGGTGTCGCGGTGGTCGTGGCGCGCAACACCACCAGCAAACCGGTGCGCATCGACGAAAGCCGCTGCGGCGGTCGCTGGGTGATGGGCGTCAGCGCCTGGCCCCACGCGTGGCTGCAGCCGGGGGCGGAGAGTGAAATCTACATCGCCCTGCGCCAGCCGCAGGTGTCGAGCAAGGCCAAACAGAACCGACCTTCGCTGCTCAAGGGGGCTACACGATGAACCTGCGCGGTTTGCTTTTGCTGTTTCTGGTCACCTCCACGTTGGCGGGGTGTGCCACCCAAGGTTGTTCGGGTTATTCGTGCAAGCGGCCGGATTCCAATGACCGGGAGCTGGTGATCTGGTGGCCGCCGGACATGCGTCAGGGGATTGATGAGCGTGACCATGAGCAGGATTTTACTGTGGTGCCATTGAAGGACTGAGCATGATTCGGGTATCGGAAAAATCAGCGTTTTATGCCCATGTCGCCGCCGAGCGTGCGGCGATCTGGCCGGTGGCTGCGGGCGTGGCGTTTGTCAGTCGACGTGAGCACCGGGACTGGGGCATTGCGCTGCATATCGAGGGTCGCGCTTTGCGCCCGGAGCAGTTGCGCGATGCGTTGGAGCGGCGTTTTTCCCAGGCGGAGTTGTTTAACGATTTCTTTCTGTTTCTGGATGTGCAGCGGGATTTTGTGGTTTGGCATGCGGTGCCGGATGCGCAGGGGGCGGCGGTGAGTCTGGACAGTATTCGTCGGCAGGAGCTGGAGCTAGCGGGGTTGGGGCATTTGAGTGATGTTTTGCAGTGATTCAAGATCCTTAAGATCAAGGGCGTCTGCCTGGGGGCAGACTGTTTCGCCTTCGGCGACTTACTTTTGAAAAGCACCAAAAGTAAGCAAAAGTGCCTGCTCCTGGTTTGGCCCGACTTCGTCGGGTTCCCTC
>NZ_JBTOPV010000019.1:0-76872 GCF_055284355.1 Pseudomonas sp. HP_01 | reverse complement strand
GTGGGCCGAGCGGCATGGATGCCGCGAGAGCCGCCCCCCGCCATGGATGGCGGATGGCGGCGGGCCCACGGAGCGAGACCGGAGTGAAGGAACCCTGAGGAACGAAGGGCCAAACCAGGAGCAAGCACCCTTGGTTACTTGGGGTGCTTTTCCAAGTAACTCGCCGAAGGCGAAACAGTCGAGCCGTTAGGCCGACGCTCTTGATCCTGATCTTGATCTTGATGTGACTCCAAAACCCCGAACTTCTGCGCCCCGCCACCGCTCTACCTGACAAGTCCCCAAACCCGGTCAAACCATGGATCTCGTCATTGCCCGCCCCGAAGGCCTCTACTGCCCGCCCGGTGATTTCTACATCGATCCGTGGCGCCCGGTCGAACGCTCCGTCATCACCCACGCCCACGGCGACCACGCCCGCACCGGCAATGAACACTACCTCGCCGCCGCGCCCGGCGAAGGCATACTGCGCTCCCGACTGGGCCAGGACATCAACCTCCAGACCCTCGCCTATGGTGAAAGCATCACCCACCACGGCGTCAAACTCAGCCTCCACCCGGCCGGCCACGTCCTCGGCTCCGCCCAGGTCCGCCTCGAATACCAGGGCGAAATCTGGGTCGCCTCAGGCGACTACAAAGTCGAACCCGACGGCACCTGCGAACCCTTCGAACCCGTGCGCTGCCACACCTTCATCACCGAATCCACCTTCGGCCTGCCGATCTACCGCTGGCAGCCACAGGCGGAAATCTTCGCCGGCGTCAACGAATGGTGGCGCGCCAACGCCGCCGCCGGCAAAGCCAGCGTCCTGTTCGCCTACTCATTCGGAAAGGCCCAACGCATCCTCCACGGGATTGACCCCAGCATCGGCCCGATCCTCGTCCACGGCGCCGTCGAACCGCTCAACCGCGTCTACCGCGAAGCCGGCGTGCGCATCCCCGAAACCCACTACGCCGGCGACTTCAAAAAAACCGACCCCGCGTTGCGCAGCGCCCTGATCATCGCCCCGCCCTCTGCCGGCGGCAGCACCTGGATGCGCCGCTTCGGCGAATTCAGCGACGCCTTCGCCAGTGGCTGGATGATGCTGCGCGGGACCCGACGTCGGCGCGGCGTCGACCGCGGCTTCGCCCTCTCCGACCACGCCGACTGGCCGGGCTTGCTCTGGGCCATCGAAAACACCGGCGCAGAACGGGTTATGGTTACTCACGGTTCGGTGGCCGTGCTGGTGCGCTACCTGCGGGAACTGGGCCTCGACGCCCAAGGCTTCTCCACCGAATACGGCGACGAAGAAGACGACGCAACGGCCAAGACCGAACCAGCCCCCGAACCCGCATCGACAGGCGAGGCGTCGTCATGAAGGCCTTTGCCGAACTCTATTCAGACCTCGACGCCACCACCTCCAGCAACGCCAAGCTCGCGGCCATGCAAGCGTATTTCAGCAAGGCGGCTCCCGAAGACGCCGCGTGGGCGGTGTACTTCCTGTCTGGCGGACGCCCCCGGCAACTGGTGCCGACGCGCATGTTGCGTGAGCAGGCGCTGCTGCTGTCCGGATTGCCGGAATGGCTGTTCGAGGAGAGTTACCAGGCGGTAGGCGATCTGGCGGAAACACTGTCGCTTTTGCTCCCGAAAGCAGAGCACAGCTCCGAAGAAGGCCTGGCCAGCTGGATGGAAAACCATCTGCTGCCCCTGCGTGGCCTGCCCCCGGAAGAACTGCTTGAGCGCCTGCCGACGTTCTGGTCGCAACTGGACCCGCAAAGCCTGATGGTCTGCCTGAAACTGATCACTGGCAGTTTCCGCGTCGGTGTCTCCAAGCTGCTGGTGACACGGGCCCTCGCCGCCCTGGCCGATATCGACAGCAAGCGCGTGGCCCAGCGACTCGTCGGGTACACCGATCTTTCCCATCGTCCAAGCGCCGACGGGTATCTAAAACTCATCGCCGAAGAGTCGGCCGACGAACACGCCCAACGCGGTGGCCAGCCCTACCCTTTCTTCCTCGCCCACGCGCTGCAGCAGCCGGTCGATCAGTTTGAGAACCTGCTGGGCGCCGCCGAAAACTGGCAGGTGGAATGGAAGTGGGACGGCATTCGCGCCCAAGTGGTCAAGCGTGAAGGTCGCTTGTGGATCTGGTCGCGGGGCGAAGAACTGGTCACGGATCGCTTCCCGGAACTGCACAGCCTGGCTCAATGCCTGCCCGACGGCACGGTGATCGACGGCGAGATCGTCGTCTGGAAAGCCGCGCCCCCTGAGCATCCCGAGGATGGCGAATTTGCCCTGGACACCCCCGCACCGGGCACGCCTGGCGAAGCAACGCCGTCGGTGCAGCCCTTCGCCCTGTTGCAACAGCGGATCGGCCGTAAAACCCTGGGCAAGAAGATTCTGGAAGACGTGCCGGTCGTCGTGCTGGCCTACGACCTGCTGGAATGGGAAGGCCACGATTGGCGCAGTCGCCAGCAACATGAGCGCCGTACACAGATGGAAAAAGTCATCGCCAACGCCCAAAGCCCGGTACTCATGCCATCCCCAGTCCTGACTGGTACCGACTGGCTCGACCTCGGCCGCCAGCGCGAGGCGTCCCGCAGTCTCGGTGTGGAAGGCATGATGCTCAAGGCGCGAGACTCGATGTACGGCGTCGGACGCACCAAGGACATGGGCGTCTGGTGGAAATGGAAAATGGACCCGTTCAGCGTCGACGCGGTGCTGATCTACGCCCAACGCGGTCACGGCCGCCGCGCCAGCCTGTACAGCGACTATACCTTCGCGGTCTGGGACGGCCCGCCGGAGTCCAGCGAACGGACATTGGTGCCCTTCGCCAAAGCGTATTCAGGACTGACCGACGAAGAGATGCGCAAAGTCGATGCAATCATCCGCAAGACCACCGTCGACAAGTTTGGGCCGGTGAGAAGTGTTACCCCGACCCTGGTGTTCGAGTTGGGCTTCGAAGGTATCGCCCTCTCGAAACGGCACAAGAGCGGCATCGCTGTCAGGTTCCCGAGGATGCTGCGGTGGCGGCTGGACAAGCCCGTCGCCGAAGCCGACAGCCTGGCGACGCTCCAGGACCTGCTGGCCTGAGCACCGTCGCGGTGCGCGGGCCTGACTCCAGTCCGCGCGCGATGCACTGAAGTGGAGCGCGCCAACAACCGCGGCCCCTTCGCGACAAGCCCCAGCGGGCGTTTCGAATATCCCCGCTGCCGAAACAAGCCTCGCTGGACACCCCAAAAGCTGCAACTTTTTCGCCCACTCTCAACGAGATACGGCTACTCTGCCGGTGCCTGCGGGGCCTCAAAGAAAGACAAAAGATGGCTCTAAGTCATCATTGCGACAACTCCGTACATTTAAAACGCGCGTTCGTTTGTTTGGTTCGGAAATTGCTGTCTATTTGCGGTCTGGCTTTTGCCGGTAGCAAGCCTTCGCGTGTTCCCAACGCTCAATTTGGTTTTAAGGACTGAACGATGAAAAAAGCATGGCTGACCCTTTCCGCACTCGCCATCTGTCTGGCCGCCGGTAATGCAATGGCCAAGGACTACAAGGAGCTGCGTTTCGGCGTCGATCCTTCCTACGCGCCATTCGAATCCAAAGCCGCCGATGGCAGCCTGGTGGGCTTTGATATCGACCTGGGTAACGCGATCTGCGCTGAACTGAAGGTCAAGTGCAAGTGGGTCGAAAGCGATTTCGACGGCATGATCCCAGGCCTGAAAGCCAAGAAATTCGACGGCGTGATCTCCTCCATGACCGTGACCCCGGCTCGCGAAAAAGTCATCGACTTCTCCAACGAACTGTTCTCCGGTCCTACCTCGCTGGTTTACAAGAAAGGCTCCGGCCTGAGCGCTGACACTGCTTCGCTCAAAGGCAAAACCGTGGGTTACGAGCAAGGCACCATCCAGGAAGCCTACGCCAAAGCCGTCCTGGACAAGGCTGGCGTGAAGACCCAGGCCTATGCCAACCAGGATCAGGTGTATGCCGACCTCGTTTCAGGTCGTCTGGACGCCTCGGTTCAAGACATGCTGCAAGCCGAACTGGGCTTCCTGAAATCGCCACAGGGTGGTGATTACGAAGTCAGCAAGCCAATCGAAGATCCCCTGCTGCCAGCCAAAACAGCCATTGGCATCTCCAAGGGTGACAAGGAGCTGAAAGCGCTGTTGGATAAAGGCATCAAAGCATTGCACGATGACGGCAAGTACGCCGAGATCCAGAAGAAGCACTTCGGCGATCTGAATCTGTACAGCGGTAAATAAGCAAACGGACGCCCGTTGATTTCAGCCAGAATCCGCCGCTGAAGTTCACGGGCGTTTTTATTGACTGTATAGGTTGCACATGTTCGAAACTCTCCTGCAAAACCTGGGACTGTCAGCATTCAGTTTGAAGGGCTTTGGCCCGCTGTTGCTGGAAGGCACCTGGATGACCGTCAAATTATCGGTAATGTCGCTGCTGCTGGCCGTTGTGCTCGGCCTGCTGGGCGCCAGTGCCAAACTGTCCAAAGCAGCCGTGCTGCGCGTCCCGGCCCAGATCTACACCACGCTGATCCGGGGCATACCGGACCTGGTGCTGATGCTGCTGATCTTCTACAGCCTGCAAACATGGCTGACCACGCTCACCGAAGCGATGGAATGGGATTACATCGAGATCGACCCTTTCTCTGCCGGCGTCATCACGTTGGGCTTCATCTATGGCGCGTACTTCACCGAGACCTTCCGCGGCGCGATTCTCGCCGTACCGCGTGGTCAGGTCGAAGCCGCCACAGCCTACGGCCTCAGCCGCTCACAACGGTTTCGCATGGTCGTGTTCCCGCAGATGATGCGCTTCGCCCTGCCCGGCATCGGCAACAACTGGCAAGTGGTGCTCAAGGCCACCGCGCTGGTGTCGATCATCGGTCTGGCCGACCTGGTCAAGGCCGCGCAGGACGCGGGTAAAAGCACGTATCAGCTGTTCTATTTCCTGGTACTCGCGGCACTGATCTATCTGGTCATCACCAGCGTGTCCAACTTCGCCCTGCGCTGGGCCGAGCGGCGTTATGCCGCTGGCAGCCGGGAGGCCCAACGATGATCGAGTTGCTGCAAGAATACTGGCGCGCCTTCCTTTATACGGACGGCCAGAACATCACCGGCCTGGCCATGACGATGTGGCTGCTCAGTGCCTCCATTGCCATCGGTTTTATCGTCTCGATTCCGCTGTCCATCGCACGCGTGTCGCGCAATCCGCTGGTGCGCTGGCCGGTGCAGTTCTACACCTACTTGTTCCGCGGCACGCCGCTGTATATCCAGTTGCTGATTTGCTACACCGGGATCTACAGCATCGCCGCCGTGCGTGAACAGCCGATACTTGATGCGTTCTTCCGTGACGCGATGAACTGCACCATCCTCGCCTTCGCCCTCAACACCTGCGCCTACACGACCGAAATCTTCGCCGGTGCGATTCGCAGCATGAACCACGGCGAAGTCGAGGCGGCCAAGGCTTACGGGCTGACCGGCTGGCGCTTGTACGCCTATGTGATCATGCCGTCGGCACTGCGCCGTTCGCTGCCTTATTACAGCAACGAAGTGATCCTGATGCTGCACTCCACCACCGTGGCCTTCACCGCCACCGTGCCGGACATCCTCAAGGTCGCGCGCGACGCCAACTCGGCCACCTTCCTGACGTTCCAGTCGTTCGGCATCGCGGCGCTGATCTACCTCACGGTCACGTTCATTCTGGTGGGCCTGTTCCGACTGGCTGAACGCCGCTGGCTGGCCTTCCTCGGCCCGACTCACTAGGAACCCTGCATGCGACACCAGACCCATGATCTGCTGGCCCCGGTGCCCGGCACCGCGCGGCAGATCCACAGCTTTCACTACGGCCCGGAAAACGGCGCCTGCAAGGTTTACATCCAGTCGTCCCTGCACGCCGACGAGCTGCCGGGCATGCTGGTGTCCTGGTATTTGAAGCAACGGCTGGCCGAGCTTGAAAACGCCGGTCAATTGCTCGGCGAAGTCGTGGTCGTTCCGGTGGCCAATCCCATCGGTCTGGAGCAGGTCCTGATGGACATGCCCCTGGGCCGCTACGAACTAGAGAGCGGGCAGAACTTCAATCGCCGTTTCGTCGACCTCGGTCAGCAAGTGGGCGATGAAGTCGAAGCGCTGCTGACGGATGACCCCAAGGGCAACGTCACGCTGATTCGCAAAACCCTGCTGGCGGCACTGAACACCTGCGTCGGCAGCACCCAGCTGGAGTCCCAGCGCCAGACGCTGCAACGTCTGGCCTGTGACGCTGATGTGGTGCTGGACCTGCATTGCGATTTCGAATCCGTCGAGCACCTTTACACAACGCCTGAAGCCTGGCCCCAGGTCGAAGCGTTGTCGCGTTATCTCGGCGCACAGGCAAGCCTGCTGGCGACCGATTCCGGCGGGCAGTCGTTCGACGAATGCTTCACGCTGGTCTGGTGGCAACTGCAGCAACGATTTGCCAAGCGCTTTCCGATTCCGCTGGGCAGCTTTTCCGTGACCCTGGAGTTGCGCGGTCAGGGGGATGTCAATCACGCCCTCGCCAGCCGCGACTGTCAGGCGATCATCAGCTACCTGATGCACCACGGCGCCATTGCCGGCGAGCCGGTTGCACCACCCGAACTGATTTACCCGGCGACCCCGCTGGCAGGCGTCGAACCGGTCGCCACGCCTGTCGGTGGTCTGCTGGTGTTCTGCACACTGCCCGGCGAATACGTAGAGGCGGGGCAATTGATCGCTGAGGTCATCGACCCGATCAGCGACGCAGTGACCCCGATCCACACGGCCAACGCTGGCCTTATGTACGCCCGCTCATTGCGACGCATGGCGACTGCCGGCATGGTCATCGCCCATGTCGCCGGCACCGAAGCCTATCGCAGCGGCTACTTACTTTCTCCTTGAGGACTGCCCTTCATGTACAAACTGACCATCGATGGCCTGCATAAAAGCTACGGTGACCACGAGGTGCTCAAAGGGGTGTCGCTGAAGGCCAGTGTCGGCGACGTGATTTGCCTGATCGGCGCCAGCGGCTCGGGCAAGAGCACGTTCCTGCGCTGCATCAATTTTCTTGAGCAACCCAATGACGGCGCCATGAGCCTGGACGGCCAGCCCGTGCGCATGGTCAGCGACGCCGGCGGGATGCGCGTTGCCGACCCGGCCGAACTGCAGCGGATTCGCACGCGGCTGGCGATGGTGTTCCAGCATTTCAACCTGTGGAGCCACATGACGGTGCTGGAAAACATCACCATGGCCCCGCGCCGGGTGCTTGGCGTGTCGAAGGTCGAAGCTGAGGCTCGCGCGCGCAAATACCTGGACAAGGTGGGGCTGCCCGCGCGCGTCGCCGATCAGTACCCGGCGTTTCTGTCCGGCGGCCAACAGCAGCGCGTCGCCATCGCCCGGGCGCTGGCGATGGAACCGGAAATCATGCTGTTCGACGAGCCCACTTCAGCGCTCGACCCTGAGCTGGTCGGCGAAGTCTTGAAAGTGATTCAGGGCCTCGCCGAAGAGGGTCGAACCATGATCCTGGTAACTCACGAAATGGGCTTCGCCCGCAAGGTCGCCAATCAGGTGGTGTTCCTGCATCAGGGCCAGATCGAGGAGATGGGCCACCCGGACGACGTGCTGGGCAGCCCGAAGAGCGAGCGCTTGCAGCAGTTTTTGAGCGGTAATTTGAAATAATTTCGCAGCGTCCTGATCTCCTGCCGCGTTCATTACATTGGCAAATGCAAATCCTGTAGGAGCGACCGGTGTGGCGCTCCACCTTGCCCGCGAAGGCATTCTGTCAGTCAGACTATTTGTTGCTGACCCACTGCATTCGCGAGCAAGGTGGAGCGCCACCCCGGTCGCTCCCACAGGTTCAGCGCCGGGTGATAAATCCCGACCAAACTAAACCCCTCCCCCAGCGGTCTCTGACTTAACCCCTTCCCAGAGCCTGCGCATGCCAAGAGCTGTCAATTTCGCCAAGCGCTGGTTTGCCGAGCGCGGCTGGAAACCCTTCCCCTTCCAGAAAGAAGTCTGGGCCGCCGTCGCCCGCGGCGAGTCGGGCCTCCTGCACGCCAGCACCGGCGCGGGCAAGACGTACTCGGTGTGGTTTGCCGCCCTCAACCAGTTCGCCCGACCTGCGCCCGAGCCCACGGAGCTGAAGCCGCGCAAGCGCAAGCCCGTGGCGGCGCCCCTCAGCGTGTTGTGGATCACGCCCATGCGCGCCCTCGCTGCCGACACCGCCCGCGCACTCGAAGGCCCCCTGCAGGATTTGCAGATCCCGTGGAGCGTCGGCCTGCGCACCGGCGACACCAGCAGCAGCGAACGCGCCAAACAGGGCCGACGCCTGCCCTCCGCGCTGATCACCACGCCGGAGAGCCTGACGCTGCTGCTGACCCGCGCCGATGCCCAGGCGACGATGTCGACGCTGAAGATGGTCGTTGTCGATGAATGGCACGAACTGATTGGCAACAAGCGCGGCATTCAGCTGCAACTGGCGCTGGCAAGGCTGCGTCAGTGGAATCCCGAGCTGGTCATCTGGGGCCTTTCCGCGACCCTCGGCAATCAAGATCACGCGCAACAGGTGCTGGTGGGCGATCACGGCACCACCGTTCACGGCAAAGTGGTCAAGAAATTGATCGTCGACACGTTGCTGCCGCCCTCCATCGAACGCTTCCCCTGGGCCGGACATATGGGGCTGCGCATGCTCCCGCAGGTGCTGGCCGAAGTAGATAGCTGTTCCAGTTGCCTGCTGTTCACCAATACCCGCGCGCAGTCGGAAGTCTGGTATCAGGCGTTGCTGGAGGCACGCCCCGACTGGGCCGGGCTGATCGCGCTGCACCACGGCTCACTCTCCCGCGAGGTCCGCGACTGGGTTGAGCGCGCGTTGAAAGAAGGCCACCTGAAAGCCGTGGTCTGCACCTCAAGCCTCGATTTGGGCGTGGATTTTCTGCCGGTCGAGCGTGTGCTGCAGATCGGTTCGGCCAAGGGCGTCGCGCGGCTTATGCAGCGTGCGGGGCGCTCGGGCCACGCGCCGGGCCGCCCGTCACGGGTAACGCTGGTGCCGACCCATAGCCTGGAGCTGGTCGAAGCTGCCGCTGCCCGCGACGCCGTCGACGCGCGTCTGATTGAACCTCGCGAATCACCCTACAAGCCGCTGGATGTCCTCGTGCAGCATCTGGTGAGCATGGCCCTCGGCGGCGGCTTTATGCCCGACGCGCTACTGGCCGAAGTTCGTACAGCCTGGGCCTATCGCGACCTCACCGACGAAGAGTGGGAATGGGCTTTGGCGTTCGTGCGTTACGGCGGCCTCTCTCTGACGGCTTACCCTGATTACCGACGGGTCGAGCCTGACGAAGACGGCATCTGGCGCGTCCCCGACGCCCGCCTCGCCCGCCGCCACCGCATGAGCGTGGGCACCATCGTCAGTGAAGCCAGCATCAACGTGAAGTATTGGAGCAAGGGCGGCGGAGGCGGATCCCTCGGGAGCGTCGAAGAAGGCTTCATCGCCCGATTGAAACCTGGAGACGGGTTTCTGTTCAGCGGTCGCCTGCTGGAACTGGTGCGCGTGGAGAACATGACCGCGTACGTGAAAAAGGCTACGGGTAAAAAAGCCGCCGTCCCGCGCTGGAATGGCGGACGGATGCCGCTCTCCAACGAACTGGCAGACGCCGTCGTCGAAAAATTCGATGCCGCTGCCCGGGGCGACTTCAGCAGCCCCGAGATGCACATCGTCAGCCCGCTGCTGGAAGTGCAACGGCAATGGTCGGCGTTGCCGCGCAAGGACACGCTGCTGGCAGAAGTTTTGAAGTCCCGCGAGGGCTGGCATTTGTTTTTGTATCCCTTCGCCGGCCGGCATGTGCACTTGGGGCTGGCGAGCCTGCTGGCCTGGCGCCTGAGTCGTGACACGCCGCTGACCTTCTCCATCGCGGTGAACGACTATGGCTTCGAGCTGCTCAGCGCCACGCCCCTCGACTGGAATGAGCGCCTGACGACTCAGCTGTTTTCCGAAGATGAACTGCTGGCCGATATCATTGCCAGCCTGAACGCCGGCGAACTGGCACTGCGCCGCTTTCGCGAAATTGCCCGCATCGCCGGGCTGGTGTTCTCCGGCTACCCTGGCGCGCCGAAGAGCAACCGACAGCTGCAGGCTTCCAGTGGCTTGTTCTTCGAAGTGTTCAAACAGTACGACGCCGGCAACCTGCTGCTGACCCAGGCCCAGGAAGAAGTGCTGCGGCAGGAACTCGATGTCGCCCGTCTTGAACAGACCCTCAGCCGGATCAACAACCGAACCCTGGATTTGCACGTGATCAAACGCCCCACCCCGATGGCCTTCCCGCTGCTGGTCGAACGCATGCGCGAAAGCCTCAGCACCGAAAAACTCTCCGACCGTATTGCACGCATGGTCAGCGACCTCGAAAAAGCCGCCGGGCCTGAGGTCATGACGTGAGGCCGTATCTTTCGATTCAGCTGGCAGGCGCGGAGCTATGGTTGCTGGCGGACAAAGCCATCTACTACCCGGCCGAGCGTGCGTTGTTGATTGCCGACGCCCACTTTGGCAAGGCCGCTGCCTACCGACGACTGGGTCAGCCAGTGCCCCATGGCACCACCGACGATAACCTTCAGCGCCTGGATGCACTGCTGGCGAGCTATGACTGCGAGCGGTTGATCTTTCTGGGGGACTTTCTTCACGCCCCGGAATCCCATGCGGCCGGCACGCTGTCGGCCATTCAGGCATGGCGGGACAAACATCATGGTCTGGCGATCACCTTGATCCGGGGAAACCACGATAAGCGTGCAGGTGATCCGCCGCCGGAACTGCGCATTGAAGTGGTCGAGGAACCCATGTTTATGGGGCCCTATGCCCTTCAGCACGAACCTGACCCGCACCCTGATTTTCACGTCCTGGCGGGCCATGTGCATCCGGCCTACCGGCTGTACGGACGAGGACGTCAGCGCTTGCGATTGCCGTGCTTTTACGTGATGCCACGCGTCAGTCTGCTGCCAGCATTCGGCGCTTTCACAGGGGGCATGAATATTGATCGGGCTGAGAACAGCAAGATTTATGTGGTGGGGGATGGGGCGGTGTGGGAGGCGGTTTGAATCGGGAGAACGGCGGGATCAATCATGAAAGAGATGGCGACAAGCGCCCCTAAAGCGCAGGGCCAGGCGCGACACTGAACAGCCCCGCCGATGCTGAGGCACCGACGGGACTTGAATCAGGCAACCGGTGCGGGTGGTGGCTCGTCCGGTATTGTCGGCACGCCGCCTTCGTCAGGCTGAGGGTACTCGTTTGGACTGTCTGGGTCTGGCTGCCCGGGAATGCCCCCGGCGACCATATTATTGAGGTGTGGATGCGCTAACAGCGACCAAGCCAGCAAACCAACCTGATTGGCACTCGGGTCGGGTTCCTTGCTGCTGGTGTTGATGTGTCTCTTCATAGGGCACTCCTGAGCGTTGGCCCCACCCGCATGGTGCGGATGGGAACAGTTCAGTCAATAGAGTGCGAATTGCGAGACAAATTCAGTGCCTGGCTGACAAATGGCGCGATTAGGTACGGGGCAGCGTCACACCGCGCTGGCCTTGGTACTTGCCACCACGGTCCTTGTAGGACACTTCACACTCTTCGTCGGATTCCAGAAAGAGCATCTGTGCGACGCCTTCATTGGCGTAGATCTTCGCCGGCAGCGTGGTGGTGTTGGAGAATTCCAGGGTCACGTGCCCTTCCCATTCAGGCTCAAGGGGCGTCACGTTGACGATGATGCCGCAGCGCGCATAGGTGCTTTTGCCAAGGCAGATGGTCAGCACATTACGCGGAATGCGGAAATATTCGACGGTGCGTGCCAGTGCGAATGAGTTCGGCGGGATGATGCAAACGTCGCTTTTGATGTCTACAAAACTTTTTTCGTCGAAGTTTTTGGGGTCGACGGTGGCCGAATTGATGTTGGTGAACACCTTGAATTCGTCGGCGCAACGCACGTCATAGCCGTAGCTGGAAACACCGAAAGAGATCACTCGATCCGCGCCTTCGCCGCGCACCTGACGCTCCACGAACGGCTCGATCATGCCGTGTTCCTGCGCCATGCGGCGAATCCACTTGTCCGATTTGATGCTCATGGCGGTGTCCTGAATAGCGAGGTGAAAAAGATGTCCGGCATCTTACCGGTCGAACGCCCCGGGTTCAAAGATTGCGCACCGCGTGCATTAACGGCGTTGAGCCACCTCAAGAAAAAATCGTAGACAGCCCCTTTGCACATCCGAGAAAAAGGGGTAAGGTGGCTCCACTGTGTTGCTTGTGTCACTGAGAATATCTACACGATGTTGAATTTCGATCCAACCATCTCCAAGAATTTTTCCTGCTCTTTGCACTCAGTCTCGGCCAGGGCACTTCCTGAGTCGCAGTTAACTTTGTCCAAGGAGATACACCATGTCTAATCGCCAAACTGGTACCGTTAAGTGGTTCAACGATGAAAAAGGCTTCGGCTTCATCACTCCACAATCGGGTGACGACCTGTTCGTTCACTTCAAAGCTATCCAATCTGACGGCTTCAAAAGCCTGAAAGAAGGCCAACAGGTCTCTTTCATCGCTACCCGCGGTCAGAAAGGCATGCAAGCTGAAGAAGTTCAAGTTATCTAACTTGTACTGATTAGCTTAAAAAACCCCGCCCTCAAAAGCGGGGTTTTTTTATGCCTGTAGAAAGGGCATTTCTGCACATCCCGCCTGCAACCTTTGCCTCAATACTTACTACCGCGACATGCCTAGCATCAGGCACATCGCGTCTCCAGCCTTACGCCTCAGCGCATCAGTCGTCGCTCACAGAGATGCTCGGCATCTCCGCAGTAGCAGCTTCCTGCAGCACGATCCGCGCGCCGACATGACGCGCCAGCTCCTGATACACCATCGCAATCTGACTCTCAGGCTCGGCAATCGCCGTTGGCTTGCCACCATCGGCCTGCTCTCTGATGAGCATGGACAGTGGCAGCGAGGCCAGCAGCTCGACGCCATATTGCGTCGCCAGCTTTTCTCCTCCGCCTTCGCCAAACAGATGCTCGGCATGACCGCAGTTCGAGCAGATATGCACGGCCATGTTTTCAACGACACCCAGCACCGGGATGTTGACCTTGCGGAACATCTCCACACCTTTCTTCGCATCCAGCAATGCAAGATCCTGCGGGGTCGTGACGATCACAGCGCCCGCGACCGGGACTTTCTGGGCGAGGGTCAGCTGGATATCGCCGGTGCCTGGCGGCATATCGATGACCAGGTAATCCAGATCATTCCAGGCGGTCTGGGTCACCAGTTGCAACAGTGCCCCCGATACCATCGGCCCTCTCCAGACCATCGGCGTGTTGTCGTCGGTCAGAAACGCCATCGACATCACTTCGATGCCGTGGGCTTCGATTGGTACGAACCACTTCTGATCCTTGATCTTCGGACGGGTGCCTTCGGCGATACCGAACATAACGCCCTGGCTCGGACCATAGATATCGGCATCAAGAATGCCAACGCGCGCGCCTTCCCGGGACAGCGCCAGCGCAAGGTTGGCAGCGGTCGTGGATTTACCGACGCCGCCTTTGCCCGACGCAACGGCCACGATGTTCTTCACATTGGCCAGGCCGGGGATCTGACCAAGGGCTTTGTGAGGGTGAATGACCGAGGCGATCCGGACACTGGCCGATGCGACGCCATCCAGCCCTTCAATCGCCATCTGCAGCATCTGCGCCCAGCCGTTCTTGAACAGCGCGGCCGCGTAACCCAGTTCCAGCTGGACACTCACGCGGTCACCGTCGATATCGATGGCGCGGACACAACCGGCGCTGACCGGGTCCTGATTCAAGTAAGGATCGGTGTACTGGCGAAGGACGGCTTCCACCGTTGCGCGATTGACAGCGCTCATGGGTGACTCCCTATAAAGACTGACTAAAACAGGCGGCCATCCTACCTTGTATGCCTGATAAAGAACGCAACGACGTTTCCTTTCAAGCAGATCGGCAGATTCCGACATGCAGCGCGGGATGAAAAAAAACGCTCAGGCCTTTATAGTGGCCGACCTCCGTTTCACTTCAAGTAGCCGAGCCCAATGTCCGAGCCACGCAAGATTCTCGTCACCAGCGCCCTGCCCTATGCCAATGGTTCCATTCACCTTGGCCACATGCTCGAGTACATCCAGACCGACATGTGGGTGCGCTTTCAAAAGCACCGCGGCAACCAGTGCATTTACGTGTGCGCGGACGACGCCCATGGTTCGGCGATCATGCTGCGCGCCGAGAAGGAAGGCATAACGCCGGAGCAACTCATTGCCAACGTGCAGGCCGAGCACAGCGCCGACTTCGCTGACTTCCTGGTGGATTTCGACAACTTCCATTCGACCCACGCCGAAGAAAACCGCGAGTTGTCGAGCGAGATCTACAAGCGCCTTCGCGACGCCGGGCACATCGCTACGCGCTCCGTGACGCAATATTTCGACCCGGAAAAGAAAATGTTCCTGGCCGACCGCTTCATCAAAGGCACCTGCCCGAAATGCGGCACTGAAGACCAGTACGGCGACAACTGCGAGAAGTGCGGTGCGACCTACGCCCCGACTGACCTGAAAGACCCAAAGTCCGCGATTTCCGGTGCAACCCCGGTACTCCGGGATTCGAAGCATTTCTTCTTCGACCTGCCGGCGTTCGACGCCATGCTCAAGAGCTGGACGCGAAGCGGCACGTTGCAGGACGCCGTGGCTAACAAAATCGCCGAATGGCTCGATTCCGGCCTGCAGCAGTGGGACATCTCCCGCGATGCGCCGTATTTCGGCTTCGAGATCCCCGACGAGCCGGGCAAATATTTCTACGTGTGGCTGGATGCTCCCATCGGCTACATGGCGAGCTTCAAGAATCTGTGCGCGCGCCGCCCGGAACTGGACTTCGATGCGTTCTGGCGCAAGGATTCGACCACTGAGCTTTACCACTTCATCGGCAAGGACATCGTCAACTTCCATGCGCTGTTCTGGCCAGCGATGCTTGAAGGCTCAGGGTTCCGCAAGCCTACCGCCATCAACGTTCACGGCTACCTGACCGTCAATGGCCAGAAGATGTCGAAGTCCCGCGGCACCTTCATCAAGGCACGCACCTACCTTGAGCACCTGTCGCCTGAATACCTGCGCTATTACTACGCGGCCAAGCTGGGCCGTGGCGTCGACGATCTCGACCTGAACCTTGAAGACTTCGTGCAGAAGGTCAACTCTGACCTGATCGGCAAGGTGGTCAACATCGCCAGCCGTTGCGCGGGCTTCATCCAGAAGGGCAACGCAGGTTTGCTGGTGGCCGGCAATGCCGAGCCCGAACTGACCGACGCCTTCCACGCAGCAGCGCCAAGCATTGCCGACGCCTACGAGGCACGTGACTTTGCCCGGGCGATGCGCGAAATCATGGCGCTGGCCGACCGCGCCAATGCCTGGATCGCCGACAAGGCGCCTTGGTCGCTGGCCAAGCAGGAAGGTAAACAGGATGAGGTTCAGGCGATCTGCGCGCTGGGCATCAACCTGTTCCGTCAACTGGTGATCTTCCTCAAGCCTGTGCTGCCGAATCTGGCTGCGGACGCCGAGCAGTTCCTCAATGTCGCGCCACTGACCTGGGATGACCACCAGACGCTGCTGAGCAATCATCAGCTCAACCCGTTCCAACCGCTGATGACCCGCATCGACCCTGTAAAAGTGGAAGCCATGACCGACGCATCGAAAGAAGACCTGGCCGCCAGCGCCACCGACACTGGCGCGGCAACTCAAGGCAACGGCGAGCTGACGAAAGACCCGCTCTCGCCGGAGATCGACTTCGACGCCTTCGCGGCGATCGACCTGCGTGTCGCGCTGATCGAAAAAGCCGAGCACGTCGAAGGCGCCGACAAGCTGTTGCGCCTGACGCTGGATATCGGCGACGAGAAGCGCAATGTCTTCTCCGGCATCAAGAGCGCCTACCCGAAACCGGCGGAGCTGGAGGGTCGGTTGACCATGATGATCGCCAACCTGAAGCCGCGGAAAATGCGCTTCGGTATTTCCGAAGGCATGGTGATGGCAGCGGGCCCTGGCGGTGAAGAGATTTACCTGCTGAGCCCTGACAGCGGCGCCAAGCCCGGCCAGCGCATCAAGTAACCCGACCCCAAACGCAACATTCTGCACGTTATCGGCGGCCCGCTCGGGCCGTCGATCTGGTCCAAGCATGAGCCTGATTCAGCGCATCGACGCCCTGCTGCCGCAAACCCAGTGTGGGAAATGCGGCCACCCAGGCTGCCAGCCCTATGCCGAAGGCATTGCCAGCGGCGAAGCCATCAACAAGTGTCCACCCGGTGGCGTCGAGACCATCGCGGCACTGGCTCGACTGCTGAATGTGCCGGTCCTGCAACTGGACATCGAACGAGGCAGCGCGCCGGCGCAAGTTGCGTTTATTCGCGAGGCCGAGTGCATCGGTTGCACCAAATGCATCCAGGCCTGCCCGGTGGACGCGATCGTCGGCGCCGCCAAGCTGATGCACACCGTCATCGTTCAGGAATGCACCGGCTGTGACCTGTGCGTTGCCCCCTGCCCGGTCGACTGCATCGACATGCTGCCGCTGCCAGTGGCCTCGATTCCTTTCATTGGCGATTCTGCGATGGATGATGCACAGCGATCAGCGAGAGCCGTCAAACGCATTCGCGCACGGCAACGCTTTGACGCGCGCTCGGCCCGCCTGCAGCGCGATGAACAGCGACGGCAGGCTGAGCGCCAGGCTCGCCAGCTACGGGCTGCCACCCCTGCCGCTATCCAGCCGGATCCGGCGCAAGCCGCACTGGCCCGCATTCGCTCGGCACCTTCGACGGGCGGCGACGCTGCGTTGAAACAGGCACGCGCCCAGGTCGCCATGAGCAGAGCTCAACTGCTGAAGTCGCTGAAAGCCTTTGGTCACCCGCCGATTGCCGAACAAGCCGCACAACTTGTGCAGTTGCAACGCGGCCTCGACGAAGCAGAGCACGCGCTCGCCCAATTGCAGGACTCGGCGCCCCTGGCACCGTCTTCTCAGGAAACGTCTACCCCATGAACGCCGCCAAACGTCTTGAAATCTTTCGTCGTTTGCACGAAGACAATCCCGATCCTAAAACGGAACTGGCCTATACCACGCCGTTCGAGCTCCTGATCGCTGTGATTCTCTCGGCGCAAGCGACCGATGTCAGCGTCAACAAGGCCACGGCGCGTCTGTACCCTGTGGCCAATACGCCTGAGGCGATTTACGCGTTGGGCGTCGAGGGTTTGTCTGCCTATATCAGGACCATCGGCCTGTACAACAGCAAGGCGCGGAACGTGATCGAGACGTGCCGCCTGCTGATTGAACTGCACGGAGGGGATGTGCCGCAAACCCGAGAGGCCCTTGAAGCCCTTCCCGGCGTGGGCCGCAAAACCGCGAACGTGGTCCTGAACACCGCATTTCGCCAGTTGGCGATGGCGGTCGACACGCACATCTTCCGGGTGAGTAACCGCACCGGAATCGCGCCCGGGAAGAATGTGGTGGAAGTTGAAAACAAACTGATGAAGTTCGTGCCCAGGGACTACCTCATGGATGCACACCACTGGCTGATCCTTCACGGCCGTTACGTGTGTATCGCGCGCAAGCCCCGGTGTGGCAGCTGCCGGATCGAGGACCTGTGCGAGTACAAGGTGAAGACCTCTGACGATTGAACGATAGCTTCGCCGGGCTTCAATCGATTAAAAAAATCTTTTTTACCCGCGCGGGGTTTGTCGCTATAAGGAGCGCCAACGACTGTTCACGCCTGAGGCTGAATCATGAGCGATGAAAAAGACACCCTCGAAGTGGATGACGACTTCGTCACCGAAGAGCCGGAAGAAGCCCTGCCCGTCCCGGTAGAGACCGCCAAGACCAACCTCAGCAAGCGCCGCACCATCGATAACCTGCTGGAAGAGCGTCGCCTGCAAAGGCAGCTTGCAGACTACGATTTCGATTTCTGAACACTGCTTGAAATGCTCTGCCTCAAGGCCTCTCCCTGCAGAGAGGCCTTGGCAGAAAACGCATGAGCGGAAAACGCCGCCTGAAGCACCGTTGCCTCTCGGCCATCAAACCAGTCCATTACGCTGCGCGAGCTCGATGAGGTCGACCAGCGAATGCGCATTGAGCTTGAGCAAAAGACGCGTTTTGTACGTGCTGACGGTCTTGTTGCTCAGAAACATGCCGTCGGCGATTTCCTTGTTGGTCTTGCCACGGGCCAACTGCTGCAACACCATCATTTCCCTCCCGGACAGACGATCCACCATCTCCGCCTCACTGGCATTGCCAAGACTGGAGCGCACCGTGTGCAGTGCCTGATTGGGGAAATAACTGTAGCCGGACAACACCGCCTTGATGGCGCTGAGCAATTCGGTCAAATCCTGCTGCTTACAGACATAACCCGCCGCGCCTGCCTGCATACAACGCATTGAGAAATGCCCCGGCGCCTGGGAGGTGAGGATCAGCACTTTGAAGGCCAGCGTCATTGCCGACAATCGAGCGATGACCTCCAGGCCATCGAGCTTGGGGATACCGATGTCCAGAATGACAATATCCGGCAAGTGCTCGCGCGCCAGTTGTAACGCATCCACGCCGTTATCCGTCTCGGCAATGACTTCGTAGCCGTGGCGTTCCATCAACATGCGTACGGCGAGCCTAATGACTGGGTGATCATCCACGATCAACACTTTATTCATGAGCAGTCCATTTTTCGCTGTTCGAATTTTCAGAGTCCGCACAATAGCTTAGTCGTTTAGTGCTTTGCATGGCGCTCCTCCCTGCAGACCAGCAGGCAAAGACCTTTCTCACTCAACCAACAGAAAAATCCTACAAAACCTGCCCTATCCGCTCTGTTTTTTATGATGTGCAGTCCTGTCTCAGTACGTGACCGCATAATTTCCGAGATCGCAAGTGGTCATTTGTGAATCCTGAATACGCTGAGCATTTCTGACGATATGAACGCGGTTTAATAGCTCGCTTTGTCATAAGGTCCGTCGGCGCCCCTTTGCTCCGCCCACCGGTTTGAATGTGGGGACATCCATGGCTTTGCGTAACGCCCATCAAAAAAGGCTTCCTCTTTGAAGCACTGCCCAGGGTAGCGGGTGACAACCTGCTCACCACGACCGTCATGACTTCAGCATATGCCCATCTGGCCAGGCTGCCAGTGAACAAAAATCATAAAATATTGCGGACCATGGGAGACGTGCACGGCCGCACACATTTGCTTAAAACACAGGTGTGCGCCCGACGAGTTTCATTACATATTAAATACTCGAAAGGACCTACAGCGGGTTAAGAAATTTCTGAACAGCCCGAACTAACTTTCAACTGTTCTTACCCAGATACCGGGCCAGGAATGGGATAAAAAGTTTCGCCACGTAACCTCCTCCACCGGGTGCTGCCCCATTTAATAAAGCCTGCGTCAGATCACCCTATTAAAACGGAGGGCTGCCCCGCCTTTCACGTAATACTATTCAGCCCATAACATCCAGCACCATCAAGTCATTCCAGAAAAATACTACATAACTAACGGACTATTATTACCGCCCAAAACATCACCCAAAGAGATTAAAAAACAAACTGCATATTTTTTGGCTTTTTACTTGCCAAACCTATTACCACTCGTTACTTTTTGATGAGCGAATGGTTCAGCCCACTGTTAGTTAGTGGCATCTCTCACGATAAAAGATTATTGCGCCTATAAAGGCTGGTGTTTCTTGTGCCAGCAGTCCGTGCGCAGGCCACTCTTCGGCATGAATAAGCCATTCAGTGTTTAAACACGCTTAAGCGTGAACGTCCCGGCAGTGCAGGCTGTTTAGTTGATATGTTCAAAGGAACCTACCATGACCAAGAAAATAAAATACTCCATTGGCGCGAGCAGCGACCCTCTTAAGCTGGCGGAAGCGGTGGAGCGCTACGTTTCAGAAGGCGGCGTCATCAATGTCATTGCAGAGGGAGAATCACGGGAGACCGAAGCGTCGCGGCAAACCCGGGACGCCGATCCGGAGGCGGAGCTGTCCACCAAGGTCGACCTTCTCAAGGGGCTTGTTGCCAAGGGAGCGGGTGTCGCCGCGTTGCAATACTCGCTGCGCATGAACCAGAAGGACATCAAGCGCCTGGCCAGCGAGAACGGTCTGAAGATCCGCTACTGCCAGCCTGTTCGGCGGTCACGCACGTCCCGGCAAAGAGAGCCGGCAACCGTGGACGACGCCACCGCCGGGCATGCCATGCATTACTCGGCATTGGGCTATACGGTTCCCGAAATCGCTCAACTATTGGGCGTGGGAATCCGCGATATCTGGGACATTGGCAAAGCCTATCGCTTTGAGTTTCGAACAACTTCGCAGGGGGATACGGCTGAGAACATCGCTGATAAAGACACAGATTTGCCAACATGATGCAGGAGATGAAACGAAGCCCAGGCGCGTCTTTTACCGCCCGTAAACGGGGGCATTAACCGACGACCGAGGGAGCGGGAAAAGTTTCTGATGAACCGCCAGGGGCACAACGAGAACAGGCAGTGAGTGCAGCCCCTGACAGGGCTGCACATCAATCACGACAGCGATCAGAACAACTTGCGGCCCTTGTTCGCGGCAATGCGCATGCGCAACGCGTTGAGCTTGATGAAGCCGGCAGCATCTGCCTGATTGTAGGCGCCGCCGTCTTCTTCGAACGTCGCGATGTTGGCATCGAACAGCGACTCGTCGGACTTGCGACCGGTCACGATTACGTTGCCCTTATAAAGCTTCAGGCGCACCACACCGTTCACGTGTGCCTGCGAAGCATCGATCATCTGTTGCAGCATAAGACGCTCAGGGCTCCACCAGTAACCGGTGTAGATCAGGCTGGCGTACTTGGGCATCAGCTCATCTTTAAGGTGCGCGACTTCGCGGTCCAGGGTGATCGATTCGATCGCACGGTGACCACGCAGCATGATGGTGCCGCCCGGGGTCTCGTAGCAGCCACGGGACTTCATGCCGACGTAGCGGTTTTCGACGATGTCCAGACGGCCGATCCCGTGTTCGCCGCCGATGCGGTTCAGGGTGGCAAGAACGGTGGCCGGGGTCATCTCGACGCCGTCCAGTGCAACGATGTCGCCATTGCGGTAGGTCAGCTCCAGATACTGCGCCTTGTCGGGCGCGTTTTCCGGCGACACTGTCCACCGCCACATGTCTTCTTCGTGCTCGGTCCAGGTGTCTTCCAGCACGCCGCCTTCATAGGAGATGTGCAGCAGGTTGGCATCCATCGAATACGGGGATTTTTTCTTGCCGTGGCGCTCAATCGGAATCGCGTGCTTCTCGGCGTAGTCCATGAGCTTCTCGCGGGACAGCAGGTCCCACTCACGCCAAGGCGCAATAACTTTCACGCCAGGCTTGAGCGCATAGGCGCCGAGTTCGAAACGAACCTGGTCGTTGCCTTTGCCGGTAGCGCCGTGGGAAATGGCGTCAGCGCCGGTTTCGTTGGCGATTTCGATGAGGCGTTTGGCGATCAGGGGACGCGCGATGGAAGTACCCAGCAGGTACTCGCCTTCGTAGACAGTGTTGGCGCGGAACATCGGGAACACGAAATCACGCACGAACTCTTCGCGCAGGTCGTCGATGTAGATTTCTTTGACGCCCATGGCTTGCGCCTTGGCGCGTGCTGGCTCGACTTCTTCGCCCTGACCCAGGTCAGCGGTGAAGGTCACCACCTCGCAGTTGTACGTGTCTTGCAGCCACTTGAGGATTACCGAAGTATCCAGGCCACCGGAATACGCGAGAACTACCTTGTTTACGTCCGCCATGCCATCACTCCAACGCGTTGTACGGAAAACCGACGAGTTTACCGTTCACGCGCGGGAATTTACAGTGTCGCGACAGCTTCTGACGACAAAGCGACAGATTCTTTCAGTCAGACGACTTGGCTGCCCATCATCAAGAGGCCTTGGCGGGCGTCGTACTTGCCGCTGTGGCAGGCGCAGCGCCAGGGGTTGGCGATGCCGCAGGCCCTGGCAACGGAGCCGGTGCAGGTGCAGGTGCAGGTGCAGGTGCAGCGGATGGCGGCACGGCTGGGGTCTGCTGCGCCACACGCTCCAGGTGGATATTCACCCGACGGTTGCGCGCGCGATTGGCATTGTTGGTGTTCGGCGCCAGCGGATATTGCTCGCCGTGGAAACGCAGGGTGATCTGCTCTTCCGGGATGCCCTGGGCTTTGAGGTAGTCCATCACCGACAGCGCACGACGCCGCGACAGATCGCGGTTGGTCAACCGGTTGCCGCTGTTGTCGGAGTGGCCGTCGAGTTCGACGTGATTGACCGTCGGATCAGCCTTCATATAAGCCAGCACGGTGTCCAGCTTGCGCTTGGCCGTAGCGTCCAGCTCGATGCCGCCACCCGGGAAGCCGATCTCGGACTGTCGGACTTGCTCGAAATTCATCGGCAACAGCTTCGCGGTACAGACCTGGAAGTCACCGTAGGCCTTGCTGAATTTCACCGGTAACAGCCGCACTTCCATCGCACCGCCGCCATCGCGCAAGGTGTGACGAATGGTCGGGCTGCGCCCTTCCATCAAACCGGCGATCAGACGCGTCGCCTGGGCCTGATTGGTATTGAAGGGAATCTCGCCGCTGCCGACTTTCACCGCGCCAAGATTGAGATCACTGCGACCCGGCTGCCAAGGCGCCGCAGCGGCAATCAACATGGCCGAACCGGACGCCAGACTGTAGCCATTTGCTTTCAAGCGAAACGTCGGCTGCTCACCCGCGCGCCGCACGAACTCGCCGGCGCCGAAATCGGCGATCGGTTGAGTCAGTCTGCACTCGAACTGGTCGCCTTCCACCTTCCACTCAATATTCTCCAGACGGGTCTGGAAGGTGAGCGCCACGGCCGGCAGGCTGGCAAACACGCTGAGCAGGGCTAGATATCGCTGGCGCACGGGAGGCTCCACTAAATTCACGCGTAACAAGATTAATGACTTACACGTGGCTATCGGTAACTTCCCGCAAAACTTGATAGCGAGTGCCTGGAGGAGTCTTTTCCGGTAGCATTCCCAGCGAGTTTGACCCGCCTGGAATCCCCAATGTCCGAACGCCTGACCCTCCTGCGCCCCGACGACTGGCATATCCATCTTCGAGATGGCGCTGTTTTGCCCCACACCGTCGCCGACGTAGCGCGCACTTTTGGCCGCGCGATCATCATGCCGAACCTCGTGCCTCCGGTACGCAACGCGGAGCAAGCGGACGCCTATCGTCAGCGCATCCTCGCTGCACGTCCGCACGGCAGCCGCTTCGAGCCGCTGATGGTGCTTTATCTCACCGACCTGACGCAGCCCGAAGAGATTCGCGCCGCGAAGGCAAGTGGCTTCGTGTATGCCGCCAAGTTGTACCCGGCAGGCGCGACTACCAATTCCGATTCGGGCGTGACCAGCGTCGACAAGATCTTTCCGGTGCTCGAGGCGATGGCTGAAGTGGGCCTGCCGCTGTTGATTCACGGCGAAGTGACCCGCGGCGACATCGACGTGTTCGACCGCGAAAAGATTTTCATCGATGAACACATGCGTCGTGTCGTCGAGCGTTTTCCGACGTTGAAAGTGGTGTTCGAACACATCACCACCGCCGACGCCGTGCAGTTCGTGAATGAAGCCTCGGCCAATGTCGGTGCGACCATCACTGCGCACCACTTGTTGTATAACCGCAACCACATGCTGGTGGGTGGCATCCGTCCCCACTTCTACTGCTTGCCGATTCTCAAGCGCAACACCCACCAGGTCGCCCTGCTCGATGCCGCCACCAGCGGCAGCAGCAAGTTCTTCCTCGGAACGGACTCCGCGCCCCACGCGCAGCACGCCAAAGAAGCGGCATGCGGTTGTGCCGGCTGCTACACCGCATTCGCCGCCATCGAGCTGTACGCCGAGGCATTCGAGTCACGCAATGCGCTCGACAAGCTGGAAGGTTTCGCCAGTATCCACGGCCCGGCGTTCTATGGCCTGCCGACCAACACCGACACCATTACCCTGGTTCGTGACGAATGGACGGCCCCCGCCAGCCTGCCGTTTGGCGAGCTTTCTGTTATCCCGCTGCGCGCCGGTGAAAAACTGCGCTGGCGCCTGCTGGAGGAACACGCGTGAGTGAAGAACATTACGAAGACGAGCAAGAAGGCTCCGGTGGCGGTACAGGGTCCCGGCACCCGATGGCTGCCCGTTTTCGCGGTTACCTGCCCGTTGTGGTTGACGTAGAAACAGGCGGGTTCAACTGCGCCACTGATGCGTTGCTGGAAATCGCAGCCACGACGATTGGCATGGACGAGAAGGGCTTTGTCTTTCCTGACCACACGTATTTCTTCCGTGTCGAACCCTTCGAAGGCGCCAATGTTGAAGCGGCGGCGCTGGAGTTCACCGGCATCAAGCTGGACCACCCGCTGCGCATGGCCGTGAGCGAAGAAACCGCGCTGACGGACATCTTCCGCGGCATCCGCAAGGCGCTGAAAGCCAACGGCTGCAAGCGGGCAATTCTGGTCGGCCACAACGCCAGCTTTGACTTGGGCTTTCTCAACGCAGCGGTTGCGCGGCTCGACATGAAGCGTAACCCGTTCCATCCGTTCTCCAGCTTCGACACCGCGACGCTGGCGGGCCTGGCTTACGGTCAGACTGTTCTGGCAAAAGCCTGCCAGTCGGCGGACATCGATTTCGACGGCCGCGAGGCCCATTCGGCCCGTTACGACACCGAAAAGACTGCCGAGCTGTTCTGCGGCATCGTCAACCGCTGGAAAGAAATGGGCGGCTGGCACGACTTCGATAACTGAGTCGATGCGGCTGCGCGATACAAGAACCGGCCCATGTGGCCGGTTTTTTTATCGCTAGCCGGGGACAGATTAATTTACGGAGAAGCGTGTAAATAAATCAGTCCCCTCCAACACTCTGCGTCCCGACTGGCCCCTTCCCGGCTAAAGCCGGTCCCACTAAAAAGCAGGTCGCGTACAACCCGTGGGACCGGCTTCAGCCGGGAAGCTCTTGATCCGCTTTTGATCTGTTTTTGATCCTCATACGCAAAAGGTTCAGTCACCGCAGAACGCGACTTGGGTGCAGGCTGAACGCAGGTCTCGCGCAGTGGGCCGAGCGGCATGGATGCCGCGAGAGCCGCCCCCCGCCATGGATGGCGGATGGCGGCGGGCCCACGGAGCGAGACCGGAGTGAAGGTATTCCGACGAAGGAGGAACCCAACCAGGAGCAGGGCCTTTTTGGTTACTTTTTCGGCTCTTGGAAAAAGTGACCCGCCGTAAGGGCGGAACCGTAATCAGCACCACCGCCGATAATGGATATACACACAACCCTCACAAGCGATCATGCCTATCGCCGCAGCCGACCACTCATCGGTAGCCACGCGAAGAAGCCTGAGTAGTTTTGACAAGCATTCTCATTAACATTAGTATCCCTCGCATTGAGCCAATCACTCAGCGACGGTTTCTTATATGTATGTCTGCCTCTGCCAAGGTGTTACCGACGGACAAATCCGTGAAGCAATCATGGAAGGATGCTGCAGCTATCGTGACGTCCGCGAGACCCTCGGTGTCGCCAGCAAGTGTGGGAAATGTGCCTGCCTCGCCAAGGAAGTGGTGCGTGAAACCCTGACCGAGCTGCAAACCAGCCACGCCGCCCTCGCCTATCCCGCAGAATTTTCAGCTGCCTGAAAGACCGCTTTCAAACAAAACCGGGCCCTGTCCGGTTTTTTTATGCCTTTAATTCAATCGCTTAGCAACAAGATGCGGAACACAAACATTCTTATTCCTATTTATTTTCACTTATTATTCAATAACTTAGGTTTGACAGAGTTATAGGCTGGGCTCAGACTTCCCGCCTGCATTACCTATATCTTCGACAGGACCCCGATCATGAAAGGCGACATCACAGTCATCCAGCATCTCAACAAGATCCTCGGTAACGAGCTGGTCGCGATCAACCAGTACTTCCTGCATGCGCGCATGTATGAAGACTGGGGCCTGAACAAGCTGGGCAAACACGAGTACCACGAATCCATCGACGAGATGAAACACGCTGACAAACTGATCAAGCGCATCCTGTTTCTGGAAGGCCTCCCGAACCTGCAGGACCTGGGCAAGATCCTGATCGGCGAGCACACCAAGGAAATGCTTGAGTGTGACCTGCGCATCGAGCGCAAGGGCCACGCCGATTTGAAAGCCGCCATCGCGCACTGCGAAACCGTCGGCGATTTCGGCAGCCGCGAGATGCTGGAAGACATTCTGGAATCGGAAGAAGAGCACATCGACTGGCTGGAAACACAGCTGGGGCTGATCGACAAGGTCGGCATCGAGAACTATCTGCAGTCTCAGATGGGCGAAGAGGACTGATAGTCGTCTCTGACACCGCTCAATAAAAAGCCCCGCTTCTCGGCAGAGAGCGGGGCTTTTTTACGACTGCCGAAATCAGGCAGTGGCGTTTTTCGCAACAGCGGCTTTCACCAGTTCCTGCAGCGAACCGTCAGCCTGCATTTCAGTGATGATGTCGCTACCGCCGACCAGCTCACCACCGACCCACAGCTGCGGGAACGTTGGCCAGTTGGCGTACTTCGGCAGGTTGGCGCGGATTTCCGGGTTCTGCAGGATATCGACGTACGCGAACTTTTCGCCACACGCCATCAGTGCCTGAGAAGCCTTGGCCGAAAAGCCACACTGCGGGGCATTCGGAGCGCCTTTCATGTAAAGCAGAACGGTGTTGCTGGCAATCTGGTCTTTGATCGTTTCGATAATATCCATGGAGCACCTCGGCTAAACTTTACGACTGTATGTGTCGACACGGTGGCGCATTCTAAACGATTCCCGAGCATAACGCTTGGTCTTGGCCATGGCGGCTCCTCGGGAAATGATGGCCGTCATGCCGCTGCCACGGTCACCGGCACCCCGTTGAGCACGGCGTTCCCGGAAATCCCGTCCAGTGCCCGCTCGTCAGTCAGGTCATTGGCGCTCTCACCTGGCTGGGCCGCCGCGGTTTCCATTTTCACGCCCGGACGACCGTGACCCCAACCGTGGGGCAGGCTGACAACCCCGGGCATCATGTCCGCGCTGCTCATCACTTCGACCTCGATCACGCCGACCCGAGAGCTGACCCTGACTCGCTGACCGTCCATCAAGCCCCGGCTGATCAAGTCGTCGGGGTGCATCAGCAACTGATGCCGCGGCTTGCCTTTCACCAGCCGATGGAAATTGTGCATCCATGAATTATTGCTGCGCACATGGCGCCGACCAATAAGCATCAGGCCCCCGGCCTGGGGCGCAGGCTCCCCAGCGAAGCGGCCCAGGTCGGCAAGGATCACCGGCGGCGCGGCCTGCACCCGCTGGTTGAAGGTTTTAAGACGGTTGGCGAGATTGGGCTTGAGCGGGCCGAGGTCCAGACCGTGGGGATACTGCGCCAGTGTCTCCAGGGACAGCTTAAACGGCGAAGCATCACCGTACAGCCCGGCGCGCAAACCGCGATCGACCATCTGCGCCGGCGGCATCGTCGGTTTCAGCTCGCGGCCGGTTTTCAGCGCGAAGGCCTGGGCGAGGCCGACAAAGATTTCCCAGTCGTGCAATGCGCCCTCTGGCTTGGCGAGGATCGCGCGGTTGAACCGGGTGACGTTGCGCACGGCAAACATGTTGAACGTGGTGTCGTAGTGGTCATTTTCCAGCGCCGACGTCGACGGCAGGATGAGGTCCGCGTGCCGCGTGGTTTCGTTGATGTACAAATCGACGCTGACCATGAATTCCAGGCCTTCGAGCGCAGTATCGAGCTGACGTCCGTTGGGCGTCGACAACACCGGATTACCCGCAACGGTGATCAGCGCCTTGATCTGCCCTTCTCCCGGGGTCAGCATTTCCTCGGCCAGCGCAGAAACCGGCAGCTCGCCGCCGTACTCCGGCAGTTGGGAGACGCGACTCTGCCAGCGATTGAAGCTGCCTCCTGACGTCGACGCCACCAGATCCAGCGCGGGCTCGGTGCACAGAGCACCGCCTTCACGGTCAAGATTACCGGTGACCAGATTGATCAGTTGCACCAGCCAGTGGCACAGGGTGCCGAACGCCTGGGTGGAAATGCCCATGCGCCCGTAACACACACCGCTTTTGGCAGCGGCGAAATCCCTAGCGAGCTGCCTGATCTGCTCGGCGGGCACGCCGCATCGAGGGCTCATGGCGTCGGCGTTCATCTCGCTGACGGCGGCGCGGACTTCCTCAAGACCATCAACCGCAAGGTGGCTCTCACGGGTCAGGCCTTCGGCAAACAGGGTGTGCAGCAGGCCAAACAGAAACGCCGCGTCGCCGCCCGGCCGGATGAACAGGTGCTTATCGGCTATGGCGGCGGTTTCGCTGCGGCGCGGATCGACCACAACGACTTTGCCGCCACGGGCCTGAATCGCTTTCAGACGCTTCTCAACGTCAGGCACGGTCATGATGCTGCCGTTGGACGCCAGCGGATTACCGCCGAGGATGAGCATGAAATCGGTGTGGTCAATGTCGGCGATGGGCAGCAGCAGACCGTGGCCGTACATCAAATGACTGGTCAGGTGATGAGGCAACTGGTCCACGGAAGTCGCGGAGTAGCGGTTACGGGTTTTCAGCAGCCCGAGAAAATAGTTGCTGTGGGTCATCAGCCCATAGTTGTGCACGCTGGGGTTGCCCTGGTACACCGCCACCGCGTTCTGCCCGTGACGTGCCTGAATGTCGGCCAGGCGCTCGGCGATCAGATCAAACGCGGCCTGCCACTCGATCGGCTGCCAGTCATTGCCAATGCGCTGCATCGGCTGGCGGAGGCGATCGGGATCATTCTGGATGTCTTGCAGCGCGACGGCTTTGGGGCAGATATGCCCGCGACTGAAGGTGTCCTGCGCATCGCCCTTGATCGAGGTGATCAGGGTGCTGGCGTCGTCCTGCAGGGTGGTTTCGAGGGTGAGGCCGCAAATCGCCTCGCACAGGTGACAGGCACGGTGGTGGAGAGTCTTGGTCATCGCCAGTCTCGAGTTTTTATAGGGCGATCAAGCGATCGCGGATACAAAACTATGGGACCTGTCCGGGCGATGCGCCAGAAATGTCAGTGCCGTGAATCGGGCGGCATCAGGCGAGCCGATAGCTCACCCGATGAAGGACACGCGACTCAGGAAGCGGTGCCACCGATAGGCGTGACCACCTTGCGCTGCATCTGCACCTCATGAACCGTTTCGATCTGTTCCTGAGACACCTGAATGCCGGTGAGTTCGCCGATCAGCCGCCAGTGCTCGTCGAGTCCTGCGCTGATGGTTGCCATGCGATCGATCATCCGGCGTCCCGCAGAACGGGTCACTTCGTCTTCGCTGCGCATCAGTTCGAACGACATCGACGTCATCGACGCCGTGAGGTGCGTAAGGGTTCGAGCCGTCAGCCCGAGCAGTTCCGTCAGTTGTTGCTCTTTTGAATCCATTCCCCACCTCTTTTGGAGGACATAAGCCGCCTTTATAACCCACGCCGATGGTTTAGGAAACGTCCGGGTTTCCGCGGCGTGAAGCATGTCGCATAAGGCTGCACAGTGGTTTGCGACTGTTGCGGATCGGGCAGTCATCGCGGCGACGCCAAACAGCGTTACAAGCGGACTGTCCAATCAGGACTAATGCGATGGCGAATGGCCTGCGCAGAAACATGACTGTAGCACTTCGTTACATGAAAAGCGTCCTGCGAACGCCGTTTTCAGGCGACCGAACGTCCGACGACGATTTTCCGTCACGGCGGGCCTTGGCATCAGGCGACATTTTCTTATACCCTCGCGCCTTCCCTATTCGTCGCCCCGTGCGGCTTTCGCCGCAGGTCTCGCCCGTTTTTCCGAAAAAACCCGGCTTTGAGGATCTGCGGTCTGTTGCAGACAAGGTAGTTAATGATGAGCGCAAGGCACTTTCTCTCGATGATGGACTACACCCCCGCTGAGCTGGTCGGGGTGATTCGTCGCGGCGTTGAGCTGAAGGACCTGCGAAATCGAGGCGTGCTTTTCGAGCCATTGAAGGGCCGCATCCTGGCGATGATCTTCGAGAAGTCCTCGACCCGGACCCGCGTCTCGTTCGAAGCCGGCATGATCCAGCTGGGCGGCCAGGCCATTTTCCTCTCCCCTCGGGACACCCAGCTGGGCCGTGGCGAGCCGATCGCCGATGGCGCGCGGGTCATGTCGCGGATGGTCGATGCCGTGATGATCCGGACCTTCGCCCACAGCAACCTTACCGAGTTCGCCGCCCACTCCCGCGTACCGGTGATCAACGGCCTGTCAGATGACCTTCATCCCTGCCAGTTGCTGGCCGACATGCAAACCTTCCTCGAACACCGCGGCTCCATTCAGGGCAAGACCGTGGCGTGGATCGGCGATGGCAACAACATGTGCAACAGCTATATAGAAGCAGCGATTCAGTTCGACTTTCAGCTGCGTGTCGCCTGCCCGAAAGGCTACGAACCCAGTGAGCATTTCCTGGCCCTGGCGGGCGATCGTGTGACCCTGACCCGTGACCCCCAAGAAGCGGTGAAAGGCGCGCACCTGGTCTCCACCGATGTCTGGACGTCCATGGGCCAGGAAGAAGAAGCTGCCAAGCGTCTGGCCCTGTTCAAGCCTTTCCAGGTCACCCGCGAGATGCTCGACCGCGCTGCCGACGATGTGATTTTCATGCACTGCCTGCCGGCGCACCGTGGTGAAGAGATCAGCGAAGACCTGCTGGATGACCCGCGTTCGGTAGCGTGGGATCAGGCGGAGAACCGGCTGCATGCGCAGAAGGCCCTGCTCGAATTCCTCGTGGCCCCGGCCCTCACTGCCCCATGAGTCAGCCCCTGCTGCTGACGCTGCATAACCTCGCCTGTGGTTATCAGGACCAACGCGTGGTGCAGCACCTCAATCTGCACCTGAATGCAGGCGACATCGGTTGCCTGCTGGGTTCGTCCGGCTGCGGCAAGACCACTACCTTGCGCGCCATCGCCGGGTTCGAGCCGGTCCACGAAGGCGACATCACGCTGGCAGGTGAAGTCATCTCCCGCCCCGGGTTTACCCTGGCCCCGGAGAAGCGCCGGATCGGCATGGTGTTTCAGGACTACGCCCTGTTTCCCCACCTCACCGTGGCCGACAACATCGCCTTCGGCATCCGCAATCATCCGCGCCAGAAGCAGGTGGTTCAGGAGATGCTGGAGCTGGTCAATCTCGGCGCGCTGGGCACGCGTCATCCCCATGAGCTGTCCGGTGGACAGCAACAACGTGTGGCGCTGGCCCGCGCGCTCGCGCCGGAGCCGCAGTTGTTGCTGCTGGATGAGCCGTTTTCAAACCTGGATGGCGAGTTGCGTCGACGCCTGAGCCACGAGGTGCGCGACATTCTCAAAGCCCGTGGCACAAGCGCGATTCTGGTGACCCACGACCAGGAGGAAGCCTTTGCCGTGAGTGATCACGTCGGTGTGTTCAGGGACGGTCGGCTGGAGCAGTGGGACACTCCCTACAACCTTTATCACGAGCCGGCGACGCCTTATGTCGCCAGTTTCGTCGGTCAGGGTTATTTCATTCGCGGGCAAATGATCGATGCCGAATCAGTGCAGACCGAGCTGGGCGTGCTGCGCGGCAATCGTGCGTACCCCGGCGCGCCAGGCACCCCAATGGATGTGTTGCTGCGACCTGACGACATCGTTTATGCGCCCCACAGTCCGATCAAGGCTCGCGTCGCGAGCCTGACGTTTCAAGGCGCGGCCACCCTGTATCGCCTGCAGTTACCGACCGGCACGCAACTGGAAGCGTTGTTCCCCAGCCACGTGGATCTGCGCGCGGGGGATCAGGTCAACTTCGAAGTGTCAGCCGAGCATCTGGTGCTGTTCCCGGCTTCGGGCAGCGTGCCAGTGCATCGGAGCGTTCCGGTGCATCGGGACGTGGCGATCTGAAGACCTGCCACTCACGCTCATGCACTAGTTAGCCCAATAGCCACTAGCTCAGTATCAAGGCGCCGCTGGCCACCAGCGTCGCGTGCCCGCCGATTTTCACGCGTTCCCCCTCCAACCGACAGAACAGCTCCCCTCCCCGCGCCGACGCCTGATAACCGGTCAGACTGAATTTGTTCAGCCGGGCCGACCAGTAGGGAATCAGGCTGCAGTGCGTCGAGCCCGTGACCGGGTCTTCGTTGATGCCGATGCCTGGCGCAAAGTAGCGCGAGACAAAGTCGTAACGTTCGCCGTCACCCTTGGCGGTGACGATCACCCCAGGCCATGGCAGACGCGCGAGGGCAACGAAGTCGGGCTTGCAGTCGCGAACCGCCTGCTCGGACTCCAGCACCACCAGCAATTCCGCTGCACTCAGCACATCGACGACGGAGACGCCAAGGGCGCGTTCGATTTCCACCGTCACACCCTGCTCGGCGGGTGGCATCGATGGGAAGTCCAGCACAAGCCGATTGCCTTCACGGCTGACACTCAACTCGCCGGATTTACTCACGAAGTGGATAACCTCGGCCTTCTCGCCGTACTTCTCGAACAGCACGAAGGCGCTGGCCAGGGTCGCATGCCCGCACAATGGCACTTCGTGGGTCGGGGTGAACCAGCGTATGTGCCAGCCCGCGCCTTCACGGACCAGAAAGGCGGTCTCCGACAAATTATGCTCTGCCGCAATGTGCTGCATAAGTGGGTCGGAAAGCCAGGCGTCCAGGCGGTAGACCATCGCCGGGTTGCCTGAGAACGGGCGGTCGGTGAAGGCATCGACCTGATGGAATTCAAGCTGCATGGAAGGCATCCCCGAGTAAAGAAATGCAGCGACCCGGTTCGGGCGCTGCCGGTCTGCGGTCAATTTCCCCGCATGAAAGGGTCAGTCATTTCTGACGTACCCGGCGAATCATTCCCGGCCGATCCGGGCAAAGGTCGCACTGGTGTGTTGCGCAAGTACCGCGGCGGGCAGTTCGACTTCAAGCCCGCGCCGACCTGCGCTGACAAAAATCGTCGCGAACGGTTGAGCGGACTCATCAATGAAAGTGCGCAGCCTTTTCTTCTGCCCCAGCGGGCTGATCCCGCCCAGCAGATAGCCGGTGGCACGCTGGGCAGCGGCCGGGTCCGCCATTTCGGCCTTCTTCGCGCCTGCTGCATGGGCCAGGGCTTTGAGGTCCAGCGTTCCCACCACCGGGACCACGGCGACCAGCAACTCGCCTTTCTCAGTGCTGGCCAGCAGCGTCTTGAACACCTGAGCGGGGGCCAGATCGAGCTTCTCTGCCGCCTCCAGGCCATACGAAGCAGCTTTGGGATCGTGCTCGTAACTGTGGACGCGATGTTCGGCGCGAACCTTTTTCAGTAAATCCAATGCAGGGGTCATGCAGCACTCCAGACAGCCAGATACTTTCTCTTTTGCTGACGATACTTTAGGCCATCAGTTATCGAAATGCCTGCATTCGAGAAGGACTTATCCACTAATATCGGCGTCTTGGAACATTCATCGACAAGGTTCGCTTTCGACCTTTGACAAGGTTCGTTTACGTCTATATTTTTTCGAATACGAATATCCCGCTTGCTTCCTTGACGCCATCCCGGTATTCAGTGCGCAAAGGCACCTCGCACAGGGCAACAGAACGGACGGCCGTTTCCGGAAACTCGCTACATCACCAGGCATTCACCATGACCGACACCGAAAATAAGAATTACATCATCGCTCTGGATCAAGGCACCACCAGCTCCCGCGCCATCATTTTTGACCGTGACGCCAACGTGGTCAGCAGCGCCCAGAGCGAGTTCGTTCAGCATTATCCCCAGCCTGGCTGGGTCGAGCACGATCCGATGGAGATCTTCGCGACCCAGACCGCGTGCATGACCAAGGTGCTGGCGCAGGCGAATCTGCATCACAACCAGATCGCCGCGATCGGTATCACCAACCAGCGTGAAACCACGGTGGTCTGGGAAAAGGACACCGGCCGGCCGATCTACAACGCCGTGGTCTGGCAATGCCGTCGCAGCACCGAGATCTGCCAGCAACTCAAGCGTGACGGTCTGGAAGACTACATCCGGGACACCACCGGTCTGGTCATCGACCCGTACTTTTCCGGCAGCAAACTGAAGTGGATTCTTGATCACGTTGAAGGCAGCCGCGAGCGCGCCCGCCGTGGCGAGTTGCTGTTCGGCACGGTCGACAGCTGGCTGATCTGGAAATTTACCGGCGGCAAGGTGCACGTCACCGACTACACCAACGCCTCGCGCACGATGATGTTCAACATCCACACGCTGGAGTGGGATCAGCGCATGCTCGACGTGCTCGACGTGCCCCGGGAGATGTTGCCGGAGGTCAAGTCGTCATCTGAAGTGTATGGCCACAGCAAAAGCGGCATCCCTATCGCCGGGATCGCCGGCGATCAGCAATCGGCATTGTTCGGCCAGATGTGCGTCGAGCCGGGTCAGGCGAAGAACACCTACGGCACCGGCTGCTTCCTGCTGATGAACACGGGCAAGAAAGCCGTCAAATCCAGCCACGGCATGCTCACCACCATCGGTTGCGGTCCGCGCGGCGAAGTGGCGTACGCGCTGGAAGGCGCGGTATTCAACGGCGGGTCTACCGTGCAGTGGCTGCGTGACGAGCTGAAAATCGTCAACGACTCCATGGACACCGAATACTTCGCCACCAAGGTGAAAAACAGCAATGGCGTCTATCTGGTGCCTGCCTTCACCGGTCTGGGCGCGCCCTATTGGGACCCCTATGCACGGGGCGCCTTGTTCGGCCTGACCCGTGGCGTGAAGGTCGATCACATCATTCGGGCCGCGCTGGAGTCCATCGCCTACCAGACCCGCGACGTGCTCGACGCCATGCAACAGGATGCCGGCGAGCCGCTCAAGGCCCTTCGCGTTGACGGCGGCGCAGTGGCGAACAACTTCCTCATGCAGTTCCAGGCCGACATTCTCGGCACGCCGGTGGAGCGCCCTAAAATGCGTGAAACCACGGCATTGGGTGCGGCCTATCTGGCGGGCCTGGCGATCGGGTTCTGGAGCGGGTTGGACGAGCTGAAGGGCAAGGCGGTCATCGAGCGCAAGTTCGAGCCGCAATGCGATGACGCCGAGAAGGAAAAGCTCTACGCCGGCTGGCGCAAGGCAGTAGACCGCACGCGCGACTGGGAACCCCACGAAGAGGTCGAATAAGCGCGATCCCGAACGGGGCGTCAGGGGCATTTTTTCCGGCTGACAGGTAATGGCTGCCTGCGGCATCATGGGCGCCCGTGCCCGAAGGATAAAAAATGAATCTGCCACCCCGTCAACAGCAGATCCTCGAGCTGGTCCGTGAGCGCGGCTACGTCAGCATCGAGGAAATGGCGCAGCTGTTCGTCGTGACCCCGCAAACCATCCGCCGCGACATCAATCAGCTCGCGGAAATGAATCTGCTGCGTCGCTACCACGGCGGTGCGGCCTATGATTCCAGCATCGAAAACACTGCATACGCCATGCGCGCCGATCAGATGCGCGATGAGAAGCAACGCATCGCCGAGGCCATTGCCGCGCAGATCCCGGATCACGCGTCGCTGTTCATCAACATCGGCACCACCACCGAATCCATTGCCCGCGCGCTGCTCAACCATAACCACCTGAAGATCATCACCAACAACCTGCACGTGGCGTCGATTCTCAGCGGCAAGGACGACTTCGAGGTACTGCTGGCGGGCGGCAATGTGCGCCGGGACGGTGGCGTGGTCGGTCAGGCGAGCGTGGATTTCATCACGCAGTTCAAAGTCGATTTCGCTCTGGTGGGCATCAGCGGGATCGATGAGGACGGCAGCCTGCTGGATTTCGATTATCAGGAAGTGCGCGTTTCCCAGGCGATCATCGCCAACGCGCGTCAGGTGATCCTGGCTGCGGACTCCAGCAAGTTCGGGCGTAACGCGATGGTTCGACTGGGACCGATCACGCTGATCGACTGCCTGGTGACCGACCAGACGCCCGTGCCTGCGCTGGCGCAACTGCTGACGCAGAACAAGATTCGGCTGGAAGTGGTTTAACCCCCGATCCATGAGCGAGCGCGATTGCAGCGCTCGCTCACCCTCCGATGTTCGCTTTTGTTCCTTTCCCTTCCCTCTGATCAGTATTTTCAATGAATACTGAGTGGCTGCGTGCGCCTTATTGCGCTACTATTTTCGGAAATGAACATAAATGTTCGAATTCGCCCTCCGTCTAAGGCAACATTCGAACGCGATCGAACACTCAGGAGGCCCCGATGGCCCAGTCCAGTTTGCCGACCCCACCCCTTTCCGAGGTCTATGACGTTGCCGTGATCGGTGGTGGCATCAATGGTGTCGGCATCGCGGCAGACGCATCGGGCCGGGGCCTTTCGGTCTTTCTCTGCGAGAAGGACGACCTCGCCAGCCACACCTCTTCGGCCAGCAGCAAGCTGATCCACGGCGGTCTGCGTTACCTGGAACACTACGAATTCCGTCTGGTTCGCGAAGCACTGGCCGAACGTGAGGTGCTGCTGGAAAAAGCGCCGCACATCGTCAAGCCGATGCGCTTTGTGTTGCCTCACCGCCCGCACCTGCGCCCCGCGTGGATGATCCGCGCCGGGCTGTTCCTCTATGACCACCTTGGCAAGCGCGAGAAGCTGGCCGCATCGAAGACCATTCGTTTCGGCGCCAGCAGCCCGCTGAACAGCTCGATCACCAAGGGTTTTGAATACTCCGATTGCTGGGTTGACGATGCCCGTCTGGTCGTCCTCAACGCCATGGCCGCCCGTGAAAAAGGCGCGCACATTCATACCCAGACCCGCTGCCTGGGCGCCCGTCGCAGCGGCGGTCTGTGGCACATGAACATGGAGCGCGCGGACGGCAGCCTGTTTTCCATTCGCGCCAAAGCGCTGGTCAACGCAGCCGGTCCATGGGTCGCCAAATTCATTCGTGAAGACTTGAAGCTCGAATCGCAGTACGGCATTCGCCTGATTCAGGGCAGCCACTTGATCGTGCCAAAACTGTACGAAGGCGAAAACGCGTTCATTCTGCAGAACGAAGATCAGCGCATCGTGTTCGCCATTCCGTACCTGGAACGCTTCACCATCATCGGTACCACCGACCGCGAATATTCTGACGATCCGGGCAAAGTAGCGATCACCGAAGGCGAGACCGATTACCTGCTGAAGATCGTCAACGATCACTTCAAGAAGCAACTCAGCCGCGCTGACATTCTGAGCACGTGGTCTGGCGTGCGTCCGCTGTGCAATGACGAGTCGGACAACCCGTCGGCGATCACCCGTGACTACACCTTGTCGCTGTCGGGCAGCGCTCAGGAAGCGCCGATTCTTTCCGTGTTCGGCGGCAAGCTGACCACCTACCGCAAGCTGGCAGAATCGGCGATGCAGCAGCTGGCGCCGTTCTTCCCGCAGATGAAGCCAAGCTGGACCGCGAAAGCCAGCCTGCCAGGCGGTGAAAGCATGACCACGCCCGAGGCACTGGCCGCCGAGCTGCAACAGCGTTGCACTTGGCTGCCGGCGGAGATCGCCAAGCGTTGGGCCATCACTTATGGCTCACGCAGCTGGCGCATCGTCGAGGGCGTCCAGGGCCTGAGCGAAATGGGCGAACACTTGGGCGGTGGCCTGTACAGCCGTGAAGTGGATTACCTGTGCAGCGAGGAATGGGCGACAAAGGCCGAAGACATCCTGTGGCGCCGGACCAAGCTTGGCTTGTTCACTACTCCGGAAGAGCAGCAGAAGGTTCAGGTGTACCTGGATAAAGTGGCTGGCAGCATTAACCCCATCGACCTGATGGTCGTCACCGCCCCCCTCACAGCCTGATCAGGGTGCACTGATCTCCTGTAGGAGCGCGCTTGCCCGCGATGGCATTGGGTCAGTTGATGGAGACGTTGACTGGCACGACGCTTTCGCGGGCAAGCGCGCTTTTACAGGTGACTCAAGCCCCAGCCTCATTCGGATTCCCGAACACCCTGCCCCACTCGATTCGGAATCCCGGACGGCCGAATCCCCCCTCTGACATCCTTCCTGCGTAAATCTCCAGCACTTTCATGCGCTTAGCCTCTGCCACATCTCTGGCATGACTCATGCTCTACACTCTTGCACGATTGCTTCGATGTAGCGTGTCGCCTGACTGGGCCGCCGTTGAAGCGCTCTGAAACGATAGGGCCGTCCAACACCGGCCCAATAAAAAAAACAATGTCGAGGAAAACCAGATGCGCATCGTTCCCCAACTCCTGGGCGCAGCCATTGCTGCAGCTCTGATCACCACTCCCGTTTTCGCCGCCGAACTCACCGGCACTCTGAAGAAAATCAAAGAGTCCGGCACCATCACCCTCGGTCACCGCGACTCCTCCATTCCTTTTTCCTACATCGCTGACGCTTCCGGCGTGCCAGTGGGCTACTCCGCTGACATCCAGCTGAAGATCGTTGAAGCGATCAAGAAAGACCTGGACATGCCCGACCTGAAGGTCAAATACAACCTGGTCACCTCCCAGACCCGTATCCCGCTGGTGCAGAACGGCACCGTCGACGTTGAATGCGGTTCGACCACCAATAACGCCGAGCGCGCCCAGCAAGTCGACTTCTCCGTCGGCATTTTCGAAATCGGCACCCGTCTGCTGAGCAAGGCTGACTCCTCTTACAAAGACTTCGACGACCTCAAGGGCAAGAACGTCGTAACCACGGCGGGCACCACGTCCGAGCGCATCCTGAAGGCGATGAACGCCGACAAGCAGATGGGCATGAACGTGATTTCGGCCAAAGACCACGGCGAGTCGTTCCAGATGCTGGAATCGGGCCGCGCCGTTGCCTTCATGATGGACGACGCCCTGCTCGCAGGCGAAATGGCCAAGGCCAAGAAGCCGACCGACTGGGCCGTTACCGGCACTCCTCAGTCCTACGAAATCTACGGCTGCATGGTTCGCAAGGAAGACCCTGCGTTCAAGAAAGCCGTCGACGACGCCATCGTTGCGACCTACAAATCGGGCGAGATCAACAAGATCTACGACAAGTGGTTCACCCAGCCGATTCCACCAAAAGGCCTGAACCTGATGTTCCCGATGAGCGAACAGCTCAAGGCGCTGATCGCCAACCCGAACGACAAGCCGGCGCCGGACAAGAAGGCCTGAGTCCTTCGCTCCGCCATTCTGAAAACGTGAAAAGCCTGACTTCCGGAAACGCCCTGCGTTTCCGGAAGCCGCTACCTGGCGCGTGCGTGCATAACGATCGATAAGAGGGGAGACCCTGATGAATTACAACTGGGACTGGGGCGTGTTCTTCAAGTCCACGGGCGTCGGCAGCGAAACCTATCTGGACTGGTACATCACCGGGCTGGGCTGGACCATCGCCATTGCCGTCGTTGCCTGGATCATTGCGTTGCTGCTGGGTTCGGTGCTCGGCGTCATGCGCACGGTGCCCAACCGCATCGTTTCTTCAATCGCCGCGATTTACGTGGAAATTTTCCGTAACGTGCCACTGCTGGTGCAGCTGTTCATCTGGTACTTCCTGGTGCCGGATCTGCTGCCTGAGAACCTGCAGGAGTGGTACAAGCAAGACCTTAATCCGACCACCTCGGCGTTCCTGAGCGTTGTCGTGTGCCTGGGCCTGTTCACCGCCGCACGTGTGTGCGAGCAAGTGCGCACCGGTATTCAGGCGCTGCCGGTGGGACAGGAGTCCGCCGCCCGTGCCATGGGTTTCAAGCTGCCGCAAATCTACTGGAATGTGCTGCTGCCCCAGGCGTACCGGATCATCATTCCGCCGCTTACCTCCGAATTCCTCAACGTGTTCAAGAACTCGTCCGTGGCGTCGCTGATCGGCCTGATGGAGTTGCTCGCGCAGACCAAACAGACCGCCGAGTTTTCCGCGAACCTGTTCGAAGCCTTCACCCTGGCGACGCTGATCTACTTCACCCTGAACATGAGCCTGATGCTGCTCATGCGTCTGGTCGAGAAGAAGGTCGCGGTGCCGGGCCTGATCTCCGTGGGAGGTAAGTAATGGACTTCTCTGGAGTGATTCCCGCCATCCCGGGCATGTGGAACGGCATGCTCATGACCTTGCAGTTGATGGCCATGGGCATTGTGGGCGGCATCATCATCGGCACGATTCTGGCGCTGATGCGGTTGTCGTCGAACAAGCTGGCGTCACGTGTTGCCGGCGCCTACGTCAACTATTTCCGGTCTATCCCGCTGCTGTTGGTCATCACCTGGTTCTACCTGGCGGTGCCGTTCGTGCTGCGCTGGATCACCGGCGAAGACACGCCGATCGGCGCGTTCACCTCCTGCGTCGTGGCGTTCATGATGTTCGAGGCGGCCTACTTCTGTGAAATCGTGCGGGCCGGCGTGCAGTCGATTTCCCGCGGCCAAATGGGCGCGGCTCAAGCGCTCGGCATGACCTACGGCCAGATGATGCGTCTGATCATCCTGCCCCAGGCGTTCCGCAAGATGACCCCGCTGCTGTTGCAGCAGAGCATCATCCTGTTTCAGGACACCTCGCTGGTCTACACGGTCGGTCTGGTCGACTTCCTCAACTCGGCACGCTCCAGCGGCGACATCATCGGACGCTCCAACGAGTTCCTGATTGTCGCCGGTCTGGTGTACTTCACGATCAGCTTCGCCGCGTCGCGCCTGGTCAAGTTCATGCAAAAAAGGTTAGCCGTATGATTTCCATCAAAAATATCAACAAGTGGTATGGGGACTTCCAGGTGCTGACCGATTGCAGCACTGAGGTCAAAAAAGGCGAAGTGATTGTGGTCTGCGGCCCGTCGGGCTCGGGCAAGTCCACGCTGATCAAATGCGTCAACGCGCTGGAGCCGTTTCAGAAAGGCGACATCGTGGTCGATGGCACCTCGATCGCTGACCCGAAAACCAATCTGCCGAAGCTGCGTTCGCGCGTGGGCATGGTGTTCCAGCATTTCGAGCTGTTTCCGCACCTGACCATCACCGAAAACCTGACCATCGCGCAGATCAAGGTGCTGGGCCGCAGCAAGGAAGAAGCCACGAAAAAAGGCCTGCAACTGCTCGAACGTGTCGGCCTCTCGGCCCATGCCCACAAGCACCCGGGGCAACTCTCGGGCGGTCAGCAACAGCGTGTGGCGATTGCCCGCGCGCTGGCGATGGATCCGGTGGTGATGCTGTTCGACGAACCCACCTCCGCACTCGACCCGGAAATGGTCAACGAAGTGCTCGACGTGATGGTGCAGCTGGCCCATGAAGGCATGACCATGATGTGCGTGACCCACGAAATGGGCTTCGCCCGCAAAGTGGCGGATCGGGTGATCTTCATGGACAAGGGCCAGATCGTCGAAGACTGCCAGAAGGAAGAGTTCTTCGGCGACGTCAACGCGCGCTCCGAGCGGGCTCAGCAATTCCTCAACAAAATCCTGCAGCACTAAAAAGCATTAGCCCTTTGAGGGCGCAATAACCACCGGCCGCTCGTTCATGAATCATGAAACGGGCGGCTGGCCGGTCCAGGACGACTGTGATGAAATGCGACCCCCCTCTCTACCGCGCCGCGCCGCCATCACTCGCCGTGAAACCCCGACTGATTCGCCATCTGTTCGTGCCGCCGCTGATCATCCTGCTGATGATTGCGCTGGGGTACGTCACGTATTTGTACAGCGAGACGAACGCGATCAAGGCGCTGGGTGAAAACGGTCAGCGTCAGCTGGAGCTGCACGCGCGCACCGTCGAGAGCGAGATCAACAAGTACAACTACCTGCCCAGCGTGCTGGAGCTGGAATCCAATGTTTCCGACCTGCTCAACCATCCGTCTGGGGAGTTGCGCTCCAAGGTCAACGATTATCTTGAAGGCCTGAATCGGCGCAGCCGCAGTCGAGCCATTTATGTGCTGGACACCACCGGCCGGGTGCTGGCGACCAGCAACTGGCGCGACGCCGACAGTTACCTCGGTGAGGACCTGTCTTTCCGCGCCTATTATCAGGACGCGATTCGCGGTTTGCCGGGCCGTTTCTACGGCATCGGCAGCACCACCGGTGAACCCGGTTATTACCTGGCTCACGGGCTGGAAGAGAAAGGCAAGATCATCGGCGTCGCGGTGATCAAAGTCCGGCTCGAAGCGCTGGAAGAACGCTGGCAGCGCGCGCGTCTGGAGGCGTTTGTCAGCGACGAGAACGGCATCATCATCCTCTCCAGCGACCCGGCGCGACGGCTGAAATCAGTCCGCCCGCTGACCGCCGAGATCAAGGAGCGGCTGGCGCGCAGCCTGCAATATTACTGGTGGCCGCTCAACGAACTGGTGCCGCTGGAACGTGAATCGATTGCCGACGGGGTCGAGAAGCTGACCTTTCCTGCCAACACCAGCGTCGACCATGAGCACACGGTGGTGAGTTATCTGGCGCAGACCCGCGAACTGGCTGACACGCCTTGGCACCTGACCCTGCTGACACCACTGGAAGACCTGCGTAGAGAAGCCGCCAATCAGGGAATGCTGGTCGCCGTTGCCTGCGCGCTGGTGGCGTTTCTGCTGATTGCCTGGAACGAGCGGCGCAAGGTGATTTCCACCCGCCTCGCCGCACGGGAAGCGCTGGAGCAGGCGAACAACGAACTCGAACGGCGCATCACCGACCGCACCGCCGACCTGCGCGCCAGCAACGAACGCCTGAAGGGCCAGATTCGTGAACGTCGCCAGGCTGAAGAAACCCTGCGCCAGGCCCAGGACGAATTGATCCAGGCCGGCAAACTCGCGGCCATCGGCCAGATGTCCACCAGCATCGCCCATGAACTGAATCAGCCACTGGCGGCACTGCGCACGTTGTCGGGCAACACAGTTCGGTTTCTCGAACGAGGCGCGCTGGACACGGCGAGTGCGAACCTGCGCACCATCAACGATCTGGTAGATCGCATGGGCCGCATCACCGCCAGCCTGCGCGCCTTTGCCCGGCGCGGAGAAGACAAAGGTCAGGCGTCCCTGGGCAAGGCAGTCGAAGCTGCATTGCAGTTGCTCGCGGCGCGCCTGGACAATGCGTCGCTGAAGTTGCATCAGCAGATCGACGACGTTGAGCTGGGGATCGACCAGACCCGCCTTGAGCAGATTCTGGTCAACCTGATCGGCAACGCGCTGGACGCCATGCAAGCGCAGCCGTCGCCGATTCTGTGGCTGGAAGGTGAGGTGTTCGAGGGCCGCTACCGGTTGCGCGTGCGGGACAACGGCCACGGCATCGACGCTGAAGCGCGCAAGCACCTGTTCGAACCCTTCTTTACCACCAAGCCCGGTGAACAGGGGCTGGGATTGGGTTTGACGCTGTCCGCCAGCCTCGCCGCAGCGGCAGGCGGCACACTCAACGCTGAAGACCCGGCCGAGGGCGGCACGATGTTCGTGCTGGTGTTACCTCTGGTTGATCGCGGGGCGGCGGGTGTATGAGAGATCAACGCATCGCCGGGCACCGGGGCGGCGAGCCTGCCCGCGAGAGCACTGGGGCAGTCACCTTCTTCAAACCTGACACACCGCTTTCGCGGGCAAGCGCGCGCCTACAGGATTGCGCACTTCGGCCACGGGGTCCTATCGCGATGAACGCAACGCTGTCGTACTGGAATACACCATGAACACTGATCTGACGGTCCTCATCGTCGAAGACGACCCGCATGTCCTGCTCGGCTGCCAGCAGGCGCTGGCGCTGGAAGACATTCACAGCCAGGGCGTGGGCAGCGCCGAAGAGGCACTGGCGTTGGTGAATGAGAACTTCGCCGGCATCGTCATCAGTGACATCCGCCTGCCCGGCATGGACGGCCTTGAGCTGCTCAAGCGCCTGAAAGAACGCGATCGGACCCTGCCCGTGGTGCTGATCACCGGTCACGGTGATGTGTCGATGGCCGTCGGCGCGATGCGCGACGGCGCCTACGATTTCATGGAAAAGCCCTTCTCCCCCGAGCGGCTGGTCGACGCCGCTCGCCGCGCCCTGGAGCAACGCGGGCTGGCCCGGGAAGTCTGGTCGCTGCGTCGGCAACTGGCCGAGCGCGATTCTCTGGAAGGCAAGATCATTGGCCGTTCCCAGGCGATGCAAACCCTGCGCGCGCTGATCGCCAATGTCGCGGACACCTCGGCCAACGTGCTGATCGAAGGTGAAACCGGCACTGGCAAAGAACTCGTCGCCCGCTGCCTGCATGACTTCAGCCGCCGCCATGACCATCAATTCGTCGCGCTGAACTGCGGCGGCCTGCCGGAAAGTCTGTTCGAGAGCGAGATATTCGGTCACGAGGCCAACGCCTTCACCGGCGCCGGCAAACGCCGCATCGGCAAGATCGAACATGCGCACAACGGCACGCTGTTTCTCGATGAAGTGGAAAGCATGCCGATCAACCTGCAGATCAAATTGCTGCGGGTGCTGCAGGAGCGCACCCTGGAGCGACTGGGTTCGAACCATAGCGTGGCGGTGGACTGCCGGGTGATCGCGGCGACCAAGTCGGAGCTCAATGCACTGAGCAAGGCGGGCCAGTTCCGCAGCGACCTGTATTACCGATTGAACGTGGTGACCCTCGAACTGCCGCCCTTGCGGGAGCGGCGCGAAGACATCCTGCAGTTGTTCGAACACTTTCTGCAGCAGTCTTCGTTGCGCTTCGACCGTGAATCGCCGCAGCTGGATGCCCATACCCGCTCGGCGCTGCTGGCCCACGACTGGCCAGGCAATGTGCGCGAGCTGCGCAACGTCGCCGAGCGCTACGCATTGGGACTGCCTGCGTTCAAGACCGCCGGTGCGGAAGTGGCCACTCAACGCCTGGATTTCGCTGAGGCCGTGGAAGCGTTTGAGAAGAACCTGCTGAGCGAGGCGTTGCAGCGCAGCGGCGGGAATCTCAGCCAGGCGAGCCAGGAACTGGGCATGGCCAAGACCACGTTGTTCGACAAGGTGAAGAAGTACGGGTTGGGGTGAGCAAGCTCGCTGGTTGATTCTGGCCGCAGGCCGTAGGAGCGTGGCTTGTCCCGCGATCGGCTGCGCAGCAGTCGTAAAACCGGACGACTCGGTCCTTCCTGAGGAACCGCAGTCAGCCGATTGGCTGCCGCTTCGCGCCAGATCGCGGGACAAGCCACGCTCCTACAGGTCATGCGATGGCGGGGATCATTAGGGTGCCAGGGGAAATTCGCTGCTGCCGACTAACTCATCCACTTCTGCCGCGGTCGGTGCAGTCGCCGGGCCCCATCGGGTCACGGCGATGGCCGCGGCCGCATTGGCGCGCAATGCCGCCTCCGGAGCTGAAAGCCCTGACGCCAGCCCGGCCAGCAACACGCCCGCATGGGCATCGCCGGCTCCGTTGGTGTCGAAGGCCGTCACCGGGAAGCCACGCACGTGTCGGGTCTCGTAACCCTGACGAATCCAGCAGCCGTTCGGTCCATCACGTATCACCAATAACGCGTCTTCGCGCAGCCAGTGCGCCAGTCTGTCGAGGGCCCCATCAATCGTCTCGCACCCAGTGAAGCGCAGCGCTTCTTCGGCATTGCTCGTCCACAGCGTGATCAAGGGCAAAACCACCTGCATCCCGGACGCCTCCGGGGAATCGATCAGTGGCCCCGGATCGAACACCACGCCCGCCCCCGCCGGCAACCGCGCGAGCCAGTCCAGCAGCGTCGACACCTTGCCTTCGTGCAGCAAGCTGTAGCCGCTGACGAACACGTAATCCTCAGCTTGCACCTCGACGCCGCTCAGGTCTTCAGCCGACAAACCGCCCTCGGCACCGACGTAGGAAATGAACGAGCGCTCGGCCGAAGGCTCGATAAGCGCCACCGACAGGCCAGTGTCCTGCCCCGTCGACGCCGCCGCCGCGATGTCGATGCCTTCTGCCGCCATGGCCTGTCGCGCCAGATCGCCAAAACGCCCCGCGCCGTGGCGACCGAGATACAGCGTTGGCATGCCACTGCGTCGTGCGGCGGCCATCACGTTGAATCCTCCGCCCGTTTCAAAGGCCGCCGAGCGGGCGAGCACATCACCGCCGGAGCGAGGCAAAGCGTCCAGGGCCATGACCAGATCGACCACGACCTGGCCGGTGTAAAGCAATCTAGCGGGCATGAACAACCTCTTCGGCAACAACGCGACGGTCACGGGCACCGCCCAGCAAGGCATAAACACCGCCCGCTACCAGGAAGGTGACGATCCAGCCCAGCCCGTTATGGCCGAACCACGAGTCGGACAGCAAACCTTTGAATATCACGTTCTCCGGCGTCGTCGCGACGGTGGTGAAGCTGTAACCGAGCACAATGGCCAGGGCCCACGCACCCAGCGCACGCCACTCGATACCGCCGCGATACCAGTAAGCACTGCGCGGCGAAACGTCCATCAAGTCAGCCGGTGAGTAATAGTGGCGACGCATCAGGTCGACGATGAAGATCCCGACCCACGCAGTGATCGGCACGGCGAGCATCGAAATGAACGTGATGAACGGGCCGTAGAAACTGTCGGCGATCAGCATGAAGTAAATCGAGCCGGCGAAGATCGCCACGATGTCGACGATCACGGCGTGCACGCGCTTGATCTTGAGGCCCAGCGTCAGCGTGGTCAGGCCCGCCGAGTACACCGACAGGTTGTTGGAAAGCAGCAGCCCGCCGAACGCCGTGATCAAGTACGGCACGGCCATCCAGGTCGGCAGCAGTTCGCGGATCGCGATGATCGGATCAGTGGCCGACGCCAGGTGGTCATTGCCCACCGACAGCAGCCCGCCCAGAGTAATCAGGAGCACCAGCGGGATGCCCGCGCCGAAAGCGGCCGACGCCACCAGCCGCGTGGCCTTGACGCTGCGATGCTGATAGCGCGACATGTCGGCGCCCGCGTTGGCCCAACCGATGCCCGTGCCCGCCGCCATGGTGCCGATGCCAATGATCATCGCGCTCGCCGGTGCAGGCGCGGCGTTGAATACAGCGGGCCAGTCGATGTGGGCGATCAGGAACCCGCCGACGATAACGTTCAACGCGCCAAAAATGTACGTCGCCCACTTCTGGATGACCAGCAGGGTGGCGTGGCCGAGGCCGGACACGGTCAGCGTCATCAGCACGAAAATGGCGATGAACACGAGGGTCAGGCCCGGCGCACTCTTGGCTTCCACCGGCGTGGCGAAGAGGATCGAGCACAGCGACAGCAGTACGAAAGCGGCGGTCGTGGTGTTCACGGTTTCCCAGCCCAGACGCGACATCAGCGAAACGATGGTCGGACCGATATTCCCGCGCACGCCGAAAATCGCCCGCGACAGCGTAAGACTGGGTGCCCTGCCCCGGCGACCTGCGATGGAGATGACCCCGACCACCGCAAACGAACCGGCCGCGCCGAGAATCGCCACAATGATCGCCTGCCCGATCGACAGCCCGCGAAAGGCCACGAGCGTCGCCCCCAGCGGCAGGCCGAGGATGCTTATATTGGCCGCAAACCACACCCAGAAAAGCTGCAACGGGTGGCCGTTGCATTCGTTTTCCGGAACCGGTTCGATGCCGCGTGTTTCAAGCTGACCTGCGCCTTGAGCGGCGTTGGATGACGTCATGGGAATGCTCCTGTGCCATTTGTTCTGGTTGTGGGCAGTACGCAAAGCAAACGACATCCGTGTCAGCGTGGGCTTCTGCAGGCTGCAAAAACCCTGACTCGCCGCTGCATAGAGCCGCGAGGTAGGTCTTGTTCTCTATATGGGCTGGCGTCGGTCGGGTCAGACCCCGCGCAGGGACAGCAACTGCTCGACCACGGGATAGAGGTCGAGTCCGTTAACGGTCTGGATCTGTTTGATCAGCGGCTCCGGCCACGCGGTCATGCCTTCACAGGCACCGAGCATCGCCCCGAGAATGGCGGCGATGGTGTCGGTGTCGCCGCCCAGGCTGGCAGCCATGCACAGCGCATCGAATGCCGACAACTGCCCGCGAGCCACCTGATGCGCCACGGCGAACGCGGCGACCACCGATTCCTGGGAGGCGACCGACGTGCCAATCACGTCATAAATCAATTCGGGCAGTTGCTCATTGCTGCAGTCGGCGCACAGCTGTTTAGCCCAATGGATCCGAGCGGCAATGCGGCCGCCGGCGATCCAGTATCCGTGGCGCTCCGCCTCATGGGCGATCCGGGCGCCGACGTCGAGGGCTTCGCCGAGACCGGCACCGCTGATGCCCGCCGAGACAACCGCCGCTACCGCCGCTGCGCTGGAGATGCCGAGATTGGTGTTGTGGGTGACCTGGCAGGCCTGCTTGACCGCCTCGATGAAGGGCGCTTCTTCGCGCACGTCACAGGCAATGCCGACCGGCGTAATGCGCATGGCGGCGCCGTTGGTGGTGCCGAAACGGCCGGCTTCTTCAGGGCTGTGCCCGGCCAGAATCATCTCGATGGCGCGCTTGGTCGAGGGGCCGAGCAGGTCTTGGGACCCCTTGGCCTGCATCACCGCTTCCCAGTCGATCAGGCTCTGTGCCAGATCCGAAGGTTCAATGCGCCCCCCTCCGGCCACCAGCAACTCGGCGACCAGGATCGCCTGTTCGGTGTCATCGGTGATCGACCCTGCGGGCATGTTCGGCGCAATGGGCTGATCGGCACCGGCGGCCTGCAACTCAGTGATTCGGTCGAATCGCTGCCTGATCTGCTCGCGACTCAAGGACTGCGTCGGCATCCCCAACGCGTCGCCCAGTGCCAGTCCGTAGAAAGCGCCCAGGCCTCGGTCGCGCGTGTCGATCAGTGCAGTCATGTAGGTGATCCAAAAGCCAGATGCAGACGAAAATGCACGGGATCCAGAAGGCTTTCCACGTGCTCCATGAAACGTTCCCGGCGATCAAAAGTGGTGCGCGTCGCCTTGAGAAACACCGAGCCCGGCTGCCGTAACATCAGCACCGCGTCGTCGTTGCTCAGGGGCTCGGCGCCGATCCACTGATCGCCGCGATCACCGACATAGCCGTGGGCGGCCAGCGTGACCGTCAGTGAATCGTCGATCAGCCCTTCGCGGGGCAGGTTCTCCAGGCCATCGCAGGCCGGAATAAGCACACGCTCCAGGGACACCACGCTGCCATCGCCTGCCGTTCGACGGCGATCCAGCGCGATGAAATCGGCCGTGCCGAACCGACCCGCCAGGTCAGGCAGTTGCACCGCCACCAGACGCAGAACCTCGGTACTGACCCTGGCGCCCGTGTCTGCCAGGGCCTGGGCCCACCCGGCGCGCTGATCCAGCGAGATGCCGTCGTAGGTCACGATTGAGCCCACCCCGGTTTGCGTGGCGATGTAGTTGCGTCGCTTGAGCTCGGACAGCGCCTCGCGCAGCGTGCCACGGCTGACATTGAATTCCTGTGCGAGCAGATTCTCGCCGGGCAACAACTCGCCCGAGCCCATCTGGCCGGACTCGATGCGTCGTGCCAGCTCATCCACCACACGTTTTTTCTTGTCGAATCGAACCTGTCTAATCATGTACAAATTGATATCCGAAAGTGGCTGGGGGGAGCAAGTGTTTTTTGAAATGCAATGGACGATGCGTAACAGCCGATGACAACCGAAAGCGCAGCGCAATCAGCAGCCGTCCAGGACAGAAGAGCCTCGGAGCAACCGCCTGCGCGCTGCGCGTCAGGGAACATCTCGCTTGTCAGTCGGCCCGGTTAACTACGCTAGATTCTTCGCCCACGATCTGACGAATGGCGCTGACGAACACGTCGACCGGCTGCCCGCCGGACACGGCGTATTGTTCATTGAAGACGATCGTCGGCACCGAACTCACGCCCCGCGACACCCACAACTGTTCCAGTTCGCGAACTTCGCTGGCGTACTGGTCGCTGCCCAGCAAGGCCTCGGCACGCACTCGGTCCAGGCCCACTTTTTGCGCAACATCTGCCAGCACTTGGTGGCTGGAGACGTTGGCGTGCTGGCTGAAATACGCCGTGAACAGCGCTTCTTTGAGCTCGTGTTGCTTGCCTTCCAGCCCGGCCCAGTGCAGCAGTCGATGGGCGTCGAAGGTGTTGAAGATGCGCCGGTCGCCCTGCTTGAAGACGAAGCCGAGCTCAGCACCGCGCTCGCGGATGTTCTCGGCATTGGCCTGGAATTGTTCCGGCGTCGAGCCGTACTTTTCGGCGATGTGCTCAAAGATGTCCTGGCCTTCAGGCGGCATCTGCGGGTTGAGCTCGAAGGGCTGGAAGTGGATGTCGGCCTGGATTTCATCGCCCAGATGTTCGAGCGCCTGGTCCAGCGCGCGCAGGCCGACGATGCACCAGGGGCAGGACACGTCGGAGATGAAATCGATTTTCAGCGGAGTGCTCATGGCAGCCTCGTGCAAGAGAGGAAAAGCACCACGATACGCCGATCACGGTGGCGCTCAAACCCTACACCGGCACGCCCGCCCTCAAAGGGCGGGTCAACCCCGCCGTCTCATTAGAGCTGCGCGACGTGGGATGCGTCTTCACGATGCTCGCGTAAATACGGCAACACGGCCGCCAGCAGCGGGGCTTTGAAGGCTTCCTGAAAACGGTGGGCCAGGCCGGGAATAAGCTTCAACTGGCTGCCCTGGATGTGCGCCGCCACATGAATCCCATGCATGACCGGCAGCAGCGGATCAGCCGTGCCGTGGACGACCAGCGTTGGCACGCGCAGACGATTCAACAGCTCCACTCGGCTGGGCTCGGACAGGATCGCCAGAATCTGACGCTTCACGCCTTCAGGATTGAACGCCCGGTCGTAGGAAACCGCCGCTTGATGCAGCAGCATCTGCCGATCATCCTTGACCTCCGGGCTGCCCAGCGCAGCCAGAAGATCGGCCTGCTGCTCAAGGGCGGTCTGCCGGTCAGGCGCGCCGCGACGGGCCAATAGTTGCAACAGCGCCGGGCTGGGCATCGGCAGCCCGGGCGCGCCGGAGCTGGTCATGATCAGCGTGAGGCTCTCCACGCGCTTGGGCGCCATGTCCGCCAGATGCTGCGCAATCATGCCGCCCATGCTCGCCCCCAGTACATGGAAGTGCTGAACGTGCAGCGCGTCCATCAGGCCCAGCGCATCCTGAGCCATGTCAGTCAGCGAATACGGCGCCGACACCGGCAGGCCGATTTTGTAGCGCAGCACTTCGTAAGTGAGGTTGGGGCTCGGCGGCGCCTGGACCCAGGTCGACAAGCCGACATCCCGGTTGTCGTAGCGAATCACGCGAAAGCCCTGCTGACACAGCGCGACGACCACTTCGTCCGGCCAGTGGATGAGCTGCCCGCCGAGGCCCATGACCAACAGCAGCGCCGGATCGGAATCACGGCCAATGCTTTGATACGCCAGGTGCACGTCATCGAGCTCGGCCACCTGCGTGGGAACGTCAACATCGCATCGAGAGGCCGCAAAAGACGGCAGGCTGCACAAGAGCGCAGCCAGAAAAAGTAAAACCCGCATGGAAAAACACCGACACACAGAACCCCAGTAGGCCGCGAGTCTGATGAAGTTTTCTCAAGCGCGCTGCCACAGTTGCGTGACAGTTTGATGAAGAGGGCTGAGCGGTAGCAAAACGGTCATCTCAACGTGTATTCACGCGGCTGCAGTTGTCTGCGTGTTGATCGAATCTGAGACCCACAGGTTATCGGCGAAGCGCAGTTGAGCTTCCTTCACCACCTCAAGGGCGGCTTCACCGTCAGCGCCAGCGGGATCAAGTTCGCCAGCGACACCCAGTGAAAGCACCTTGTAGATGGGCAGGCGGTCTAGCACCAGGGGCATTTGCTCCGGCGCACTCAGCACGTCGACATGCAGGCCTTGCACTGGCAAACACACTGCAAGGCCAAGGTTGCTACCCAGTCCAAGCCCGCCGCAGGAGACGGCGAGCAGCTTTTTAAGCGGCGAATATTGCAAGGCGTGGTAAGCGCGCTCGAAGGCGTTCTTCCAGTCCTGAGGCAGATCGAGGGTCAGGATCGGCTCGTCGATCTGCACCCACTCGACGCCCTTGCCCGCCAGCCGCCCAAGGATTTCCCCGTAAACCGGCAGCAGACGGTCGAGCAGCTCAAGCTTGTCGAAGCCCTCGCCTTCCGCTTGCCCAAGCCACAGGTACGTCAGCGGGCCGATGATTTCGGGGCGGACGGTGTTGCCCAAGGCGCGGGCCTGGTCGACCTCATCGAACAGCGGCGCCCAGCTCAGGTTGAAGCGCTGGTCCTGCGTGAACGTCGGCACCGAATCCACATCAATGCCGTCACCCAGGGTTTCGAGGATGTGCTTGAAGTCCCTGGCGACGCCGGTGTGAGGAAAATTCGAGTTGTTGACCTGGCCCATGCTGACTGCTTCCTTCAAAAGATGGCGCCATTGTCGACACTTACGTCTGCATGAGACAAACTCATTAAATTCGTGTTGATCACAAAATTTACTCATGGAGCGCCGTCGGTGCTGGAAATTCGCCACCTGAAAACACTGCATGCACTACGCGAGGCAGACAGCCTCGTTGATGCCGCCGACCGTCTGCATCTGACGCAATCGGCGCTGTCGCACCAGTTCAAGGAGCTGGAAGAGCGCATGGGCATGCCACTGTTCGTGCGCAAGACCAAACCGGTGCGGTTCACCAGCGCGGGCTTACGACTGCTGCAACTGGCCGACTCGGTACTGCCGCAGCTGCGTCACGCCGAGCGGGATATCTCGCGGCTGGCCGGCGGTGTCGCCGGGCGCCTGCACATGGCCATCGAATGCCACAGTTGCTTTCAATGGCTGATGCCGACAATCGATCAGTTCCGCGATGCGTGGCCGGAGGTAGAACTTGATCTGGCGTCAGGCTTCGCTTTCGCGCCCCTGCCCGCCCTGGCCCGTGGCGATCTGGATCTGGTGGTGACATCGGACCCTCTGGAACTGGCAGGCATTACCTATGTGCCGCTGTTCACCTACGAGGCCATGCTCGCGGTCGCCAATCAGCATCCGCTGGCGGCCAGGCCTTATGTGGTGCCGGAAGACCTGATCAATGAAACCCTCATCACCTACCCCGTCGAGCGCGACCGACTGGACATCTTCACGCGCTTTCTCGAGCCGGCCGACATCGAACCGGCGCAGGTGCGCACGTCCGAGCTGACGGTAATGATGATGCAACTGGTCGCCAGCGGCCGCGGCGTCTGCGGGATGCCGCACTGGGCGCTGCATGAATACAGCTCACGCGGGTACGTGAAGGGGAAGCGGTTGGGGGAGAAAGGATTGTTCGCCACGCTGTACGCGGCGATTCGCGCAGACATGCTGGACGCGCCCTACATGCGTGACTTCCTGCTGACGGCAAAGGACACGTCGTTTTCGACACTGGATGGGGTGAGTGCGGTTCGTTAAACGCCGTGCAATCGGCAAATTGCAGGAGCGCGCTTGCCCGCGAAAGGGTCACTTACAACCCACCTTCGTGGCCTGACACGTTCCTTCGCGGGCGCGCTCCTACAGTTGATGGTGTCGAACTCAGGCCGTCGCCCGACTCAGGTAAAGCGGCAATATCGAGTCCCGTGTCAGCGGCGCCAGGTGCAGCTGCTCAATATTCCCGCCGTCGACCCAGATCGCTTCCTCGATCTCGGCGGCGGGCCTGACCGCGTCCTCAATGTGAACGCCATACAGCTGGCAATTCACTTCGAAGCCGGGTTCGTTCGCCGCCACTGCCGAAAACTCGCCCAGAAATCGCGCGTGTTCAGGCGAGATGACCAGACCCAATTCCTCGTTCAGCTCACGGGCCAGCGCATCGAGCGCCGACTCCCCTGCGTCGATCTTGCCCCCCGGCTGCATGAACGCTTCAGTCCCGCGCTTGCGCACCAACAGTGTCTTGCCATCGGCACGCGTCAGCAGCGCGGCGGCGATACGAAGCGTCTTCACCGTCACAGCACCACCTCGGTTTTCAGCGCGCGGGTTTCTTCAGCGCGTTCAAGCGCCAGCGTGATCAACCGGTCGATCAGCTCGGCGTAGCTCAATCCGCTGGCCTGCCAGAGTTTCGGGTACATGCTGATGGAGGTGAAGCCGGGAAGCGTGTTGACCTCGTTGATGATGATTTCCCGGGCCTCGGTGACAAAGAAATCCACCCGCGCCAGGCCGGCGCAGCCCAGCACGCGATAGGCCTGCAGCGCCACTTCGCGCACGGACTCGCTCATGTCTTCGGGCATCTGCGCGGGGATCGCGATGCGCGCCTGACCGTCGTTCAGGTACTTGGTGTCGTAGGCGTAAAACTCATCATTGGCCACGACCTCACCGCACACACTGACTTTCGGCTCGTGGTTGCCCAGCACAGCGCATTCGACTTCACGACCGACGATCCCCTGCTCGATCAGCACTTTGTTGTCGTAGTCGAAGGCCAGCTTCAGCGCCGCGGCATAGCCGGGTTCGTCGGTGACCTTGCTCACGCCAACCGACGATCCCTGGCACGCCGGTTTGACGAAAAGCGGCAGGCCCAGCTGTGCGGAAACGCTGACAAAATCCACCGTCTCGCCACGCTGCAGGACCACAAACGGCGCCACCGAAATACCCGCATCGCGCAGCAACCGCTTGGTCACGTCCTTGTCCATGCAGCCCGCCGAGCTCAGCACATCCGGGCCCACGAACGGAATATCCAGCAGACGCAGCATGCCTTGCAGGCAGCCGTCTTCCCCGAAACTGCCGTGGATCAGCGGGAACACCACGTCGATGCGCGGCACCTCCTGCCCGGTCTGCACTTCCACGAACTGCGGCCCGCTGGCGCCCGGCATCAGCGAAAGCAGACGGCCGGATTCACTGAGTTTGATGTGCGCCGGATCGGTGGGATTCTGCAGGTAATCCTGCTCGTCGAAGCGTAGCCAGTGGCCCTGCTTGTCGACGCCAATGAGGGTGACGGAAAAGTTGTTGCGATCAATCGCGTTGATCACGTTGCGCGCCGATTGCAACGACACTTCATGCTCGGAGGATTGCCCACCGAAAACGATGGCGACTGACTTTTTCAAAGGGGGATGCTCCTGAATTTCAGGTCGCAGAGCTAAAAGCAATTTGGCCCGATAGTCCAGTGCCAAGGTGGCGTGCGGGACCGAATACAGGAAAAACGTGCAAAAAAAATCCCGCGCCCGGGTGATCGACTGGCGATACCCGGAGCGCGGGAGGTGCTGCTGTCATTCCTCTTTCTTGGCGCCGGAGCCGAAAGTGGCGAAGCGCTTGTTGAACCCGGCGATACGGCCTTCGGTGGTGGTCTTGCGCTGCTGACCGGTGTACATGGGATGCGACGCGCTGGACACGTCAAGGGCAACGTATGGGTACGAGTTGCCATCGGTGTGGGTGTGCGTGCGGTCGGTATCAACTGTGGAGCCGATCAGGAAAAACACATCGGCAGCGGTGTCGTGGAACAGCACTTTACGGTAGTCGGGATGGATGTCGGCTTTCATCGTCTTTCTCCAGAATGTAAACAATCATGTAATACGTTATACAGTATCAATTCGAGATAGTTCAACCGGAACCCATTTTGTAACGGTTACAACTTTTGCCTTTTCCGCCGCCTCCCCTGCCGCTAACGTTCGCGCCGCTGACGACCCAGCCCGGTCCTCAACGGGAACGGAATGAACAACAACACCAGGAGGTAGTGCCATGCACTTGATCGATCGATACGAAATGAGCGTCCCCGGACACATGAAGCTGATTGACGCCCGCAGCGCGTTGAATCACCTGCAGCGCCTGGTTCAGGCAACCGACGGCAAGCCTGAATCCGAGCAACTCGTCAGCCTGATCGAAACGATCGTGGAGGCTTTTCACGAAGCCGCTGACGACGTCATGCCCGTCAACGACCACGACGTGTTCATGCGCCAGGCCTGCGAATGGAACTACATCGGGCTGTCTACCAAAGAGCGCGAAGTGCTTCACGAAATCCGTTGCTGCAACGACGATGGCAAAGAAGACATCTATCGAATGATCAGCGAAACGCTGGACCGCAAGCCGATGCTGATGCCGGAAGCTCAGTAATCCAGGGCTGCACTCAGGATCTGCGCGCACAAAAAGGGGCGCCGTCGACAGCGCCCTCCCTTTTTTACTCCACCTGTCCGTATCCACCCTTTGCTTTTACCCCACAAACCCGCCACCCTGCGCGCCGCCGATCAGACCCTGCTGACGGCAGGAACCAAGGCCCCACTGGCCCCTCTTCTATAAACACCTTTGCAAGGCCCACCGTCATGACGAATGGACGCGACCATCGGATCGACTTCTTTCGGGGTCTGGCGCTGATTTTCATTTTTTGGGATCACGTGCCGGCCAACCCTTTCGCGCAACTGACGCTGCGCAATTTCGGTTTCAGCGACGCCGCTGAGGTGTTTGTGTTTCTCGCAGGCTATGCCGCTGTGCTCGCCTACGGTCGCGTAGCCCAGCGTGACGGTTACGTGGTGGCTTGCCTGCGTATCCTCCGGCGTACATGGGTGCTGTACGTCGCGCACATCTTCTTGCTGACGCTGCTGATGGGCATCGTTTTCGTCGCCAACAATCACGTCGAGACCCGTGACATGGTGCGGGAGATGGGCCTGGAGTATTTCGTCGGCAACCCGCAGCAGGCCCTGGCCGATGAATTGTTGCTGCGCTTCAAACCCAACCTCACCGACCCGCTGCCGCTGTACATCCTGCTGATGGGTTCGTTGCCGTTGATCCTGCCGATTCTGCTGCGCAACGCGGCGCTGGCGATCGGCCTGTCGATCGCGCTGTACCTGATGGTGCCGCTGCTCGGCTGGAACCTGAGCGCCTACGAAGGCGGCGGTTACTGGTATTTCAACCCGGTCGCCTGGCAGTTGATCTTCGTGCTCGGCGGGGCCTTTGTCTTGCATACCCAACGGGCGCCAATCGTGATCGCCCCTATTCGGCCGCTTTGGCAACAGCCGCTGTTTCTCATAGCGGCGGCTTACCTGCTGCTGGCCGGCGTCATCACCGTGCTGTGGAAATTTCCTTACGTGCATGATGCGCTCCTGCCTACCGCGCTCACTGAATTGATCTACCCGATCAGCAAGACAGACCTGTCTCCGGTGCGCCTGCTGCATTTCCTTGCGCTGGTGTATGTCGTCGCAAAAACGCTGCCGACGTCGATGACCTGGCTCGACAACTGGCCTGTCCAGCAGACCTGCCGGATGGGCCGCTATTCGCTGGAAATCTTCTGCCTTGGCGTCCTCCTCGCCCCGCTGGCCGACATGGCCAACGCGCTGGCGGACGATGCCTGGCAAATGCGTGTGATCACCGCGTTGCTCGGCCTTGGGTTGATGCTGCTGTTGTCGAACTGGCTGGAGTTGAACAAGCGGTTGGGCAGTCCGAAGGCGGCGCGGATGGTGGAGGTTTGATGGGCCCCTCACCCGCCAGTTAGCGGCCGGCACCTCACCCCGTTTCAAACGGTTCCAAGCCTCCATCCTCTCCTTCGATCGGATCCAGCGCGGTCCGGGACGGAGGTTGTACATCGGAAAGATTTCACGCCCCAGCGCACAAAATCCCCTCCGCGCCCACCAGCGTCTACGCTTGTATCAGTGCGATGTGCAGGCTGGACCGGGCTTACGATATGGGCGCTCTTTGGCATTCCGATACGAAGAAGGCTGTGGTCAAGGCTGACAGTCAGGGGAACGGATCAGTGCCAGCCCATGCTCGCCCACGGCGTTACGTGTGGCGGTTTCTGCTGGCGGCGGTGCTGATGGCAGCAGTGATCCTGGGATTTGTGGTCTCGACCGAGGTGCGCAGCTCCCGCTTGCAGGCCCAGGAGTTCAGTCATCTGGCCCAAGGCCTGAGCTACTCCGTCGAAGCCGGTCCCAGCGGCGCGATTGTGTATCCCGGTGACGGACCTTTTGACAAACGTCTGGGCTATTCCGCCCTCGGCGAATTCCTGCCGCGCCTGCTCAAACGTGACTACCTGATCAGCGCCCAGGCGCGGTTTTCCCCTGAGCTTCTGTCCTACGCCAAGCGCGGTTTCTTCGTGCCGTATCAGGAGAAGATTCAGTCCGGCCTGACCATTTCTGACTGTCGCGCCGCGCCCCTGTATCAATACACCTACCCGCAGCAGTTGTATCCGAGCTTCGCCGCCATCCCGCCAGTGCTGGTTAACAGCCTGCTGTTCATCGAGAACCGCGACTTGCTGGATGATCAGCGGCCGCTGGCCAACCCGGCGGTGGACTGGCCAAGGTTCTTCAAGGCGGCGCTGTCCCAACTGGCGAAGATGGTGGGATTGCCGGGGCAATCGGCCGGTGGCAGCACCCTGGCCACTCAGTTGGAGAAGTACCGGCACTCGCCGGATGGCCTGACGCTGTCGGGCAGCGAGAAGATTCGTCAGATGGTGTCCGCCAGCGTTCGCGCCTATCAGCCGGGGCAGCAGACCCTTGAGGCGCGGCAGCGGGTGGTGCGGGACTATCTCAACAGCGTGCCGCTGTCGGCGGTCCCCGGTCATGGCGAAGTCCACGGCATGGCCGAAGGATTGCGGGTCTGGTACGGCGCGGACTTCGACCGCACCAACCAGTTGCTGGCCTCGGCGGCGAAGGACGAAAAAACCTTGGCGGCGCAGGGGCTGGCGCTGCGCGAAGTTCTGTCGCTGGTGATCGCCCAGCGCAGGCCCTCGCACTTTCTGGCGAAGGGCCGCAAGGAACTCGCGGAGTTGACTGACAGCCATCTGCGCGTGCTCGCACAGAATAATGTCATCGATCAACCGCTGGCCGACGCCGCTCTGGCCGCCAGCGTGACCTATCGCGACTGGGTGCAGCAGCCGACGGTGCAGCCGATTGAGAGCAACAAAGGTATCACCGTCGCGCGCACCCGGCTGTCGAACATGCTCAACCGCTCCCTTTATGACCTCGATCGCCTGGACCTGTCGGCCACCAGCACGCTGCAGAACGACCTGCAGGTCAGCGTCGGTCAGTACCTGCGCGACCTCGCCAAGCCTGAATTTGCCGGTCAGATGGGTTTGCTCGGCGAGCACCTGCTGACACCCACCAGCACCCAGGCGGTGCGTTACAGCTTCACCCTTTTCGAGCGCGACCCGGATGGCTCGCGGGTGCGGGTGCAGACTGACAGCACCGATCAGCCGTTCGACATCAACGAGGGCAGCAAGCTGGAGTTGGGTTCGACGGCCAAGATGCGCGTACTGACGACGTACTTGCAGATCATCGCCGAGCTGCACGAAAAGTACGCCGCTCTGCCCAACAGCGCTCTGAAGAAAGTCCCGGTTGAGGAGTCCGACCGCCTCAGCCGCTGGGCAGTGGATTACCTGATCCAGAACAACGACCGCGACCTCTCGAAGATGCTCGCTGCCGCTCTCGATCGGCAGTATTCGGCCAGCCCCGGCGAAAGTTTTTTCACCGGCGGCGGCCTGCACCATTTCAATAATTTTCGCCGGGAGGACAACGCTCGCAACCCCACCCTTCGCGAGGCATTGCGCGAGTCGATCAACTTGCCGTTCATTCGCCTGATGCGTGATCTGGTGCGCTACACCACCTATCAAGGGCCCAACAACAGCGCGGTGTTGCTCAAGGACGACAGTGATCCGAGGCGTCAGGAATACCTGGCCGATTTCGCCGACCGCGAGGGCAAGTCATTCCTGTTGCGCTTCTGGAAGCGCTACAAAAACAAATCAACACAGGACCGGCTCGATACGTTTCTCGACGGCGTGCATCCCGCGGCAAGCCGTCTCGCTGCGGTCCATCGCTATCTACTGCCGGACGCCTCGCAAAGCGCGTTCAATGCGTTCGTGAGGGCGCACATGGCCGGGGAAAAGGGCAAGACGGCACTCACCGAAAAGCGCCTGGACGAACTTTATTTCGCCTACGGGCCCGGCAAGTTCGACCTGCCGGATCAAGGCTACGTCGCCCGCGTTCATCCGCTGGATCTGTGGTTGGTGGGGTATCTGCTGCAGAACCCGGACGCCACGTTCAAGGACGCCGTCGCCGCCAGCCGCTTCGAGCGTCAGGAAGTCTACAGCTGGCTGTTCAAGAGCCAGCACAAGAGCGCTCGCGACAGCCGTATTCGCACGATGCTGGAAATCGAAGCGTTCCTGGATATCCACCAGCGCTGGCAACGGCTCGGGTATCCGTTCGATCATCTGGTGCCATCGCTGGCGACTGCGATTGGCAGTTCCGGCGATCGACCCGCCGCGCTCGCCGAACTCATCGGCATCATTCAGAACGATGGCATTCGCCTGCCGGTGCTGCGCATCGACAGCCTGCATTTCGCCGCGCAGACGCCGTACGAAACCCAGCTGATCAACAACCCCGAACTAGGCAAGCGTGTGCTGCCGTCGGAAGTCGCTGCGGCGATGCGCGAGGCGCTTTCGCAGGTGGTCGATGCTGGCACGGCAAGGCGCGTGTCCGGCAGTTTCAAAACCCATGACGGCAGCGTGCTGGCCATGGGCGGCAAGACAGGCACCGGCGACAACCGTATCGAAAGCATTGGCGCAGGCGGGCGCATCCTGGCGTCCAAGGCTATCAACCGCACCGCAACTTTCGTGTTTTTCATCGGCGACAACCACTACGGCACGCTGACGGCGTACGTCCCGGGACGCGCCGCCGAGAGCTTCAAATTCACCTCCGCCCTGCCGGTGCAAGTGCTCAAAGGCATGGCGCCAATCCTCAATCCCTATCTGGAGCCGGGCACTTTCACCCAGTGCAAGGCCCCCGTTCCTACACAGGTGGCGTCGCGCCTGTAGCCCGAAGTCACTGAGTTCATCCGTGGAACCCGGCCAACAACCGTTCGTCTTAACGCGTCTTGTGGAAACAATAAGATATATCTTAAGGTATATCTAACTTGTACCCAGAGATGAAAAAACATGAAAGACCATTCACACGATCACCCTCACCACCACCGCCCTCACTTCGGCGAGCACGGCGACGGCCGCGATGGTTTCGAGAAACGTACCGGCCGTGAACGCGGCGGCCGTGGGCCTCGGGTATTCGCCCCAGGCGACCTGAAATTGATGCTGCTGGCGCTGATCGCCGATCAGCCGTGCCACGGTTATGACCTGATTCGCCAGATCGAAGCGCTGTTCGACGGCGCCTACAGCCCAAGCCCGGGCGTGATCTACCCGACGCTGACCTTTCTGGAAGAGAGCGAGTTGATTCAGGGCGATGCCGATGGCGGCAAGAAGCGCTATCGCATCACCGAGGCAGGCCAGCAGTTCCTGACCGAACAGGCCGTCGCGCTGGATGGCGTGAAAATGCGCATCGAAGTCAGCAAACGCTCGTTGCGCGGCCATGATCGGCCGCCGGAAATCCACGAGGCCGTGCACAACCTGCGTCACTCGCTGCAGATGCACCACGGCCGCTGGAACCCTGAAGAAATTCTGCGGGTTCGCGACCTGCTGAACGACACCGCAAAAGCCATTGTCGACGGCCAACAACCTGCTGCGGAGAAATCTGAATGAATGCACCCCAGGGAATTCACCGCGTCAGCCACGAGATCAAACGTCGCACGCTGCAGGTGCTGAGGGTGACCGACATCACCCCGCGCATGCGCCGCATCACCTTGCACGGGCCGGAGCTTGAGGGGTTCATCAGTCTGGGCACCGATGACCACGTCAAACTGTTGTTCGCCACCACGCCCGAAGAGCAGGGGGCGCTGGACAGCAATGCGCCCCTGCAAAACGCTGAAGGCCCGCGCCCGGCGATGCGCGATTACACGCCTCGTCGTTACGACCCGCAGTCCGGCGAACTGGACATCGATTTCGTGCTGCATGGCGACGGTCCGGCGGCGACCTGGGCGGCTCAGGCTCAAGCCGGGCAAACGCTGAATATCGCCGGGCCTCGGGGTTCGATGATCGTGCCGGACATGTTCGACAGCTATGTGCTGATCGGCGATGAGACGGCCCTCCCCGCCATCGGTCGCAGGCTGGAGGCATTGCCGGCCGCTCGGCGTGCGTTGGTGGTGGTCGAAATCGATAACCCGGCGGAGCGCCAGGCGCTGACCAGTGATGCGCAGATCGAGGTGATCTGGGTGGTACGTGGCGAGCAGGATCTGGTTGAAGTCACGCGCCAATTGACCCTGCCGCAAGGCAGCTTGTATGCCTGGGTGGCGACCGAGTCGTCCTTGTCGCGCAAAGTGCGGCGGGTGCTGCTGGATGAGCTCAAGCTGGACGAAGCGGCTGTCAAAGCGGCGGGCTACTGGCGCGCGGACGGTTCGGACGAAGAATGAGGCCTACGCGCTCCTACAGGATGGGCGTCAGCCTTGGGGGTTACCCTTGCGCTCTGCGCCCTAATACTCTGTCGATCATCAGCACGACCAGTCCGATACCCACGAAACCCGCCAGCACGCCCAACGCGTTGGTCAGGGCTTTAGCGACGCCCAGCGTGCCGATGTCGAGAAACGGATAGAGGTAGTCGCCGAAGGCATTTCCGCGTAACAACAAATAGCCGAAATAGACGACGGGATACAGCATCCACATCAGCACATGTCGGGGCTTCAGCAGGCCTTTGGGCACGAAGAACAACCAGTAGCCGAGGAACAGCAGCGGCATGACGTCGTGCAGCAATTCGTCGGCTATCCACTGCCAGCCCTCGGGTGTCCACAGATGGCGCAGCAGCAGGTTGTAAGCAAGGCTCACCAGAATGATGCTGGTGGTGATGCCGGCGCAGACAATCGGGGAACGGAAGAACCGATAACCCGCCGAATGCCGGTCAATGACGGCGCAGCTGAGCGCCACCGCCACCAGGGTGTTGGTCACCACGGTGAAGAAGCTGCAGAAGCGCACCAGTCCGCCGAGGAGGCTGGCGTGGTCGATCCATCGCCCCCAGAGAATCAGATAGAGCTGCACCACAAGCCCGAGCCAGCCGAGCATGGCCGCCGTGATGACAAAGCGGCGCCCGCCTGGAGATAGCTGCAACATGGGGCTGGGCATTCGGATCAGTCCTTGGCAATCGGCGATTCAGGTCAAGTCAGGGCCGCTTGGTGCGCGCCAGCTTGATGTATAACCCTTCGACCTTCTCCCGCGCCCAAGGTGTCTTGCGCAGAAACGTCAGGCTGGACTTGATGCTCGGGTCGCTCTTGAAGCAGCGAATGTCGATCCGCTCGGCCAGGCCCGACCACTCGTAATGCTCGACCAGCGCGATGAGGATCTGCTCCAGGGTCACGCCGTGCAGCGGGTTGTTGTTGGGTGTGGTCATGGCGGGCCTATGGACGCTGAGGGGACGGGCTGGTTGGACAAGAGGTTTCGCGAGCTGCGCACCTTAACGGACGCCGTAGTCAGTGTGAAGACTGCAAGCAGCCGACGAGGGCGACCGATTTCAAAATGATTGCTCTTTTGATGTTATGTTATAACAATTACAAATCGCATCTTTTGAATCGTTGTTCAAGGAAACGTCGCATGTCCCGTCTCTCACAAATCCGTCCGTGGCGCCTGACGCCGCTTGCTGCCGCATTGCTGATCACCTCACCTGCGTACGCCATCGAGGTGGAGCCGCAAATCATCACCGCCAACCCGCTGGGCAGCGATCAACTTGCCTCGCCAAGCACTGTACTGACCGGCGATGCGCTGACCCTGCAACAGAAAGGCAGCCTGGGCGAGACGTTGAACAAACAGCCCGGCGTCTCATCCTCCTATTTCGGACCGGGCGCGAGCAGGCCGATCATCCGGGGGCTGGACGGCGATCGCATCCGGCTTCTGCGAAACGGCGTCGGCGCGCTGGACGCCTCCTCGTTGTCTTACGATCATGCGGTGCCGCTGGATCCGGTCAACGTCGACCGCATTGAAATCGTGCGCGGCCCTGCAGCGCTGCTTTACGGGGGCAGCGCCATCGGCGGCGTGGTCAACACGTTCGACAACCGCATCCCCAGCGAAGCCATCGAGGGCATTCAGGGCGCGGGTGAGTTGCGTTATGGCGGTGCCGACACAACCCGCAGCAGCGCGGGCAAGCTGGAAGCGGGCAATGGCACTTTTGCGTTGCACCTGGACGCCAACGCGCGGGAGTTCAACGACCTGAAGATCCCGGGGTATGCCCGCACCGCCGATGAACGCGCGCGGGATCCGCAAGACGGCGACAAAAAACACCGCCTTGGCAACAGCGATGGGAGACAGGACGGAGGCGCGGTCGGAGGCTCCTACACTTGGGACGACGGTTACGCCGGGCTTTCCTACAGCAATTACGACTCCAATTACGGGTCGCCTGCCGAGCAAGGCGTGCGCATCCGCATGAAGCAGGACCACTACGCATTTGCCTCCGAGATCCGCAATCTCTCCGGCCTGTTCAGCTCGGTAAAACTCGACGCCGGTTATACCGATTACAAGCACATGGAAATCGAAGACGGCGAAGTCGGCACCACGTTCAAGAACAAGGGCTATGAAGCCCGCGTCGAAGCCCGGCATCAGCCAATCGGCCCGGTTGAAGGCATCGTCGGCGCCCAAGTGACGCGCAGCGAGTTTTCAGCACTTGGCGAAGAGGCCTTCGTCCCGCAGACCGATACTGACGCCGGTGCCTTGTTCATTCTGGAAGAGCTGCAGGCCACTGACCGCCTGAAGCTCAGCCTGGGTGGCCGCATTGAACACTCCACCGTGGACCCGGACGGCGGGGGCAACGAGCGATTCGCCAACGCCAACAGCTCAAGCAGCTTTACTGCAGGGAGCGTTTCGTCCGGTGCCGTTTACACGCTGACGCCGATCTGGTCGCTGGCGGCGACCCTTGGCTACACCGAGCGAGCGCCGACGTTCTATGAGCTCTATGCCAATGGCGCTCACGTCGCCACTGGCACGTACGAAGTCGGGGATGCCGACCTGTCCAAAGAGAAAGCCGTTTCCAGCGATCTGGCGCTGCGCTTCGACAACGGTATCCATAAAGGAAGTGTTGGCGTGTTTTACAGCCACTTCTCCAACTACATCGGACTGCTGGGCAGCGGCCGGACCTTAAACGATGAAGGCGCTGAAGACCCTGATGGCATCCCCGAATACACCTACTCAGGTGTGCGCGCTCGGTTTGCCGGTTTCGAGGCCAAGGATCACTGGAAGCTCGGCGAAACCCGGTATGGCAATTTCGCCCTGGAGCTGTCCGGCGATTACACCCGTGCCAAGAACCTGGATACCGGAGAGGCCCTGCCGCGCATCGCCCCTTTGCGGCTCAACAGCGGATTGTTGTGGGAAGTGGACAAGTGGCAAGCGAGGATCGACCTCGAACACGCTGCTTCGCAACGGCGCGTGCCGGATAACGAAACCGGCACCGACGGGTACACGACGCTGGGGGCCAGTGCCGGCTACACCTTCAAGGTGGGTGGCAGTCAGTGGCTGGCGTTCGTCAGCGGCGAGAACCTCACCAATCAGACCGTGCGCTACGCCAGCTCCATTCTGCGCGACATCGCCCCGGCTGAAGGCCGCAGTGTCGAAGTCGGGCTCCGGACGACATTTTAGAGCGCACACCTGAACGGTAACGCCGCAACTTGAGCGGCCCCAACGGGCCCCTCACTGAGTAGGACCGGCCTCAGCCGGGAAAGCATCATCTGCCACGCCGTACATCTACGGTGTTCGAACCGGTCTCTTCCCGGCTAAAGCCAGTCCTGCATTTGGGTCGCGCCAGCCGCCACGCCGCAAAATCCTACAATCTGGAGACCCCTTTTCTAAACCCCCATCCCCGCTCCCTCTGTAAGGGTCGGCGGGACATCAACCTGCTCTCTTACAAAGCATACACCCGGGCCAGACGATGGACAGCGCTACCCGGACTCCCCGCCACTATTACGCCGATCGCAACGATCCATGTCGCAATTTTGACTTTTTAAAAAATCGTTAGCGTCCTATCATCGCCGCCCTAAACGCTGAAACGGTTAATTCGTCATTTGTTAAGACCTTGCAATGCGCCTCCAAAGCGTTGCGAGCGGCATCGCCTTTTGCTCTCGAATAACTCAGAAAAGACCTCACGCCCTATGCCCCGTCATCTGAAACGCCCGATCTGCACCCCGACCTGCACATCGTCCCGAGCCCTTCGTCATGCCAGCGCGCTGAGCCTTGCCGCGCTGGGGTTTGCGAGCTGCGCCCATGCCGAGCCGGCGTTCGATAGCACGTCACCATGGATGCTGGGTGACTGGGGCGGCAAGCGCAGCGAGCTCTCCGAACGGGGCTACGACTTCAAGCTCGATTCCGTGGTCGAGGTGGGCTCAAATCTGCACGGCGGTTACAACCATGACAAGGCGACCCGTTACAGCGACCAGTTCGCCCTCGGTGCGCACATGGACCTGCAGAAGATCCTCGGCTGGCACGACGCCGAATTTCAGCTGACCCTGACTAATCGCAACGGCGATAACATCAGCAATGACCGTGTGGGCGATCCGCGCACCGGCACCATTTCGTCGTCCCAGGAAGTCTGGGGCCGAGGCAGCGTCACGCGCCTGACCGACCTCTGGTACCAGCAGAAATTTCTCGACCAGACGCTCAGCGTCAAGGTCGGCCGGTTCAACGAAGGCGAAGATTTCAACACCTTTCCGTGCGACTTCCAGAACCTGGCGCTGTGCGGCTCCCAGGTCGGCAATTGGGACGGCGGGATCTGGTACAACTGGCCGGTCAGCCAGTGGGCAATACGCGTCAAATATCAGCTGAGCCCTGAACTGTTCGTGCAGGTTGGTGCGTTCGAACAGAACCCGTCGAATCTTGAAAACGACAACGCCTTCAAACTCAGCGGCAGCGGCACCAAGGGCGCCGTGTTGCCGGTCGAGGTGGTCTGGTCGCCGAAGGTCAACGGCCTGCCGGGCGAATACCGCGCCGGTTACTACTACAGCACTGCCGACAGCAGCGACGTCTACAAGGACAGCAACGGCGGATACGCCGCCCGGAGCGGCGATGACTACGCCCCGTCGTCCAGCAAACACGGCATGTGGCTGACCCTGCGCCAGCAAGTCACCAGCGAGGCCAGCGACAACAGCCGGGGCCTGAGCCTGTTCGCCAACGGCACGCTGCACGACAAGAAAACCAACATGATCGACAACTTCGTTGCCCTCGGCGCGACGTACAAGGGCCCGTTCGACGCGCGCCCCGAGGATGACATCGGCGTCGGCATCAGCCGCATCCACGTCAACCCGGCGTACCGCAAGAACATCAACCTGCGCAATCAGGCCGAAGGCGTCTCGGACTACAACGATCCGGCGTTCCTGCCTGTGCAGGACACCGAATACAACGCCGAGATCTACTACGGCGTGCACGTCGCCAACTGGCTGACCGTGCGCCCGAACCTGCAATTCATCCGTCATCCGGGCGGCGTGAATCAGGTTGATGACGCACTGGTCGCGGGGTTGAAAATCCAGTCCTCATTCTGATCAGCACTCGTCCGTCTGCATCCAGGCATCGGCATTGAAGGCCTGGCTTAACCGCCGCGCCTTCACGCCAACACGCGTTAACCACCACATCGTTACGGAGTACAACACTTATGAGCACTGAGGGTGCTTTCGGTAAGGGTCGCCTGCTTCCGAGCTTGCTCGGGCTGGTGATTCTGATAATGGGTCTGGCCTTGCTGGTCGGCGGCATCAAACTGCTGACGCTGGGCGGGTCGCTTTACTACCTCCTGGCCGGCATCGGCTTCGCCATCACCGGCGTCCTGCTGATGATGGGTCGCAGCGCGGCATTCGGTCTGTACGCACTGGTGTTGTTCGCCAGTACCGTGTGGGCATTGTGGGAAGTGGGCCTGGATTGGTGGCAGCTGGTGCCGCGCCTGGCACTCTGGTTTGCCTTGGGCATCGTGATGCTGCTGCCATGGTTCCGTCGTCCGGTCCTGCGTGGCCAGGTCGGCGATGCCGGTACGCGCGCATTGGGCGCCGCCGTGATTGTCGCGGGCATCGCCGCACTGGCCAGCCAGTTCACCAACCCGGGTGAAATCAAAGGCCAGCTGGACCGCGAAACCGCCGGCACCACCAGCGCCGCCCCGGCCATGCCTGACGGCGACTGGCAGTCCTACGGCCGCACCGCCTTCGGTGATCGCTACTCGCCGCTGTCGCAGATCACTCCGGACAACGTCAGCAAGCTGGTCCCGGCGTGGACCTATCGCACGGGCGACATTCCGGGTCCGAACGATCCGGGTGAAACCACGGCCGAAAACACCCCGCTGAAAGTCAACGGCATGCTCTACGTCTGCACGCCGCACAGCCAGGTCATCGCACTGGACCCGGACACCGGCAAGGAAATCTGGCGCTTCGATCCGAAGATCAGCAGCGGCAAGGCAGCCAACTTCAAGGGTTGGGCGCACATGACCTGCCGTGGCGTGTCGTATCACGATGACGCCGCCTACGCTGCCACCGCGCCGACCGACGCTGCCGCACCTGCGCAAAGCCCTGCTGCTCCAGCGGTTGCCGGCGCAGCCAATGCCTGCCCGCGTCGTATCTTCCTGCCGACCGCCGACACCCGTCTGATCGCCCTGAACGCCGACACCGGCAAGATGTGTGAAGACTTCGGCACCAACGGCTCCATCGACCTGAGCGCCAACATCGGCACTTACGCACCGGGCGGTTACTACTCGACATCGCCACCGGCAGTGACCAAAGACCTCGTGGTCATTGGCGGTCACGTCACCGATAACCTTTCCACCGACGAGCCTTCGGGCGTGATCCGTGCGTTCGACGTGCACACAGGCCGTTTGGTCTGGAACTGGGACAGCGGCAATCCGGACGACACCACGCCGCTTGCCGAAGGCAAGACCTACACCCGCAACTCGCCCAACATGTGGTCGATGTTCAGCGTCGACGAAAAGCTGGGCATGCTCTACCTGCCGATGGGCAACCAGATGCCTGACCAGTGGGGCGGCAACCGCACCGAGGCGTCCGAGAAATTCAGCGCAGGTCTGGTCGCACTAGACATCGCCACCGGTCACGTGAAATGGCATTTCCAGTTCACTCACCACGACCTGTGGGACATGGACGTCGGCGGTCAGCCAACGCTCATGGACATGAAGACCGCTGACGGCGTGAAGCCTGCTGTTCTGGCCTCGACCAAGCAAGGCAGCATCTATGTGCTGGACCGCAGCAACGGTCAGCCCATCGTGCCAATCAACGAAATCCCTGTACCCCAGGGCGCTGTTGCCGGCGATCACACGTCGCCTACCCAGCCGAAGTCCGATCTGAACTTCATGCCGCCGCCGCTGAAAGAGCGCGACATGTGGGGCGTGACGCCGTTTGATCAAATGCTCTGCCGCATCGACTTCAAATCCCTGCGTTATGAAGGCCCGTTCACTCCACCGTCGCTGCAAGGCACGTTGGTCTATCCGGGTAACTTCGGCGTGTTCGACTGGGGCGGCATTTCGGTCGATCCGGTGCGTCAGATTGCTTTCGTGAACCCGAGCTACATGGCGTTCCGTTCCAAACTGGTACCGGCGGCCGAAGTCGAAGGCGGCCCGGGTCGCAAGAGCGAAACCGAAGGCGTGCAGCCGAACAAGGGCGCCCCTTACGGTGTCATCCTCGAAGCGCTGTTGTCGCCAATGGGCCTGCCTTGCCAGGCGCCAGCATGGGGCTACGTGGCAGCGGTCGATCTGACCAACCACCAGACCATCTGGAAGCACAAGAACGGCACCGTGCGTGACAGCGCGCCGGTTCCGATCCCGCTGACCATGGGCGTTCCAAGCCTGGGCGGCACGTTCATCACCGCCAGCGGTGTGTCGTTCCTCAGCGCAACGCTGGACCAATACCTGCGCGCCTACGACGTTCGTAACGGCAAGCAGTTGTGGGAAGGCCGTCTGCCAGCAGGCGCTCAAACCACGCCGATGACCTACACCGGCAAGGACGGCAAGCAATACGTGCTGGTCGTTGCAGGCGGTCACGGTTCGCTGGGCACCAAACAGGGCGATTACGTTATCGCCTACAAACTGCCGGATTGATCCGCTTCACTGATTAGTGTCGTGCAGTAACAGAAAAGGCGGTCCCGTGAGGTGACCGCCTTTTTTTCTGCGCATTGAAAAGTGGTTTCGCTAAAGGGGACTCACCGCTAAAGGGGACTGATTTATTTACAACGCTTCACCGTAAATTAATCTGTCCCCTTTCACTCGTCCCCTTTCACTCCTACTTCTCGATTACCTCCCCACGCTGAGGCGCGAGTCGAGCAATGAAGCGGTTCTGCGTCGGGACCGGAATGTGCTGCTCGTTCATCGCAGCAATGAGGTCCTCAACCAGCGCGTTGAAATCGCTGCGGCTGAGTTTCATGCCCTTGTGCACTTCCTCCAGGGAGTCACCGGTGTACGTGCATGGCCCGCCTGCCTCGACGCAGAACCGCTCAACCAGCTTGTCGCGCACCCTGACGATGTCGACCTTGGCGAAGTATTTATAGATGCGGTCATCCTGGGCGATGTGCAGCAGCATGCCTTCGACGATTTTCTGGATGCCGGCGCGCTGGCCCAGGTCCTGATAAAGGCTGTCGTCCTTGGGCGGCTGTTGGGCGCACCCCACCAGCAACGACAGACTGAGCCCGACGACCAGCCACAAAGACCGTCCCATCAAAAACTCCCCTGCACAGAAAGGTAGGTGCCGTTCTGGTTGTCCAGCGTGGCGATTTCACCGAGCCGGGCGTAGGCCAGCACTACGGAAACATGCTTGTTGGGGAACCAGCCGACAAAGAAGTCCGCCCAGTCGCTTTCGCCGGCGAACGACAGATTATCGGGCTTCTCGCGGTAGTCCATGCCCACCGCCCAGTGCGGGTTGAACAGGATGGCTGCGCCGCCCTCTTTCAGTACGCTGCGGGTATCGCGCCGGTCGCCGCCAAAGCCCATCAAACCGGTTTCGTTGGCGCGGCTGTACCTCAAGCCGGCGTTGACCACTACGTTGTAGCCAAAGGCCGCGCCCATGAACAGACGGCTCGCCGTGACGTAGCCCTCGACATCCGAATCCCGCTTGGCGCCGACCAGACTGGGGATGAGGAAATCGTTCTGGTGTTTGTATTCCAGGCCCGCTGAAACCTGCGGCAGCTGATCGTAGATCAGGTCGCCAAACAGGCGGACCTTCACGCCGAAGATGTCCTGGGTGAGGTTGTCTTCCGGAAGGTTGAGCTTGCTGACCAGTGATCCCAGATCGAAGCGTTGGTGGGCGTAGGAAATCTCCACGCGATTACCGTAGGACGCCGCAGCGCCGACCACATCGAGCGTGTAGTCCGGCAAGTCGACATGGGTCGCGAACGCGTTGCCGCCCCACTCGCCCTGCTCGTCATACCCGGCCAGCATGGCCCAGGGAATGATTCCGCCGCCTGCGCCGCCTTCAATGCTGCTGGCGCCGCCGGTAGCAATCAGCCGGCCTTGCTCGGCCTCGGCCGCTGGTGAAGCCCACGCCGCGCAGGCCCCAACCACACTGGCCAGTACCACGGGGCTCAAACACGTCGAAAGAGTTCGTGCCATAAGTCCCTGTTCCATCAATGCATCGTCATACGAGGTGGAAGCTGGGCCTGGGCGATCCAGGCTTCGAATGCGCTCGCACTCAGCGGCCGGCTGATCAGGTAACCCTGCGCGGTGTCGCAGTGCCAGCGCTCCAGTAAACGCAGGCTGTGTTCGTACTCGACGCCCTCGGCGACCACCTTCAGGCCCAGGTTGTGGCTCATCTCGATGGTCGAGCGGACGATGACGGCGTCTTCACTGGTTTCATCCAGATCGCGCACGAAAGACTGATCGATCTTCAATTCCTGCACCGGCAGCCGCTTGAGGTGCGCCAGCGAGGAGTAACCGGTGCCGAAGTCATCCACCGACAGGCTGATGCCGAATTCGCGCAGGCGATTGAGCACTTTCAGCGACTGCTCGGGCTCGCGCATGATCGCGCTCTCGGTGATCTCGAAAATCAACTGTTCAGCCGGCACGCGGTACAGCTTGAGGAGCGCAGCAACGCGGTCAGGCAGATTGCCGTCCAACAGGTCGTCCGCCGAGATATTCACCGAGACCTGCAGAACCAGACCGCGCTGTGCCCACTCGGCCAATTGACGCAGCGCTTCTTCGATCACCCAGTTGGTAAGGATCTGAATACTGCCGGTGCGTTCTGCCAACAGGATGAACTCGGCCGGCGATACCGATCCGAATTGCGGGTGCTGCCAGCGGAGCAAGGCTTCGGCCTGAGTGACCCGGCCGTTGCGGATGTCCAGTTTGGGCTGGTAATGCAGCGACAGTTCACCGTTGCGCGCGGCCTGACGCAGGTCGCGGATCAGGCTGATCTGGCGCAAGTGAGCGACATCCCGACCGTCCACATAGACCTGCAGACGCCCCGGCAACTGCGCCGCGTCCTGCCGCGCAATAGACGCTCGCCTGAGCAGCTCGGTCGCCGAATCGCCATTGGCCGGATAGGCCGCGATGCCGATGCAGGCATCCATCGCGATGTCCTGCTCGCCGATGCGCTGGGGCTTGACCAATAAACGCTGCAGCCGGTCAGCCACCGCGACGGCGCTGTCGGTCTCGGCGTTTTGCACCAGCAGCAGAAATTCGTTGTCGGACAGCCGCGCCACCGTATCGCCGGGACGCAGCGGCTCTTGGAGTTGCTCGCTTATGATCCGCAGCAGTTGCTCGACGCCCTCAAGACCGACGTTGGCACTGATCGCGCGGAAGTTATCGATGCCCAGATAAAGCAGCGCCACAGGCCGTTGGGCAACCACTGCGCTGCCGAGGCGCTCCATGACCAACGCGCGATTAGGCAGACCGGTGAGTGAATCATGCAAGGCGTTGTGCGCCAGCTGCAGCTCACGCTCGGCGATCCCGCTCTGCATCGAATTGATAGCGCTGGCGAGCAGGCCCAGTTCGTCCCGCCGATCCATCACCACCGGCGTGGCGTAATCACCTTCACCAATACGCCGGGCCGCCTGGGCCAGAGCACTGACCGGCCGCGACAGGCTGCGCGCCAGTAACAACGCGCCGACCAGCGAAGAGGCCAACGCCACGACAGTGATCCAGAACAGCGTCTTATCCAGTGGCGCGAATGCCTGCATGGCCTGATCCAGCGGGCTCTGCAGCAGGGCCACAACCTCACTGTCGCTGTTGCTCCCCAGCCGCAGGGTTTTGCTCAGAAAACTCTGACTCTGATGCTCGGTCATCTGCATCTCGTCGCTGGGCGGGTTCATCATCACCCCGCGCAGGCTGTCGAACAGCGGCGCTGGCTGGGTGCTGATCATCTGGCCCGGCTGCTTTTGCACGATCGACAGAAACGACACCTGCAAACCGCTCAACGAGCGCAGTTCCTGTGCCAGATCACCGTCCATGCTGAAGCCCATCACCACGCGGGCGATCGGCAACGGCGCGAGCACGGTGCTTTCCACCAGCAAGTGAGGCTGGCCCTGCAACGGCACGATCAGCATCGACTGGTTCTTGCCCTTGAGCTCACGCAACGCCTGGATGTAGGGGAACGGCGAGCCTTCGGGGATCTGCGCGACGGTGCTGGCCATGACCGTGCCGTCCATGCCCAGCAGAAACATGTCATTGGCGTTGATTCTGGCGCCGTGGTTGAGCAGCACCGAGCGAATGGTCGCCGAGTCTGCGGACGCCACGGCGTCACGGAAGCCGAAATCGGTGGATAACAATTGCACGGCGTCGCGCAGCCGTTTGCCACGCATTTCCAGCAAGCCTTCAAACACCCGGGTGCCGACCTCAAGCTGGGCCTGGGCCTGTTTGCGCACCGCGTCCTGGGTCGCAGCTCTCACCGCAATAAACACGGCGAAGACCACGATCAGCAGCAGCATGATCAACACGCCGGCAATCCGCGCCTGGAAGCTGATGCGCACCTTCATTCGTGGGCCGCTTTATGAAAGGCATCGCCGAACGCGCTGGACGGTGGCGCGGCGGGGGTGTTATCGGCGTCGGGCTGCACGGCAATGCTAAACCGTTGCTTGAGGCCGCCGGCGGGAATGTCAATGTCGCCACCGGACACCGGCAGCATGTCCGCGGCCTGGGGGTGCCAGAGGGTGACGGTGTAGTGACCGGCAGGCACTTGATCCAGGCTCAGCATGCCCTTGTCATTGCTCACGCCGAACCAACCATCGTCGGTGACGTACACATAACCAATCATGTTGTCGTGCACGTTGCAGCCGAGCACGACCACGCCCGGCTTGTCGAAAAGCACAGGGGCCGTCGGAGTATCTTTATACAACCGTAGTTCGAAGCGCTTGGGCGTCGAGAACGAATACACTTGATGGCGGATTTGATCGCTGTTGGGGAATCTGATTTCCGTACCAGTTCGCACCGCCAGCACGTGGGGGGCAAATTGCACATCGCGCTGGTCCATGTCGGCTTTCAGCGTCCCGGCCGTCGGCGCAGTTGCGCCGCGCAGGGTGAGCACCGCATCGGGGAGCGGCTTGCCCTGCGCATCGACGAATTCCGCGGTCAGGCTCGCCGCACCGGCGAGATTGCCATGCAGCGCGGTTACAACCAGCAACAATGAAATAAAAACGTGGCGCATGACAGGTGTTCCAGACAACGAGGCCCGCAGAGAGCCTACTTGGCAATGATTTCCAGCGTAGCCCACAGATCGACGGTCAGCGATTTCAGACGGACTTCCAGCAAAGCACGTGGCGATCACTTATGGGATACCACGGCCTGGTGCAACGCCACAGAAGTTTTTAAATCAGCGTGCTTAGTCATTGCTATCGACCGACGCTATTGAAACCTGAGGCCTTGCGCCCCATCTAAGGCTCATCTCCATTTATGCAGGTGCCCCATGAGCGACCAGCAATCCGACGCCAACCAGCCGCACCCGGACGACGATCACGAGCACGAAATCCTCGGCTCCGACAGTAAGCGTCTCGCCCTTCCCGGCCAGAATCTACCGGATCAGGTGTACATCATCCCGATCCACAATCGTCCCTTCTTTCCCGCACAAGTGCTGCCGGTCATCGTCAATGAAGAGCCCTGGGCCGAAACGCTGGAGCTGGTCAGCAAGTCTGATCACCACTCGCTGGCGCTGTTTTTCATGGACACCCCGCCCGACGACCCCCGTCATTTCGACACCAAGGCGTTGCCGGAGTACGGCACGCTGGTCAAGGTGCACCACGCCAGCCGTGAAAACGGCAAGCTGCAGTTCGTCGCCCAGGGCCTGAGCCGCGTGCGCATCAAGACCTGGCTCAAGCATCACCGCCCGCCGTTTCTGGTGGAGGTCGAATACCCGCACCAGCCTAACGAGCCGACCGATGAGGTCAAGGCCTACGGCATGGCGCTGATCAATGCGATCAAGGAACTGCTACCGCTCAATCCGCTGTACAGCGAAGAATTGAAGAACTACCTCAATCGCTTCAGCCCCAACGATCCTTCCCCGCTCACGGATTTCGCCGCTGCCCTGACCTCCGCCACGGGCGTCGAACTGCAGCAGGTGCTCGACTGCGTGCCCGTGCTCAAGCGCATGGAAAAAGTCCTGCCGATGCTGCGCAAGGAAGTCGAAGTTGCTCGCCTGCAGAAAGAAATCTCCGCCGAAGTGAACCGCAAGATCGGCGAGCATCAGCGCGAATTCTTCCTCAAGGAACAACTGAAGGTCATTCAGCAGGAGCTGGGTCTGACCAAGGACGATCGCAGCGCTGACATCGAACAGTTCGAAGAGCGTCTGGTGGGCAAGACCCTGCCGCCGCAGGCACGCAAGCGCATCGACGAAGAGATCAACAAGCTGTCGGTGCTGGAAACCGGCTCGCCGGAGTACGCCGTCACGCGCAACTACCTGGACTGGGCAAGCTCGGTGCCGTGGGGCGTGTTCGGTGACGACAAGCTCGACCTGAAACATGCGCGCAAGGTGCTCGATCAGCACCACGCCGGCCTTGATGACATCAAGAGCCGCATTCTCGAGTTCCTCGCCGTCGGCGCCTACAAAGGCGAAATCTCCGGTTCCATCGTGCTGCTGGTCGGCCCGCCGGGCGTAGGTAAAACCAGCGTTGGCAAGTCAATCGCAGAATCCCTGGGCCGTCCGTTCTACCGTTTCAGCGTCGGCGGCATGCGCGACGAGGCCGAGATCAAAGGCCACCGTCGCACCTACATCGGCGCCCAACCGGGCAAGCTGGTGCAGGCGCTGAAAGACGTGGAAGTGATGAACCCGGTCATCATGCTCGACGAGATCGACAAGATGGGCCAGAGCTTCCAGGGCGACCCGGCCTCGGCGCTGCTCGAAACCCTGGACCCGGAACAAAACGTCGAATTCCTCGATCACTACCTTGATCTGCGTCTGGATCTTTCGAAGGTGCTGTTCATCTGCACCGCGAACACCCTGGATTCGATTCCTGGCCCGCTGCTGGACCGTATGGAAGTGATTCGCCTGTCCGGCTATATCACCGAAGAAAAGCTCGCCATCGCCAAACGCCATCTGTGGCCCAAGCAACTGGCCAAGGCCGGTGTCTCGAAAAACAGCCTGATGATCAGCGACAGTGCACTTCGCGCGGTGATTGAAGGGTACGCGCGGGAAGCCGGCGTGCGGCAGCTGGAAAAACAGCTGGGCAAGCTGGTGCGCAAGGCCGTGGTCAAGCTGCTGGACAACCCGGACACCGTGGTTAAAATCGGCCCGAAAGAGCTGGAAGCCTCGCTGGGCATGGCGGTGTTCCGCAACGAGCAAGTGTTGTCGGGCACCGGCGTGATCACCGGCCTGGCCTGGACCAGCATGGGTGGCGCGACGCTGCCGATCGAAGCCACGCGCATCCATACGCTCAACCGCGGCTTCAAGCTCACCGGCCAGTTAGGCGACGTGATGAAGGAATCTGCCGAAATCGCCTACAGCTACGTCAGCTCGAATCTGGCGAAGTTTGGCGGCGATAAGAGCTTCTTCGACGAAGCCTTCGTTCACCTGCACGTGCCAGAGGGTGCGACGCCCAAAGACGGGCCAAGTGCCGGCGTGACCATGGCCAGCGCGCTGCTGTCCCTGGCGCGTAATCAGGCGCCGAAAAAAGGCGTGGCCATGACCGGGGAACTGACACTGACCGGGCACGTACTGCCGATTGGCGGCGTGCGGGAGAAGGTGATCGCGGCGCGTCGGCAGAAGATCTACGAACTGATCCTGCCGGAAGCCAACCGCGGCAACTTTGAAGAACTGCCGGATTACCTGAAAGAAGGCATCACCGCGCACTTCGCCAAACGCTTTGCGGATGTGGCGAAGATATTGTTTTAAGCACAGCCTCCGCGACTGCGCAGCGGCGACGACCGGCCAACGCCGAACGTCAGCGCTGCGCTAGCGCAGAACTTGTAGGAGCGGGGGGGGGGGGGGGGGGGGGGGGGGGGGGGGGGGGGGGGGGGGGGGGGGGGGGGGGGGGGGGGGGGGCGCGGGCGCGCGCGCGGCCGCGGTGGGCGGGCGGCGCGCC